>CAVDAS010000096.1:0-6559 GCA_963606955.1 Bacteroidaceae bacterium
CTGTTATACTTAAACATTATGATTAAAACCGAAGAATTAATCTTTTAAAAAACGCCTATTCCACCCCCCAAATATAAATTTAGAAAAAATAAACCCTTAAAATGAAAAACAAAGGATTTTAAATAAGAAAAAAAGTCTTTTTAAATAAAGCTGGTGAAATTCACCTGCAAATATTTTACAAAATCTAACCAAAACTTAATTTAATAAAAATTATAATTATATAATATGGTGATTTAATGAGCGGACCTTGGGTAGAAAAATATAGACCACAAAATTTAGATGATATTATCGGGCAAAAACAGATTGTAACTAGGCTTCAAAAATATGTAGGCGAAGAAAGTATGCCTAATTTAATGTTTACAGGACCTGCAGGTGTTGGAAAAACAACTACAGCAATAGCACTTGTAAAAGCTATTCTTGGAGAGTACTGGAGACAAAACTTTTTAGAATTAAATGCATCAGATGCAAGAGGAATTGATACTGTAAGAAATGATATTAAAAATTTCTGCAGATTAAAACCTGTTGGTGCTCCATTTAGAATAATATTTTTAGATGAAGTAGATAACATGACTAAAGATGCTCAGCATGCTCTTCGTCGTGAAATGGAAATGTATACTAAAACTGCATCATTTATACTTTCCTGTAATTACTCTTCTAAAATTATTGACCCTATACAGTCAAGATGTGCAATATTCAGATTCGGACCTATTAAAGGAGAAGAAATTGCAAACAGATTAAAATACATTTGTACATCTGAAGGATTTGAATATAGTGATGAAGGAATAGAAGCTATTGAATATTTTGCAGAAGGAGATATGCGTAAAGCAGTAAATGTACTTCAGGCAGCAGCTTCTGAAGGGGAACATGTTGATGAAACTGCAGTTTATGAAGTTGTTTCAAAAGCAAAACCTCAAGATGTTCATAATCTCATAACAAGTGCACTATCTGGAGACTTTATGGGTGCACGTAATCTTTTAAGAGAAACCATGGTTTTACAGGGAACAAGTGGAGAAGACATGGTTAGTCAAATTTACCAGGATGTTTCCAAAAGAGTATTTGAAGGAAAAATGGAAGCAGATATTTATATTGATTTGATTGAAGCAATAGCTGATTGTGATTTTAGAATAAGAGAAGGAGCAAATCCAAGAATCCAACTAGAAGCTCTTTTAACCCAATTCTTATAAGGTATAGAAATGTTATGGACAGACAAATACCGACCAAAAACACTAGATGAAGTGGTTGGTAATAATAAAGAGAAAGAATTAATCCAAAAATGGGTAGCTAATTGGAAAGAGGGTAATCCTCAAAAACCTCTACTTTTAGTTGGACCTCCAGGAATTGGAAAAACTACCCTGGCTCAGGCAATAGCTAGAGAGTTCTCAGAATATATAGAGCTAAATGCCAGTGATAAACGTTCACAGGATGTTATTAAACGTACTATTGGAGAATCTTCTTCCAGCAAATCATTATTTGGAGATGATTACAAACTGCTTATCCTTGATGAGGTAGATGGAATTCATGGAACTAATGATCGTGGAGGAGTTAGAGCTATTGGAGATATTATTAAAAAAGCAAAACATCCAATGATTTTAATAGCTAATGACTTTTATTCAAAACGTATTGCATCATTTAAAACAAAATGTGATGTTTTAAAAATGAGTAAAGTTAGAAGCCCAAGTATTAATAAATTACTTAAACAGATAGCTGCTAAAGAAAGAATTAAAGCAAATCCTGCAGCACTTAAAGAACTTGCTAAAAAATCTAATGGAGATATGCGCTCAGCAATAAATACCCTCCAGGCACTAGCTAGTAAAACTGATGTTCTTGAATTAAGTGATGTTGAAAATATAACTACTAAAGACGACAGATCAACAATCATCAATGGAGTTACAGCTGTTTTAAAAAGTAAAAATCCAAATCATGTTAAAAAAGCATTGATGGTTGAAGAAGACCCAACACTTGTAATGGAATATATTGCAGAAAATATTCCGCGAGAATACACAAAGAAAAAAGAAATCAAAAAAGCATATGAAAATATTGCTAAAGCTGATTTATACTTTGGAAGAGCTAGAAACAGCAGATATTACGGCTACTGGAAGTATGCAAGTGATTTTATGGGTGTTGGAGTTAGCGATTCAAAAGATGAAACTTATAAAAAGTTTACAAGAATCACTTCACCTACTGTATTTACCTTAATGGGACGTAACAGAGGAAAAAGAAACCTCAGAGATAAAATAGCTGAAAAAATGTCTCAAAAAATGCATATTTCACATAGTGTAGCTATTTCAATGTTTCCATATCTTGAAATTATGTTTGAGGATAATGAACTTGCCTGGGAAATATCAGACTTTTTAGGTTTTGAAGAAGATGAAATAAAGCGTTTCAGATCAAGGAAAATACCTAAAAAAGTTATTGAAAAAATGGAAAAACAAAAAGCCCAAAAACAAGTTGAACAAAGAGATGAAAGAGCCAAAGAAATCCAAGACGGATTAATGGCTGTAATTCCTACCCAAACTGAAGAGGAACCTGAAAAAGAAGAAGAGGAAAAACCTAAAAAGAAAACTGATAAACAAGTTTCCTTATTTAGCTTCTAATTCTTTTTCAATATATGTATAAGCTTTTAAAACATTTTCACGATACTGAGGAGCTACATCTTCTAAAAATTCCATAAAAGATGTAGATAAATCATCCCAATCCTTAGTTTCTATTATTTTTTTACCATCCATTTCTAAAAATGAATTAATCCAGTCTAGAGGCACATTAATTAATGGATAAATCTCATTATCTTTTTTACTAAAAGTTAAACCATCCCCTCTAAAAATATCACAAAATATGGAGTTTACTTTATCATCTAAAATAATCGGATTAGCTATTAAATCAAAATCTCCATCAAAAACTAGTGTTACCCCATATTTACGAGTATATGGCTCTAAAATGATTTCTACCAATTCATTATTTTTAGGAATTAAAATCCTGCTATTTGGTTTTATTTCATCAGCTAAAACCCTAGATGCTTTAGAGCATATTTTTTGAAATAAAGAGTTTCTAACTACTTCAATATTTGGATATTGTTTATTAAAAGTATGCTGTCTTTTTTTAGAGAATTTGGAAAATCTTAAATTATTAATATAGATTTTATCACTAGTATAGCTAATAAAACGTGTATCTACACCAATTATTTTTAAAAATTTCAGCACATCTTTTTTAGATAAGCTAAATTCATCCTTATCCTGATTAACAGCAAAATTAAATATAGAATCCATTATAATTCCTCATAAGTTAAGTGTTTTTCTAAGTGTTTTTTCCATAACATCAATTGGAGCTTCCTTACCTGTCCAAATCTCAAAACTCTCTGCTCCCTGATACAGCAGCATTTTAATTCCATAAACTGGAGTTGCTCCTGCCTTAACAGCTTGCTTAAGAAGCACAGTTTCATTTGGATTATAAACAATGTCATTTACTACCAAATCAGAATGCATATCCTCTGATGTGACAATTGGAGTATCATTTGTATGGGGACTCATTCCTACAGGCGTTGTGTCAATTAAAATATCTGCATCTTTTATATAACTAGCTATTTTATCAATTGAATCAAAATTAGCATAAACATCATTAGCTAGAGATTTTGCTTTTTTAACATCCCTATTTAAAATATTTATACTTTGAGGATTCTCACAAGCTAAATAAAATGAAATAGCTCTTGCTGCTCCGCCAGCTCCAGCTACTACAATATTTTTATCTTTAATTGAAGTTACCTCTTCAATAGCTCTAATACAACCAATCCCATCAGTATTATATCCTTTCATTTCTTTAAAATCAATTGTATTTACTGCACCAATTGCCCAAGCTATCGGATCTAATTTATCTAAATATTTAATTACATTGATTTTATGGGGAATAGTTACATTAAATCCTACAATATTAAGAGCCTTAGCTCCTAAAATAGCTGATTTTAAGTTTTCAGGATAAACATTAAATGGAAGATAAGCATAATTTAGGCCTAATTTTTCAAAGGCACTATTATGCATCGGCGGAGAGAAGCTATGTTCTACTGGATGGCCTATTAATCCTACAATTTTTGTACTTCCTTTAATCATACAATAAAATTATTTATAAATACTTGTTTTTATAGCTATTGAGAATTTAAGAAAATAAAAAAAAGAAAAATTAATTTCTTCTCCTAAAAAAGGAAAAATACTCTTAATTTTTACTGTTTAACCAGGAAGTATCCATATCATTACCTATATCAAAATCATCGAACGGACGAGGTACAACTTCAGTTGCTATTTCACCCACAAGATCTATAGCACCTGCAACCACAGCTTTAAGTACCTTTTTAGCAGCATTTTTGATTAAATAATTAGCAGCTAAATGTGCCCCTCCACCACAAACTGCACTGAAAACACCTGATATAACAGCCATACATAAACAAGAACCAAAATTCACGTTGTGATTTATACAACCTTCAATAAATTCTTCACCAGCTGCAAGAAGCATTCCGCCTACTCCAGTTACCAACAAAACAGTTAAAGTACCACATGAACATACTTCACAAGTTACCACCAATGCAAATGAAATAGCAATTTCTGATATTCTCAAAAACCATATGAAACCTTCACTAGGCGCATCTGAAGATATAGAACATAGTACTACTTCACCATTTTGGATAACGGTTGAATTATAATTTTCGCATTTACAATCTTTCCCATAATTGAATATATAGTTATTTTCGTTAGGATTAATATAAAATACACACATATTCAATACAAGGTGACCGAAGTCATTGTATATCTCTTTACCATCGTCCCCTGCATTGTCGTGTGCAAATGTAGAATTACTTAATATTAATACACCATAATGATTGAATATAGCTCCACCATCATCGTCAGCAGAGTTACCTGTAAAATTACAATAATTACAAATCATATATGCATGGTCTCCGTAAATTGCACCACCATCCTTACTAACAGAATTACTTGTAAAATTACAATAGTTACACATTGTAACCCCTTCCTTGTCGTAAATTGCACCACCATAATGAGCACTATTATGCATGAAATTACAAAAATTACAGACTAATCTTCCTTCACAATTATAAATCACTCCACCCTCACTATAATCCTTATTTCCTGTGAAATTACAATAATTACAATTTACAATTCCTTTACAATTATAAATTGAGCTTCCATATTTTGCATATCCATCTTCAAATTTAGAATTAAACACAGATACAACACCAAAATTATAAATTGTACCACCATAATCCTTCTCAGAGCAATAATCACATTTATTGCTTTTAAATATTGTATTATTAATATATAATGAACCATGATTTAATAATGGTTGATTGAACCCAGTTATTGTAAAATTATTTATAACACATGATTGACCGTTTAATACTGATACAAAATGACAAAAATTATCATCCTTATGATTAATTATAGAAAAAGTTGCGCCATTTCCATTAATAATTAAATTATCCACATTATTTAATTTAATAAGCGTACATGATGAATCTTTACTTTCATAATGCATATTCTGTGTAAAATTTAAAACTGCATAATTAACATGACCTAAATGGCTTATTGCATCTAATGACTTTTTAAAATCATCAGTATTACTGATATTAAAAACATTCAATTCACTTGAAGTATTAATAATTATACAGCTAGCTCCATCACAGGTTTTAATGTAATTATTAGTATAAACACTTTCCTCATCAGAAATTGATGCAATTTGCCTAAATATAGTATTAATTCCCCAGCTAGTACTATTCACAAATATACAATCAGTTAGTGTTGAACTAGAAAATTTATCATTATAAATTGCATCACCGAATCTTGCTTCATTGCCGTCGAAAGTACAATTCACACAGTTGAGGAAATTATGATTTCTTATTGCACCACCATTAGATTCATCAATATAATAATGCATACAATTTTTTCTAAAAGTCACATTTGTAAAATGACATAACCCGAAATTAGATACTGCTGTGTTAAAACCTTCTATTGTAATATTATTCATTATTATATAACCCTTTGATTTAACATCTAAAAAATGAAATGAACCCCTAAAATCAGGATCATCAACTTTTATTGTTGCACCATTACCCCGAATAATAAGTCTTCCAACAAAATCGGGATTTTGGGATAATAATGAGCCATCCCATGGTTTAAAATGAATGTCAGAATTAGCTTTAAAATCAATTAAAACAACATCATAATGAACCTTATTATTTAAAAGAAACTTAGACGCATTTTTAAAACTCTCAACATCATAAACAGCTATTTGATATACATTTGTAGAACTACCATTAACTAAATTTATGCAAAAAGTATTGGCAGATGTTCTGCTAACAGAAACTACATTGGAAGAAACAACACTGTCATCAAAAGTATTATTTTGAGTTGAATTGGTCATAAATATACCATTTCCATAAACATCACCCCAAGATGGGATAAAACTAGTTTTTCCATTAAATGTATCTCCCTTACAAGACACATCACCTCTTCCAGCACAAATAGCATTACCATTTTTAGCAGTATTGTTCATAAAATCA
>CAVDAS010000097.1:0-6494 GCA_963606955.1 Bacteroidaceae bacterium
TAATACTTTTATTTTTAGTTTTGTTGAAAAATTTAATTATTCGGAACACTCTTAAGTTTCTGTGCATACTTAAAAATCTAAAACTATATAATTACAAATAACTGATATATTATTATAAATTATAATTTTAACAAAATAGGAAGTAAAGAAAAATGAATGAAACTACAATTTTGGTGTGGGTCAATATTGCAATAATCGGTATAATAGCAATTATTGCTGTAAAACTGTACTTTAGAAAAAATGAATTAGAAAAAGACGAATCTCCATTAATACCGAAGGATAGTATAAATGAACTAGTCCAAACAGGTAAAAATAAAATTAAAAATAGTCAAAATAGTCTATCTAAGACCACACCAACTAAATCTTCTGTTTCAACATACTTTTCTAAACAAAATCAACAAAAAGGCACTTCCTTAAGAAAACAAGGCCAAATACCCGAAGATAACTTTAACAGTTATATTATTCCCGAAACGAGTGAAGAAGAATTGGAGAAACCTATAAATTTTAATTACCAAACAAAAGTCCAAAAGTTTCAAGAACCAATTAATAAAAGCCAGATGGATATTATGAGTAAAAATAACGAAAACAAGAAAAAAGAAAATATTGAATATAAAAAGCCGAAACATGAATTAAAAGATTTATTCAGTATTGATGAACTGATTAAAGAATCAAAAAGAAAAGATGATGAACGAGAAAAAGAATCTAAAACTATTAAAAAAGAAAAAGAAGATACAACAGAAATAAAAGAAAGTATTAAACAAATGAAAGCAGGTAAAAGAGAAGAAAACCTAATAACTGAAATTAAAGATGAATCAACAACAAATAACATGGTAGTTGAAAGCAAAAAAGAAAAAGACACTAAAAATGAAGTTAATCTTTATGACATTATCAAAGGTTCTGCTAAAGACGAAAAAACAAAAGATTCTAAAAAAATAAAAGACAGCATATACAATTCAGAAGGAATAGCTGATGCAATAAAATCTAGCAAAGAGGAAGAAACATCTCCAAAAGATGAAAGTGTTGCAGACATTTTAGCTAAAGATAAAAAAGAAGAAGCTAAAGATGATTCAACTGAAGATAAAAAAGAAAAAAGTATTAGTGATGTCTTAATTGAAGATAAAAAAGAAGACAACACACCAGATGAAGAAAATGTTGCAGACATTTTAGCTAAAGATGGAGAAATAAAAACACCAAATTTAAAATCTCCAACTAAAATTGAAACAGATGAAAATGAATTAAGTGTTCTTCCAGCTGTTGAAGAAGATTATGAATTTGGAGCTCCATTAGAAGAATCTGAATTATTTAAAGAAGAAGAAACAACACCTGAAGAAAATATAATAGGAGATCTAGACTACAGAAAAGATTTAGCTAAAATAACAAACCATATTAAAAATTCCAAAATATTCAATGAAGTAAAAGAAAAACTTGCACCAGAACGTTCAATAAACGAGGAAAAACAAATTGCAGATGAAATGTATTTAAGAAATGTGAATACATACAAAGAAGAAATGGAATTCCCTGAATACGAACCTATTATAAACGAAAGGCATGAAGAGTATCCTAGTGACTACGATTACCAAGAACCAACTCAAGAACAATTAATAAGACAAGAAAATACTCGTAAAGTATTCAACATGGCTAAAAGCTCTGAAGCAGAAGAAACATCAAATACAAGCAGTATTAAAATAAAAGAAAAACCAGAAAGAAACAATATTAAAATAACCTTAAATAATGAGGATATGATCCTTCGTAAAGGTGCTGAAATTATATTTAAACATGACGGTGAAACATATTCAAGTAAAGTCTATGGAATTAGAGGTAATGAAATATCTGTAAAATACAGAGGTAAAAACATTATCATTACTCCAAAAGACATCAAAAAAGTATATTAAAATAAGAAAAAATTCTTATTTTTTTATTCATTTATCCTGTAACTTTCTTTTTCTACTATATATTTTGCTTTTCCTATTTTTAATGAACGAATTATGTTTAAATAAAAGTCATCTAGCTCTGCATCAGCATAAGGATATGCAAATTCAAAAGAATATAAATTATCATCTTTTACAAATAAAAATTCATTACAACGAGCAGATACTTCACCATTATCCATAGAAGAAATAGCTGCATAATAAATATCATCATTAATAGGGACAAAATCGGAGAAAATTAATTCTCCAGGCCCCTTTTCAAAGTTTTTCTCAATGTTTTCTTTTATATCAACTAAACCAACCATTGTAGGAGTAACTAATACTTTAATAGTCATAGGTTTTGTTGGATCAACTAAAAATAACTCAACAAACTCATCCTGATTATTTACACTTTGAAAGCCTTCAGGAATTGGTAAAGTAATATATCCATTAGTAAATAATGTCATATACTCCACCTATTTATGAGCATAATAAAATACTAACTCATCATCTTTAATTTCATCTAAACGAGCAAATCCAACTCTTTCAAATTGTACTACATCTCCAACTTTTAAATCTTTTAGTGCTCCTTCACCAAGACCTGTTTTTATAGATGCATCATCCATAACAATACTGACATTAACATTATCTTCAATTGGAACCCATTGAATGATTTTAGCTTTTAAATCTCTTGCCTGTTCAAAAGAAGTTGAATTATAAGTAATTTTATCTCCATCAATATCTACATTTACACAGTCCATTAATCTAGCTACGCCATTTTTAATATCCTCACTAGCTAAATATGCACTTCCTGCAAATGGTAATATTCTGTTTCCCCTATCTTCATGGTCTGCATGTAATGGTCTTTCAATAGCTACATCACCGTCTTCATATCCATCAACAGTTATTTTAACTGGATTTTCTACAAAGAAGTAACGATTAGCTATTGGTTCTAAGAAATTACGGTTTATTCCATAAATCTTTTTCCAGCTAATAGCTGAATCAGACATTTTAACTCCAATTTCAGTAATTAAATTATATATTGTTTGAGGCTGAATTCCTCTTCTAGCTATTGCTCTTAATGTACCTAATCTTGGATCGTCCCATCCAGAGTATTCCCCTGAGTTAATTCCTTCTAGAGCTTTAGAGGTGCTTAATGCAATATCTTCCATTTTTAATCTACCATAATGGATAAATTCCGGAACATCCCATCCCATATGGTCATATAAGTATTTTTGTTTTTCACTGTTTGCTAAATGGTCTTTTCCTCTAAGTACATGACTCATACCCATTAAATGGTCATCTACAGCTACTGAAAAGTTCATCATAGGGTAAACTCTGTATTTATTTCCTAAACGTGGATGAGTTTCTTCTACAATACGCATAGCTACCCAATCACGAATAGCCGGGTTTTTATGATTAATATCTGTTTTTACTCTTAAAACAGCCTCACCAGCATTCATCTGATCAAATTTATCCCATAATTCGAGATTTTCCTCAACACTGTTGTCCCTACATGGACATGGTTTACAGTTATCTTTAAGCTCTTTAAAAGTAGCTCCATCACAAGTACACATGTAAGCAGCTCCTTTTTCTATTAATTGACGAGCATAATCATAATAAATCTCAAATCTGTCACTTTGATAGTAAACTTCATCTGCTTTTATTCCTAACCATTCTAAATCTTCGGGAATTAAATCATATGCAGGTTCGAAAACTCTTTTAGGATCAGTATCTTCTATTCTTAAAATAAGTTTACCACCATATCTTTTAACATATTCTCCATTTGGAACTGCTGCACGGGCATGACCAATATGTAGAGGTCCACTTGGGTTTGGAGCAAATCTCATTACTACATTATCATGAGAACCTGGAAGTTCTTGAAGACCTTCTTCTTTTTTTTGTTTATTTTCTTTTACTTCCACATGATATTTAGCCATTTGAGAAGCCTGTTCTTCTTCACTTAATTTATTAACCTGAGCTACAATTTTTCCAGCTATTGGACCAATTTCTTTTGCTCTACTTCTTAAATCCGGTTCTTGACCCATAATTGAACCAATAACTGCTCCCGGATTTGCACTTCCTTTATGCTTAGCAGCATTTAATAAAGCATGTTTATAGACAATTTCCTCTAAATCATTCATAAAATCATCATCACAATTTAATAAAAATAGTAATTAATTAATATAGTTTATTAATTTGAAAATATATAAATATTCACTAAGAGTAGTTATTTATTTTTGTGGAGCTGAATAAAAACTTAGGTATGATATAATGAGCAATAAGCTTGAACAAGCAAAAGAATTAATAAAAAACAAGGAATATAAAAAAGCTCTTGATATAGCTAAAAAAAGACATGGGAAAGATAAAATAGATGAATACTTAACTATTTTAGATTTATTAATCCAAGAAAAATATTTGCCTGCAATTGAAGAAAGAGGACACTATCACCAATATTATGATCCAAATCATGATAATGGAGATTATGGTGAAAAATACTTTGATATGTATTTAGATATAGAACCTCAGTCAATTAATGGATTATGCGATAAAGCTATGTCTTTATCTAATAAAAATAAATTAAAAGAAGCTATTGAATATATGGATAAAGCTTTTAAAAATTATGATGCATATTCTCAAAAAGAAGAAGCTAGAATTAGCCATGAAAATATTAGAATGAGTAAAATTGAGCTTTTAATGCAAGACCATCAATATGAAAAAGCATTAAGTGAAATAAACAAATATGAAAAGAAATTTGGAGAAAATAAAAAAGAAATTTTCTATAAAGGTCAGCTTCTTGAGAAAACTGGAAACTACAAAAAAGCCCTAGAATATTTAGATAAAAGTTTGGATGAAGACCATACAATAATAGCTCTAAATTCAAAAGCAAATGCTTTATATGAATTAGGAGAATATAAAAAAGCTCTGGATGCATATAATGCATGCATTACTCATGAAAAAGAAGTTAAAGATGATTTGGAATTAGTTACTAATTTTAACTATAAAGCTGCATTCTGTAATGTTGAACTTGGAAACTATGATGAAGCTATTAAACACTTAAATAAAACCATTGAGATGTTAAATGAAAAAGGCAGATTAGATAAAAACCTTGAAGATATTTATCAGAAATGTTCCTTTGAAAAAGACAGATTAATGTATAAAAATAATGTAGAAGACAAACAATTCAGTCATTTTAAATTCTTATCTTCAAAAACATCAATAACTGCCCTTTTAATTATTATAATTGCTTATATTATATTAAAAATTATTGGATACTAGTGATGTTAAATGAAAATAGTCAGACTTGGAAAAACAAATTATAAAGTTAATAAAAACGGATTTGGAGCACTTGGAATACAAAGACGAAACAAAAAAGAATCCATTGAAATTATACAAAAAGCATATGACAATGGAATCAATTTCTATGATACTGCTCGTTTTTACACAGACAGTGAAGAAAAATTAGGTACAACCCTCAATGAAGTAAGAGAAAATGTAGTTTTTGCAACAAAGACTATGGCAGAAAATGTAGAAGATTTCTGGAATGATTTAGAAACTTCCCTTAAAAATCTTCAAACAGACTATGTAGAAATTTACCAATTCCATAACCCTTCATTTTGTCCAAAACCTAATGACGGTTCCGGGCTTTACGAAGCAATGCTTGAAGCTAAAGAAGAAGGGAAAATAAAACACATTGGAATGGCATCACATAAATTTACAATAGCTAAACAGGCAATTAACAGTGGGCTTTATGACACCTTACAGTCACCATTTTCATATTTAACAGATTCTCAAGAACTAGATTTAGTTGAAAAATGTAAAAAACTAGACATTGGATTTATAGCTATGAAAGCTCTAGGCGGTGGATTAATCACCAATTCAAAAGCAGCATATGCGTTTATGGCAAAGTATGATCATGTATTACCAATTTGGGGAATTCAGTGGGAATCTGAATTAAATGAATTTTTATCTTATCAGGAAAATCCTCCTGTTTTAGATGAAGAATTAAAAAGAGCTATACAAAAAGATAACGAGGAACTGGGAGACGACTTTTGTCGGGGCTGTGGCTATTGTATGCCCTGTCCAAAGAATATTGAGATTAATCTCTGTGCTAGAATGTCATTATGGCTTAGAAGAATGCCTACAGAACCTAGTTTGACTGAAGAATACCAGGCTAAAATAAAACAGGCTAAAAAATGTGATGAATGTAGGCAATGTATCGAAAAATGCCCATACAATTTAGATATCCCCAAATTACTTAAAGAAAATGTTGAAGATTATGAAAATGTCCTAACAGGCAGAACCATTATTGAATAACAGGGGGAAATTAAATATGGTAAATGAAAAAGCACTTGAATTAATAAAAAATGAAAAATATAAACAAGCAAATGAATTTTCATTTAAATTATTTCAAAAAAAGAAGGTTGATGAATTTTTAGAAATTAATAATTTACTTTTAGAAAAAAATTACACACCTGCACTTCTTTTAAGAGGCTATTACCATCTTGTTGAAGACATACACCATGATAATGGGCTCTGTCTGATTTGGTACTGATTTTTTATTTTTTCATGCTTGAATTTTTCTTA
>CAVDAS010000098.1:0-6420 GCA_963606955.1 Bacteroidaceae bacterium
TCTAAATATTTCCCTATTCTTAATGTTAAGATCTTTAATGTTAGTTATATTATAATCTTCCATATAATACAATACAATTTCTTTAAATAAATCTAAGGGAATAATATTTCTTTTAAGCTCTTCATCAGCATTAATACCTGGACCAGGTTCAGTTGGAACTTCTTTATCTTTTAATTTACACTTTATTGATTCAGTTAATTCATTAACTGTATTTATTGCGTCGTGTAGTCCCATAATTTCTGCATCTAATCTGTTTTTGATTATTTTCAATTACAAACTGACATCCTAATTCAAATATTTCTCTATTTGTAAAACCAGACAATTTCTTAGCATTATCTAATTTCGTTTTATCCGCTTTAATATAATTATTATCCAATTATAATAAAATCAAAGCCACAATCATTGAAAAAAAACTTGGAAAATTATAAAAAACTAAAAAAAGACTGGAAAAAGGATTTTGAAAAAATAAACACAAAAGTCCTAACAAATTGACGATCCCACTTAAAAGAATATTATGACTTTAAAAAACATTACTTACATGACATGATTAAGTTTTAAATTAAAATTAATAGCTAAAAAAGAAAAATAACCACACATAAACAAAAAAATTTTAAGAAACATAAAATTAAATAATTAAAACACATATAACTATAAATTATGAAAGTTACATTAAGTTTTGAAAAAACACAAACAAAAGATACATCAATAATGGTTGATGCACTTAGGGCAAGTACCACAATTACCCTTGCTTTGAATAACTTTGATGAAATCATTGCCTGTTTTACACCAGAGGAAGCTTTCAAGTTAAAAAAAGAAACTGGTGGAGCAATAGCTGGAGAACGTGGTGGAAAACGTGTTGAAGGCTTTGATATTGGAAATTCACCAAGAGATGTTGAAAATTACAATACCGATGTTAAAACACTTATATTAACTACCAGTAATGGAACACGAATTCTTAAAAATATGGATTCTAAAGTTCTTATAGGATCTATGGTAAATGCAAAAGCTGTAGGATATAAAAGTGTAGAAATAGCTGAAAATGAAATTGATGTTGTAATGGCCGGATATAAAGGAAATTTTGCCTTAGAAGACTTTTTAGCATCTGGTGAAATTCTTTACTGGATTTGTGATAAGCTAAATAATGATTGTGAAATAAGTGATTATGCAAAAGCAGCCATACTAGCTAGTAGAGATTATGACTCCTTAAAAAAAGGATTTTATAGCTGCAATTCAGGTAAAAAACTAACTAGACTTAAATCTAAGCAAGATATTGATTGTTGTGTTTTAAAAAATATAAGTGAAAATGTAGCTATTTATGAGAATAATAAATTAAAGTTAGTAAAAGATTAGATTTATATACAAATTGTAAAATATATATTATAACATTAATATTAATCGATGTGTTTTTTTTGAAAAGAGAATGTTTAACTATAATAGGAACTGCTCATGTATCTGCAAACAGTGTAGAAGAAGTTAAAGATACAATTTATGAGCAACATCCAGAAGTAGTGGCTATTGAATTAGATAGAGGAAGATATACCAGACTAAGAAATGAAATGATGGGTATAAAAGAAGATGACACTATTTCTGTTTCAAAAATCATTAAAGAAGAAAAAGTAGGGCTATTTTTAGCTACAACTATCCTTTCATATTTCCAATCTAAAATTGGAGAAGATGTTGATGTGAAACCAGGATCCGAAATGATTGGAGCTATTGAAGCTGCCAAAGATTTAGAAATTCCAATAGCATTAATTGATAGAGAGATAAACACAACCTTACAAAGAGCTCTTAATAAAATGGGATTTGTAGAAAAACTTAAATTCGCATATAGCTTACTTTCATCAATGTTTACAAGTGAGGATGAAGAAGAAATTGATATTGAAGAGTTAAAAAACCCTGATAATCTTGATGAATTAATGGAATTCTTTAAAGATGAATCTCCAAAAGTTTATGAAGTTCTTGTACAAGAAAGAGATGCATATCTTGCAGGAAATCTTTTAAAAATCCCTCAAGACCATGTAGTAGCTGTTGTAGGTGCTGGACATAAACCTGGAATTAATAGATATTTAGATAATCCTGAAACAATACCTCCACTAAGTCAGCTAGAGGTTATTAAAGAAAAAAAAGGTATTCCATGGTTTAAAGTTATTTTAGCTTTAATTCCAATATTGTTTATTGTGATATTTTTTCTGGCATACATTAGCGGGATTAATATAACTTGGAATATCTATGAATTCATTGTTATAAGTATGATAATGGGATTTATTGGTTCTATTGTCTTTGGATCAAAAATTCAATCAGCCATTGTTGGAGGATTAGTAGCTCCTTTAACTATTATTCACCCATTACTTGCAGCTGGATGGTTTTCAGGACTAGTTGAAGCTAAATATAGAAAAGTTAGGAAAAGAGACATAACTAATCTTACTAAAATTGAAAGCTTAAAAGATTTATGGCACAATAACATAGCAAGAATTTTGCTTGTTGTAGTTGGAACCAATTTAGGTGTTAGTATAGCTACACTTGTTATATTGCCTTCACAAGTCTTTATACCCTTATTTATGAAAATATTTGGCGGATAAAAAATAATAATTTTTATAAACTATCTTTACATAATTATTAAATAAAAAATTTTAATGGAATTAATTACCATGTATTTCATATTTCGATGTGACTGCGGAAGAGTATTATATGCAAAAGAGGGAGTAGCTACTCGCAGGTGTGTTTGTGGGAAAACTCTTAAAGTAAAACAACGCAGAATATTTAAAAAAGTAGAAACTCGCGAAGAAGCTTCCCTAGCAGTTCAAGAAATGCAAGATGAAATATATGGAAACACTGACTTTCAAAGAGCTAGTGATTTATAATTATAATTTTAACAAAAGGTCTGTTGAAAAATGACTAACGTAATATTTGAAATAATTTTAATAATAATTTTAATTATCCTTACCGGAGTTTTATCAATGGCTGAATTAGCTGTTGTGTCGACAAAGAAAGCAAAATTAGAGAAATTATTAAATGAAGGACATAAAAATGCCCAAATAATTATTGATTTTGCAGAAGATCCAAATCAATTTTTATCCACTGTACAAATAGGAATTACTCTTATCGGTATCTTAACTGGTGCATATGGTGGAGCTACATTAGCTGAACCCTTATCTCAAATAATTGGACCGTATATCCCATATAGTGGAACAATAAGTATTTTAGTAGTTGTTATTATTACAACCTACCTAACATTAGTAATTGGGGAAATTGTACCAAAAGTTATTGCTCTAAATAACCCTGAAAAAGTTTCTTTAAAATTAGCTAAAAGTATGGTTGTACTTTCAAAAATTTGTAGGCCTATTAGTGTAATCCTTGCTAAATCAACTGATTTTGTTTTATGGACAATAGGTATGAAAAGTAAATCCGAATCATTAGTAACTGAAGAAGAAATCGAGTTATTAATTGAAGAAGGAAGGGAAGACGGAACTATTGAAAAAGAAGAAGAAGATATTATTAAAAGAGTCTTTAAACTTGATGATAAAAAAGTTGAATCTATAATGACCCCTAGAAATGAAATTATCTGGGTTAATTTAGAAGATGATAAAAGGGTTAATGAAATTAAAATTATGGAAAGTAAAAGGTCTATTTTCCCAATAGCTAGTGGAGAATTAGATGATTTTATTGGAGTTGTTCAAGCAAAAGACATCTTAGCACTTTTATTCAGCAAGGAAGAATTTGACATCAATTCAATTATTAAAAAACCATTGGTTGTTTCTGAAAATCTTGAAACACTAGATTTATTAAAAGAATTTAAAGAAAACAAAGAATATGTCCACATGGCTCTTGCTGTTGATGAATTTGGTAGTGTTGAAGGTTTAATAACACTAAATGATTTACTCGAAGGAATTGTTGGAGAGATTCCAGGGATTGATGAAGATGATAATCCAATGGCTACTCAAAGATTAGATGGTAGCTGGTTAATTGACGGAAGATTCCAAATTGATAAATTTAAAGAACTATTTGATTATGAACAAGAGTTCCCAGATGAAAAAGAAGACCAATACACAACCATAGCAGGATTTATCTTAAGTTTAAGTGGTAAAATCCCTGATGAAAATGAAGTATATGAATGGGATAGATTCAAATTTGAAATTTTAGATATTGATGGGCATCAAATTGATAAAATACTTGTAACTGATTTAGGCCCTCAGGAAGAATCAGAAAATGAGGAAGAATAATGGAACTATTAATTCAAATTATGCTTTTAGTAGTTGGATTTGTAATTTTAATAAAAGGATCCGACATCTTTGTAAGTGGATCAAGTAATATAGCTACTATTTTAAAAATCCCAACACTTGTTGTTGGATTAACCATTGTAGCTTTTGGTACAAGTGCTCCTGAAGCTGCAGTATCTATATCTGCATCTATTCAGGGAAGTAATGCACTAGCTGTAAGTAATATTGTTGGAAGTAATATCTTTAATATTTTAGGAATTATTGGTATATGTGCTCTTCTTAAAGAGTTAAAACTAGGGGAAAATGTAGCCAAAAAAGACATTCCTTTCCTTTTAATCGTTACACTACTTGTTGTCGGATTCATATTACTTAGCTGGGACATAACAAGAATTGAAGGAATTATATTATTAATTCTTATAGTGGGATATACTGCTCATTTAGTATATACCTCTAAAAAATCAAAAGGAGCAGATTTTGTTGAAAAACCAAAATTTGGTATTGTAAGAAGTATTGTTTATGTAATTGTAGGTCTTATTGCAATTATTCTTGGTGCACAATTAGTTGTTGATGCGTCTTCTTATATAGCAATGGCCTGTGGAATGAGTGAAACATTAGTAGGTTTAACGATTGTAGCTATTGGTACTTCCTTACCAGAGCTTGTAACCTCATTAACCGCTCTAAAAAGAGATGAAAATCAGCTAGTCATAGGAAATGTAATTGGATCAAATATATTCAATATTTTGTTTGTACTTGGTTTAAGCAGTGCAATAAATCCAATTATTGTAAGTCAAAATATGATTATTGATTTAGCTTTAATGATATTTGTTACTGTTTTATGTCTTATATTTGCTAAAACAGGCGATAAATATGATAGAAAAGAAGGAGCACTCTTACTTGGATTATTCATATTATATATGGCTTTCGTGATTATCAGAAATTAATTTCTTTAACTCACAGGCTTTACAAATATCAGCAGATGTAGGTTCACCACACTTCCTACATTCATTTAAATTACTTGGAATATCACTTTCAAAAGTTAAAATCTTTTGGAAGGATTCCATAATATTATTTTTTATTCCAGGATATTTATCCTCATTATTATTTAAAAATTCCTTAATTTTAGCTCTTAGAGACAAATGAGAGTAAGGACATTCATCTAAATGAATATTAATATTGTTTAAAATTGCCCACATTCCAACTTCTTTTTCTGGAGTGTTCCACAATGGTTTAATACGTGGAATTAACTTAGGATGAATAACCTCTAATTCTGGTCCGAATTTTGAAAATTTAATTAAATCTCCACGAGCAAAACTCATTAAAAAAGACTGAATTTCATCATCAAGATTATGTCCAGTAGCTATTTTATTTGCTCCAAGTTCATAAGCTGTTTTATTTAATATATTTCTTCTAAAAACCCCACAAGGAATACATGCACTTTTAAAGCCAGAATAAACATCATCTAGTGTAAAACCTTCTTCATTTTTAAAAGATTTTTGAACTAAATCAATATCTAATTTTTCTGCATTATCAATAGCTGCATCTATACCATGTTGGCGATACCCTTCAATTCCTTCATCAACACTAATAGCTACTAAATCAAAATCTAAGTTATTTTGATAATTTTTAAGAGCATGCAAGGTTAAAACACTGTCTTTACCTCCAGACAATGCAACAGCTATTAACTCACCTTCTTTTATTAAACTATAATCAGCTATTAAATTATTAATCCTTGTAAATATCTTTTTGTTAAAATCGTCTTTGTTTAATTGAACCATTACTAAATAAATTTATAATAAGATAAATAAATAATTTTACCAGGTGAATTAAAAATGATAACAGCAGATTTCGCAATATTACCTGTTGGAACTACAGATACTGAATGTAAGGAATATGTAACTGCAGCAGTTCAAGCTATTAAAGATTCCGGACTTAATTATCAGTTAACAGGCATGGGAACCCAAATAGAAGCTAGTAATCTTAAAGAATTATACGAAGCAATAGCTAATGCTCAAGAAGCAGTATTTAAAACTGGAATTGGCAGAGTCTATACAGTTATTAAAGTCGATGACAGACGAGATCGGAAAAACAGAACTTTAGATGCAAAAGTAGATACTGTAAATAAAATGTTAAAATAAAAAAAAGAGAAATTAGGGAGTGTCCGATAATTAATGAGTAATACTTTTATTCACTTGAAATCATAAGT
>CAVDAS010000099.1:0-6415 GCA_963606955.1 Bacteroidaceae bacterium
GAGTTGTTTAGTCCGCTACTTCCAATTGTTCGCTTGCATGATTTTATAGATTATTTTTAAGTTTTACTATACTAGATTTTATAGTACTAAGCTTTTGAATAATTTGGTTAGGTGTTAATAGTACGGGTGAAAGTTGTACGGTTTTATTTATTTTTATTTTTCATTCTTATAACGTATTAGAACATAGGTTTTGCGGTCATAGCATGGGGGTTATACCTGGTCTCGTTTCGATCCCAGTAGTGAAGTCCTTTTGTGTTTTGTTTGTGTACTATGGTTTTTCTATGGGAATTTCATTTCGCTGCAAGCCTTTTTCTATTACATTACTATCTTATTTTTAATATTATTTTTTATCTGTTTTTTCATTTCACAATCCTTTTTAATTCGGTGATTTTATGAATATTAAAATATTAGACACTACTTTACGAGATGGAGAACAAACTCCTGGTGTATCTTTAACTTCTTTAGATAAATTAAGAATTGCAACTAAACTTGATGAAATTGGTGTTAATTTTATTGAAGCAGGTTCAGCAATTACTTCAGAAGGAGAAAGGCAGTCTATTAAAG
This sequence comes from Bacteroidaceae bacterium, assembly GCA_963606955.1. Taxonomy (GTDB): domain Archaea; phylum Methanobacteriota; class Methanobacteria; order Methanobacteriales; family Methanobacteriaceae; genus Methanocatella. The sequence continues at coordinate 565 of CAVDAS010000099.1, forward strand.
ATATCACTAAACAGGGTTTTAATGCAGAGATTCTTAGTTTTTCCAGACCTCTTGAAGTTGATATTGATTATTGTTTAGAATGTGATGTTGATGCAGTTAACTTAGTTGTTCCTACATCTGATTTACATATTTTTGATAAATTAAAAATTACTAAAGAAGAATTACTAGACATGTCTAATTATGCTGTTGATTATTGTAAAGATCATGGTTTAACTGTTGAATTATCTGCAGAAGATGCATCTAGAACTAGTGTGGATTTTTTAAAAACAGTTTATACTAATGCTATTGAACATGGCGTTGATAGGGTTTGCTTATGTGATACTGTTGGTGTTTTAACACCAGGATCTTCTTTTAGGATGTTTAAACAATTGAAAGAGGATATTAATGTTCCAATTAGTTGTCATTGTCATAATGATTTCGGACTGGCGGTTGCTAATACATTTGCTGCTATAGGGGGTGGAGCATCTGAATTCCATTCTACTATAAATGGTATTGGTGAGAGAGCAGGTAATACTTCTTTTGAAGAATGTGTTGTTGGTATATATAAATTATTCCCTCAATTTTCAACTGATATTAAAATTCATGAGATTTATGCAATTTCTAAATTGGTAGCTAGATTAACTGGTGTTTATATTCAACCGAATAAAGCAATTGTTGGCGAAAATGCTTTTGCTCATGAATCTGGAATTCATTCTGATGGGATTATTAAAAATTCTGCTACTTATGAACCTATAACTCCAGAACTTGTTGGTCGTAAACGTAGATTTGTCATTGGTAAACATATGGGTACTCATGGTTTGGATGTTAGATTAAAAGAGTTAGGAGTTAATGTTAATAAGGACCAGCTTAAAGAGATTTGTGATAACATTAAAGTGCTTGCTGATAAAGGTAAAACAGTTACTGATGTTGATTTACAGGCAATAGCTAATAATGTTTTAGAGATTAATCAGGAAGATAGAATTAAATTAAGTGAAGTTACTATTGTATCTGGTAATAAGGTTATGCCTACAGCATCTGTAAAATTAACTGTTGATGGTAAGGAGATTTTAAATGCTGGAGTTGGTATTGGTCCTGTTGATGCTGCAATTAATGCTGTTAATTCTTTAGATATCTTTGATGATATTGAATTTATTGAATATCACGTAGATGCAATTACTGGCGGTACTGATGCACTTATTGATGTAATTGTTAAGCTTCAAAAAGGAGATAAAATTATATCTGCAAGAGGAACTGAACCGGATATTATTGATGCTAGTGTAAAAGCATATATCTCTGGTGTTAATAGGTTACTTTCTAATTAAGGCGATTTTATGGATATTAATATTTTAGGATTTAGAGGAAATATTGATTCAGTTAATCAAACACTAGCTAAAATCAATTCTCTTAAAAATAATGATGATGAGATTATTCAACTATTAAATGCTGATGCAATAGCTGGTTTAATGCATGTAAAACATGGTGTTAATCAGGCTTATTTAGCTTTTAGTAGAGCTGAGAATTTAGCTAAAGATTTAAGTGTTGAAGTTTGTTTAAGATGTTCTGCTCAAAGACAAATTTCCAGGGCTTTTGAAATTCTTGGTCTTAAAGAAGGAAAAATGAATTTATGTGCCATCTTAATAAATTGTTCTAATGAAATTGTTGATGAATTATCTTTAATGTTTGATAGAGATGATGATGTTTTAATAGCTGATGAATCAAAATTAATAGAGATTTATGATATTAATGATGATGAGTTAACAGATATGGATATTGAGGATATAATAATTGATAAAATAACTAAACTTACAGTAGATTATTAACAACTTCAATTATTTTATCAAGATTTTCTTTTTTTAAACTGCTGTAATCTAAATTTTTAACTTCAATTACAATTCCTTTTTCTTTTAGACGATTATAGTTTGGACATTTTGTAATAAAATTATGATGATTTATTGGTAATTCTTTTTTCACTTTCCAGATTATATCTTTTGGTTTATCATGTTGAATAATTACATTAACACCTCTTTTACTTGCATGGTATGTCTTATTTATATGTTTTTTTAATACTTTTGTTGCATTTATTGTTTGGCTTAAATTACTTTTTACAAAATCAAGTTCTTTATCCATACCACTACATATTATTTCATTAGTTTTACTTAATTTTTGAGGTAATTTTGTATTTTCAAAAACTTCTTGATTGTTTGAGCTAATAAATCCCCCACTTCCAACATTAATGATTTTTGGAGAACCTGTTGATGCAATTATAATATCTGATAATTTTCCATTTCCCAGTTCTTGTTTTTCATCACCAATTCCGGCAGATGCATCTTCAATAGAGATAATTCCATTACTTTTACAATATTTTGAAATACTTTTAGTATCTTGATTGGCACTATATCCTGCAAAACTAGTAAATATTAAAGCAGAATCATTAGGAATGTCTAAATCATCTAAATAATCTGTATTAATAAGGCCTAAATCAGTTTTTAAAGTTATTATTTCTTTATTTAAGTATTTGGCAATTTGCTTAAATCCGTTCCATCCGCCTTGATCAGGAATAATAACTGAACCTTTAATTGCAGATAGTGCTATAAAAATACTGTTGTTTCCACTATTTGTTATTTTACAATATTCATGGCCAGTAAGCTCTTTTACTTTATTTTGAGCATTTTTTTCAAAGCTATTGTCTTTATCGTTTAAGTAAGGATTTTCTCCACTAGCTACTTTGGCCATTGCTTCTTTAGTTTTCTTATTAGCTTGTTTAAACTTAAATTCCATTTTATCACTACTTAAAATATTGATCTAGTGTAGTTTGTTTTGTATGGAGCATTTCATTTAATAGAGTTCCCTGTTTTACATATTTTTTAATAGGTATTTTTAATTTAGTTCCACTATAGAATAATGCATCTTTTAAGGTTTCAAACTCTTTGTATGGTTTTCCCATAGCTTCTTTCATATTTTCCCTAACATTAAATACACCTAATGGAACATATCCTTCGTAAGCTTCTCTTAAAACAATCAATCCTGCTTGTTTTTTCTCTTTAAGTAGCTTATCAAGTACTGCCATTTTAGCAGTATAATAACATCCACCAACTCTTGAATATTCTTTTTTCCCGCCATTTGTTTCATAATCTGAGAAAATAAGTTCTTCTTTACCTATTAATTTAATAAATGCTTCATACCATTCATATTGCCATTCTGTTGGAGTCAATATATTTACATAATAATTATTTAAGCTTCCAAATTCATAAACTCTGTAGGTATCAATTTTTTCAAATTTCCTAACTTCTTTTAGGAATTGATCAGCTAAGGTGGTATCACATGCTGTAATTGACCATCTGGTCGGAACTAGTTTTCTTTTATTTTTTGTTCCAAAGGCACCTACAGAAAATGCTTTTTGCATAGCTGTAAATGGAACATCTTTATTGTGCAAGTTTAAAACAGCTTCACTAGCTTTTAAATCAGTATCATAGTATGTTTTTTCTAACTGTTTATCCCAACGCACTGCATCTATGTCAAATTTTTCAATAACTGCACTTGGACCATGAGGCATGCTGTCTTCAGTTAACAGCGCTCCTGTTGGACGTTTACCAAAGGTAGCTTCGCTATCAATTGCCTTAGAAGCTAGGGAGATATCTTGTAGTTTTTCAACAAAAGGATTATCTAAATCATCAATTTTAATTAGCTGTTTTCCTCTTACAAGATTCATTCTATAGTTAATTATATCTTCCTGGCTTTTATCCTGTCCAATCCAAGATTCTGGAGAATCCATAATTGAGGTATCACCCATTTGATTTGCCATCATAGGCCCAGCATAAACTTTAGGATAAGACCATCTTCCAATAAAAACAGATGGTGGTGTGCTACCTTCTAAATTTTTCCCAACTTTAACAGATTTCATCTGTATTTGTTTGGTTAATCTTTCAAGGTATGCATTTTTGGTTGTTTTCATATTTGCCATGATAATTTAAGTATTTTTTTTTAAAAAAAGATTTGAAAGTACATAAATGTTATTTCATTTAAGTACTATTTGTTTTTAAGCGAATTCAATTGTGCTAGGTGGTTTATCACTTATAGATAATGCAACATGTGTTACTTCAGAAATTTCAGAAGTTATTCTTTGTGACATTGTTTGAATAACATTCCATGGTAATTCTGGAACATATGCAGTCATAGCATCAATAGAATCAACGATTCTTAAAACAACTAAGTAACCAAAGTCTCTTTGGTCTCCTTTAACTCCAGTAACTTTACTGTCAGTTAATACTGCAAAATATTGCCATACATCTTTGTCAATACCTGCTTTTTCTATTTCATCACTTACTATTTTATTTGCTTTTCTACAAATATCGAGTTTTTCTTTTGTAAGTGATCCGATGACTCTAACTGCAAGACCTGGGCCTGGGAATGGTTGTCTGTGAACTACTTTTTCAGGTAAATCTAGTAATAAACCAATTTCTCTAACTTCATCTTTGTATAAATCACGAATTGGTTCAACTAAATCAAGAACCATACCGCTAGGAAGAGCTAAGTTATGGTGAGATTTGATTTTACCTTTACTTTCAATCCAATCTGGAGCTATAGTACCTTGTACTAAGTATTTTGCATCTGTTTTCGCAGCTTCTCTTTCAAAAACATCAATAAATACTTTTCCAATGATTTTTCTTTTTTCTTCAGGATCTTCTACTCCTTCAAGAGCATTTAAGAATTCTTCAGAAGCATCAACATAATTAAAGTTTAATCTATCTTTAAAAGTATTAGTTACTTCTTCTACTTCCCCTTCTCTTAAAAGACCATGGTCTACAAATATTGCTATTAAGTTATCTCCAATAGCTTCTTGAACAAGAACAGAACATACTGAACTGTCAACTCCTCCAGATAAAGCAATAATAGCTTTTTCATCTCCTATTTGCTCTTTTATCTTTTGGATAGTATCTTTAATAAATTCTTCTGGACCTAACATTGTTTCAACCACAAATGTTTATTCTTCTTCATCACTTTCTTCTTCATAATCTTCAATGATTTGTTTAACCATTGCTTCTAAACCATTGTCATTTCCAGCTTCAAGTGCTTCAAATATTTCATCATATTTAACATATTTTTCTAATTTTACAGCTTTTGCACCAATTCCGGAGATTCTAAATCCATATTCTTCGTCGCCTATTGGAATATTTACATATTGCCTTCTTAAACCTGGTTTATTTGCTAATGCTTTTTCTTTTAAGTCTTCTGGATTATCAATCATTATTACACCTTTTTTTACAAATTTCATAGAAATTTTCGAATATAGTTGATCCTTTAGGAGTATGATGTACTTCAGGATGGAATTGTATTCCATAAACATCTTTTTTTGTATGTTTAAAGGATTCAACATCACATAAGTTTGAATTAGCTAAAATTTCAAAATCATTAGGGATAGTTTTTACTTCATCTTTATGAGATGACCAAACTTCCATTTTTGGAGCTAATCCACTAAATAGGTTATCATCATTAACAATATTGATTTCAACTTTAGCATAACTTTCAGTATTGGAAGTATCTATTTGCCCACCATAAGTTTTAGCTATTAATTGGTGTCCTAAGCAGATTCCTAAAATAGGTATATCAAAATGTTTAATATATTCTTCACTATTTCCAGCGCCTTCAATTGAAGGTCCGCCACCTAAAATTAATCCAATTGGGTTTTTAGCTTCAATTTCTTCAATACTTAATGTATTTGGAACTAATTCTGATGGAATTTTAAGATATTGTAAGCTACGTTGAATTCTATGATTATACTGACCTTTATTATTAATAACTAATATTGTCATTTTTTACTCCCTAATTTAATAGTATTATTTTAGTTTTTTTTATTTATTATATGTTTGTACCA
>CAVDAS010000100.1:0-6371 GCA_963606955.1 Bacteroidaceae bacterium
CAGTTGCAGGATATTTTCCAGAATCTAAATTAAGTCCAATTGAAGCACTACCATTAACATCAGTTGTTCTATTATAAGTTTTACCATTAATAGTAAAGTATAATGTAGCATTAGCTATTGGATTAGCTAAATAATCAGTTAATTTAGCAACAAGGCGAGTTCCATCATGATAAATCATAACAACATCATTAACATCCAAATCAACAGATAAATTTGTTACTTCTAAAATTCCAGTTTTGACAGATGCATTATTTCCACCATCATAAACAGCACTAACTACCTGTTTGCCTACAAACCCAACAGAATATGTGTAATTGTAAGTACCATTAATCAAGCTAGTTGCAGAATAATTATTAGCACCAATAATAAAGTCTAATAATCCGCCGGCCACACTAGCTCCGTCAGAAGTAATAATATTAGCAAATAAAGATATATTTTCACCATATTTGACATTAACAGTTTGATTATCTAAAACAGCAATTGTTACTGGTGATATAATAAAACCATCGTTGTAAATATAAGTTTTACCATCAACAACACCAGAATATGTATTATTATCTAATGTAAGATTTTCACCATTGTAAATTGCAACACCGCGTTCTGCTGTGTTATTAACAAAACTACATTTAATTACAGAAACATTAGCCATTACATTGTAGATTGCTCCTCCCAATTCAGCAGAATTGTTTGTAAAAGTAGAATTTATAACACAGATAGCACAATCCTTAATAATTTCATTTTTATTGTCAAAAATAACACCATCATTATAAATAGCACCGCCACCATAACCTGCAGTATTATTAATAAACTCAGAATCTATAACAGTGACATTAAAACCTTTATTATAAATAACTCCACCATAACTACCTTCTGCGAAATTATCAATGAACTTAGAATTTTTAATGGTAAAACCAGTTGCCCAATTATAAATAGCTCCACCATAAACCCTACCATTATGGATAAAAGTAGAATTATCAATTAAAGCATCAATACCATCATTATTAATAGCTCCACCGAAAACTCCATTATTATTATCAAAAACAGAGCTTACAACAGAGAAATTAGTTCCGTTATTATAAATAGCCCCTGCAATATAGGCTATACAATTAACAAAATAAGATCCAGTAACTGAAACATTATTTCCAACATTATAAATAGCACCACCAACATTATTTATAAAGTTACTATCAAAAACAGAGTCTACAACAGAAAAATTATTACCCTCATTATAAATAGCACCACCAAAATATGATAATCCCCTATCAAAACCATCATAAGAGAAATTATTCTCATATATAGTATTATTTATGAAAACACAATTTTTAACAACAGAATTATCATTACCATTCCAAATTGCACAACCAATATCTGCAGAATTATTAATAAACCTACAATCACTCACAGTCAAAATAGAACCACGATTATAGATTGCAGAACCATTAGCTGTAGTATTAGCATTAGCTAAAGTAACATTAACTAAATTAACAGCACATTCACCATCTATAGAAAAGATCCTACCTAACTCCCTAGCATCAATAGTAAAACCATTACCATTAATAGCAAGGTCTTTAGAAATAGTAATTCCATCTTTAAACTTAGTTTTTTCATCGTCAGTCATTTTAACATCATTATTAAGTGATATGACACTAGCTAGGTTTATTGCATTTTGCAAATCAGTAAATGTCTCAATAGCACAAACTAAAGTAGCATTTTTAACAGACATATTATTTGCGTCATAATTTGCACTGACAACTTCAGGTTCATCAAAGTAACCTACAGTGTAATTAAAGGTATAATTACCATTATTTTGACTGATTGCAGTATAATTATTACCACCAATGATGAATTTTAATATTCCACCAGCCACACTAGCTCCCCCGCAGGTAATAGTAGCATATAATGTAATATTTTCACCAGGATGAGTTTTAAGTGTTTGATTTCCTAAAACAGTAATTACACCAGAAGATAAAATAATACCTTCATTGTAAATATTTGCTTTTTCAGTTTCAGAATAGCTATTATTAACTAAATTAATAGTACATCCCATGTTGTTAACAATATCCATACCATATGTTGCGTTGTTTGTGGTGAAAACAGAATTACTTACAGTAAGATTCAATTCCATTTCATGACCGATTGCACCACCATACATTACAGCAGTATTATTAGTAAATGTAGAAGCATTTATAATAGCATCAGAACCCCAGTTGTAGACTGCTCCACCATTATTTCCAGTATTATTAATAAAATCAGAGTTATTTACAATAAAACCAGATCCTCCATTTAATATTGCACCACCATTCTCATCAGCAGCATTATTAATAAACTTAGAACCATTAACAGTAAGGTTATTTCCCCAATTGTAGACAGCACCACCATTTTTCGCAGTATTATTAATAAAACTAGAATTAGTTACAATAAAAAGATCAGCATTACTACTTATTGCACCTCCAGAATATCCTGCAGTGTTATTGATAAACACAGCACCATTTATAGTACAATTAGAACCAAAATTATAGATTGCACCACCCCATCTGCCAGCAGTATTATTAATAAATTTAACATTATTCAAAGTTAAATTACCCATACTATTAATAGCCCCACCATTCATTGTAGAATTACCATTAACTAATGTAACATTAACTAAATTAAGAGTAGCATTCTCACCAACATTAAAAATCCTTCCTAAATTCCTAGCATCAATAGTAAAACCATTACCATTAATAGCAAGGTCTTTAGAAATAATAATTCCATCTTTAAACTTAGTTTTTTCGCCGTCAGTCATTTTAACATCATTATTAAGTGATATGACATTAGCTAGGTTTATTGCATTTTGCAAATCAGTAAATGTCTCAATAGCACAAACTAATGTAGCATTTTTAACAGACACATTATTTGCATTAGCATAACTTGCACTGACAACTTCAGGTTCATCAAAGTAACCTACAGTATAATTAAAGGCATAAATACCATTATTTTGACTGATTGCAGTGAAATTATTGCCATCAATAGTGAAGTTTAATATTCCACCAGCCACACTAGCTCCATCACATGTAATAGTAGCATATAATGTAATATTTTCACCAGGATGTGTTTTAAGTATTTTATTTTCTAAAACAGTAATTACACAGGAAGAGAGAATACCTGAATTGTAAATATAAGTTTGATTATCCACAATTCCAGAATAGGTGTTATTATTTAAGTTAACACTACCTACACAATTACAAATTACATCAACACTTACATTGTTACCGCCAAATACAGAATTTGTTACAGTAACATTACCTTCATCATTGAATATTGATCCACCACCATGCTTTGCAGTGTTGTTAATGAATGTAGAATTATTTATAGCACATATATCCAAATTATAGATTGCACCACCATTAAATCCAGTGTTATTAATTAAATTAACATTATTTAAAGTCAAATTACCAGCATTACAAATAGCTCCACCATTAAGACAATTACCATTAGCTAATGTAACATTAACCAAATTAAGACTAAAACCTGTATCTACACATAATATCCTTGTTAAATTCTTTGCATCAATAGTAAAACCATTACCAATAATAGTAGTGTTTTTTGAGATAATGACTCCAATTGTAAAATTATCACTATCTATTATAACATCACTATTAAGTGATATGACACTAGCTATGTTTACTGCATTTTGCAAATCAGTAAATGTCTCAATAGCACAAACTAAAGTAGCATTTTTAACAGACATATTATTTGCGTCATAATTTGCACTGACAACTTCAGGTTCATCAAAGTAACCTACAGTGTAATTAAAGGTATAATTACCATTATTTTGACTGATTGCAGTATAATTATTGCCACCAATGATGAATTTTAATACTTCGCCAGCTACACTAGCTCCATCAGAGGTGATAACATTAGCGAATAATGATATATTTTCACCAGGATGAGTTTTAAGTGTTTGATTCCCCAAAACAGTAATTGTTACTGGTGATATAATAATACCCTCATTGTAAATATTAGTTTTCCCACCCATAACTTTAGAATAGCTATTATTAACTAAATTAATAGTACATTTCATGTTGTTAACGATATCAACACCAGCTGTTGCATTGTTTGCGGTGAAAATAGAATTACTTACAGTAAGATTTAAATTCATTTCATTGTTAATTGCACCACCATACATTACAGCAGTGTTGTTAATAAACCTGGAAGCATTAATAATGGAATTATAACCCCAGTTATAGACTGCTCCACCATAATTTCCAGTATTGTTAACAAAATCAACATTATTTACAATAAAACCAGATTCCCCATTTAATATTGCACCACCGTAATCTTCAGCAGTATTGTTAATAAACTTAGAAGTGTTAACAGTAAAGTTATCACCCAAATTGTAGATTGCCCCACCACTTTTTGCAGTATTATTAATAAAATTAGAGTTAATTACAGTAAAGTTACCATCACCTTTACTTATTGCACCTCCAGAATATCCTGCAATGTTGTTAATAAATACAGAGTCAATTACAGTACAATTAGAGCCAAAATTGAGGATTGCTCCACCCCATCTGCCAGCAGTATTATTAATAAATTTAACATTATTTAAAGTTAAATTACCCATACTATTGATAGCTCCACCGTTCCTTGTAGAATTACCATTAACTAATGTAACATTAATTAAATTAAGAGTAGCATTCTCATCAGCATTAAAAATCCTTCCTAAATTCCTAGCATCAATAGTAAAACCATTTCCATTAATAGTAGTGTTTCTTGAAATAGTAATTCCATCTGTGAAATTTTCATAATTATCCATTATAACATCACCATTAAGTGATACTACATCAGATAAGTTTACTGCATTTTGCAAATCAGTAAATGTTTCAATAACACAAATCAATGTAGCATTTTTAACAGATACCTCAGTTGCATTAGCATAACTTGCACTGACAACTTTAGGTTCATCAAAGTAAGGCACAGTATAATTACAATCATAAATACCAGTATTACGGCTAGTTGCATTATACTCAACATCATCAATTATGAATTTTAATGATCCGCCAGCTACACTAGCTCCATCACAGCTAATTCTAGCAAGTAATGAATCATCTACGCCAGGTTTAAGTTTAACAGTCATATGTTCTAAAACAGTAACAATACAAGAAGAAAGAGTACCTTTATTGTAAATATAGGTTTTGCCTTCTTTAATTCCATAATATGAATTCTTATTTAGTGTAAGAACACCAGTATTGTAAATAGCAACACCATTCTTATCAAATACAGATTTATTTACATTAAACTGCCCACCATCATTAAATATTGCACCACCCTCGTTTATTGCAGTGTTATTGGTAAATGTGGCATTTACTACTGTAAAATTATTTGCATAATTATTGCTGATTGCACCACCTTCCCTTGCTGCTGAGTTATTAGTAAAAATACTATTTTTAACAGTAAAATTAGCTGCATTATAATTACAGATTGCACCACCAGTATAATCTGTTGCTTTGTTACTTTTAAAAGTACTATTTATCACAGTGAAATTCACACCAAGACCATAATTCATGATTGCACCACCATACTTTGCAGTATTGCCTATAAAAGTACCATTCACCACAGTAAGACCAATACCACAATTCCAGATTGCACCACCATTATTTGATGCTGAATTATTAGTAAAAGTACTATTCATTACAGTACAACCATTACCATAATTCATGATTGCACCACCATCATAAACTGAATTATTTGTAAAAATACAATCAGCTACAGTAAAATTATCCACACCCTGATTACAGATTACAGCATCAGAACTTGCAGAGTTATTGGTAAAAATACAACCTGCTACAGTTAAATTATCTCCAATTGAAGCATAAATTACCGCACCATTACCTGCAATATAGTTATTTGCAAAAGTACAATTATAAATAGCCACATTAGAAGCAGTTATCTTAAATACCCCTGCATTATTTTTATTATTTGTTATAACAGTCTTAGTTCCATTACCAACAATAGCTACAGTCTTATTAATCTCTATTCGAGCATTTACAACATGTGTTCCATCTGCAAGGTAAATATTACTATTAGCTTGCACTAGCTCCATTGCTTTACTAATACTTTTAACAGCACTATTCCAGCTAGATCCATTATTAGAATCATTACCTCTCACATAATCCACATAAATATTATTATTAAGGAAGGGAATAGCTAGTTTCTCATTATCCACACTAGCTGTTATAGTATAATTACCTTCAGGAGCTTTGTAGGATTTTGTAAAAGTTCCATTAACAATTTTTTCATTAGTGATGTTATTACCAATAGCTAATTTAACATCCCTAGAAATAGGTAAAACAGTATTAGTTCCATTTCTATAGAAGTTAATGCTTACAGAG
>CAVDAS010000101.1:0-6240 GCA_963606955.1 Bacteroidaceae bacterium
TTTCAGTCTTATCACCCATAGTGAAAGTCACATTACCAGTAGCACCAGAAATAACTGTAGCTACAATAACAGCATCCTCACCAACTTTAATATTATTAACAGATACAACAACAGATGAATCAGCTTTATTTACTTTAAATGAAGTATTGCTATTTGAAGGTTTATAGCTATCATCACCACTATAAGTTGCGAAAACAGTATAATTATCAGCAACTAAACCATCAACATCCCATTTAGCCATACCATAAGCAACAGGAACAGTTTTAGTCTTATTACCCATAGTGAAAGTTACATTACCAGTAGCACCAGAAGTAACAGTAGCTACAATAGTTGCATTTTGACCATACTTGATATCATTAACATATATGAAAATGCTAGATGCATTTCTAATACCCCAAACATTAAATGTTAATTTAGCAAGATTATTAGTTCCAACAGTTATATTAACTGTTTCAGGACCTTTAGTTGTTGCATTATATTTAATATTAGCAGTATTATTAGTTATTGTAATAGTTTGTTTATCAACAGATCCAATAGTAGGTGTAACATCAACTGTTAAATCAGGCATTGCTCCGTTTAACTCATTATAGTTACTACCATCTGCTGTAGATTTAAATTTAAGAGTTATATCATCAACATCTCCAATTGTTACATCAGAAGAGTTAATTGATGAATCTATTACTACCCAATTATTAATTTTACCATTATATATTTTTGAACTAGGATTATCATTTGATCCCCAATAATTGTAATCAACATCACTTTTTATTGAAGACTTATATAAGTAAATTAAATAATCATTTTTAGCGGTATTGTTAACAAAATTACAATAAGTTATATTTAAACTGCCACCACTTCCAAAGAAGATTAAACCATAATTATAATAAGCACTACTGCCTGTACCAGTGTTATTAATGAAATTACATCTAGTTAAATTAAGATTCATATATTCTCCACCAATTACTCCTGTTGGTGCATAATTGTTAATAAAATTACAATCAACAATATTTAAAGTTGGATTATAATAACTTGATGAACCGGTATATATAACACCAGGAGAAGTAGAATAACCAGAGGATGATTCATATTTAGTGTCTGCAAATGTTAAATTAATAAAATTAACAGTATAACTACCACCAATTGAAAATACATATGGATAATAAGAAGAATCAGATTTAATTCTAACATCACCAAGACCAATAATAGTTAAATCTTTAGAGATTGATCTATACTCTGAATAATTTCCAGCATAAACATAAATTGTATTTCCAGAACTAGCTTTAGATATAGCTTGTGAAATAGTTTTATAAGGTTTAAATCTAGATCCATCACCAGTGATATCACTACCAGTAGCACCAGATACAAAGATTTTACCAGCAACTGATGTTCCAACAACAAAATTCAATTTACTTAAAATATTACCATCTATAGTTATATTTACAGTTTCACTACCTTCTGTAGTAGCTGTGTAAGTTGTAGTTGCTTTATTATCAACCATAGTCACATTAACAGAGCTAACTTTACCAATAGTTGGAACATAACTAATAGTTACACTAGGCATTGTTTCATTTAATGCAGTAAATGTTGTACCGTCACTTGTAAGTTTAAATTCAGATATTATTGAAGCTTTTTCACTTGCATTAATATCAGGCGCATCAAGTTTTGAGTCAACAACAACCCAATTGTTTATAGTAATTCCATTATCTACTTTTGAAGTAGGTTTATCGTTAGTTGCCCAGAAATTATAGTCAACATGTACATTATTATAGCAATTAGAACTAGCTGAAATAGCTTTACCAGCATCTAAAAATACAGAGTAATTAACATTTAATGAACCAGTTTGAACTTTAATAGTACTTTTACCAGTTGGTACATTATTATTTTCAAATATACAATTAGAAATAGCAGTTGTTCCACCATTTACCCTAATAGCTGCACAATCAGTTTTAGCTGTATTATTTCTAAATACTGAATTCATAATAGTAGTATCAGACTGAGTTTCAATAGCTGCAGCATAATTTGCATTACCATTAATAAAAGTACAGTCTAGAATGGTTAAATTATTATTACCAGAACTAGTTTTTCCACCAGCATTATAAATAGCTCCACCTAAATTAGTTGCGGTGTTATTTATAAATTTAACATTTTCAATATATGCATTAGCATCATAACCAGTTAAAACAGTACCAATTTGTATAGCTCCACCATATTGAGCATTACCATTAGCTAATGTTAATTTAGTCATGTTAAAGTTTACATTATTAGCTGTAACTGCGAATATATAATTACTATTGTTTCCATCAATTACAACTTTATCTCCCATACCAACAATATTTACACTATTGGTTAAATTAAGACCATATTCTGTGTATGTACCGTCAGATATGAAAATTGTGCATTTTCCATTTGTAGCTTTAGTTAAAGCTTTAGCTATACTTGCAAATGGATTAATTTTAGATCCATCACCATTAGTATCACTACCCTTAGTAGCTACATAAATATGATTAGGATCAGTATCTATAACTTCGAAATTAAGACTTACAACCTCTTTTCCTGCTACAATACTTAATTTTTCCATACCGTCGTTTTTCGCATAATATTTGAAAGATCCCGTATTATTTGATACAGTAACTTTTTCAGGAGTAAAAATATTTCCTAAAGAAGAAGTTAAATCAAAGGTTAAATCTTCCATAGTTTTAGTTAATTCAGTGTATGTTTTACCATCAGTAGTAGACATAAATTTAAGATTTACATCATAAGTTGAATTAGATAAAATAGTAGAATTACTCATTGTAGGTACAAGAACAATCCAATTATTTACTTTAACACTATAACTTACTGAAGGTTTAGCATTACTTCCCCAGAAGTTATTATCAGCAACTCCAGATGAAGCACTTGCAAAATAACTACCTGGATCACAATTATAGAATACTGAATTATTAATATTTACACTAGTAGAACCATAAATAAAGTAAGAAGTTGAAGTATCATTAATAAATGTACAATTATTTACATTAACTGAAGCACCATCAAATACTCTATAAACAGTATTATTAATAAATGTACAATTATTTACATTAAATGAGAAGTAATAACCACCATCAAGTACATTATCAACAGTATTATTAATAAATTTACAATTGTTTAAATTAATAATTCCTTTATAATAATAGCTTCCACTTCCTTCTATAGCTCCTCTTGTGGAATTTGCATTAATAAAAGTTAAACCATTGAAAGTTATGTTAGCTGCAGCAGAAATAGGAATATAGAAGAAATAAGTATCAGTTGTAAGTACAACTTCCCCATCTCTAGCAGTTATAGTTACTCCTTTTTTAAACATAATTGAAGAATTAGAGTGATAGGTTCCAGCATAAACAATGATTTCTTGATTTCCACCAAGTTCATCATTTTTAGCTGTTGCATTTTCAATAGATGCAAATGGATTAGCTTTAGAACCATTACCAGTAATATCACTACCATTAGTAGATACATAAATTCTTCCTGTTTCATCTTCAACTACAGTTAATGATAATGAAGTAATATCTTCTACTGCTTTAATAGTGATTTTTTCAGAGCCTTCTTTATCAGATTTGTAAACTGCATTAGCAAAATTATTATTTACAACAACAGTAGGAGTAATAATTCCTAAAGTAGTTTCTAAATTAAGATTTACATCAGGTAATACATCAGCTAATTCAGTGAAAGTTTTACCATCAGTAGTTGATTTAAACTCTAAAGTTAAATCATGATTATTTTCAGCAGTTATAGTTCCATTAACTTCATCTTTTAGGCTAGGAACAACAGCAACCCAATTATTAACAGTTACCTCATCAGATACCATTTTATTATTAGGTTTCTCATTAATTCCCCAGAAGTTATTATTAGCTATTACAGTAGGATTAGTTTCACTATATTCATCATAATCCACATAAATACATGAAATAGCTGAAGTACTATTTGCAGTGTTTTTATTTCCAATGAAATTAGAATAAGATATAGTTAAATTAGCACTATAACGAACACTAATAATTCCATTATCATAATTAAGTGCACTAGTTGCAGTATTGTTTATGAAATTACATTTAGTAATTGTTGTTGCACCGTAAAGTGACATAACACCAACAGAACCAGTGTTATTAATAAAGTTACATTTACTAATATCTAAAGTTCTATCATCAGTTTCACCAGAATTAGCCATTTTAATTGCACCATCAGTACCATTAGCAAAAGTTAATCTAGTTAAATTAACTTTTTTAGCACCAGTACCTATATTAAGAATACAATTACTACCTTCAGGTGTAATAACAACATTATCTTTACCAATAATAGTTACACTTTTAGTTAATTGATAATTACTAAGAACATAATTACCACCATATACAATAATAGTATTTGTTCCATCGTTTGCATCTAAAGCTTTAGAAATAGTTGCATAAGGATTAGCTTTAGAACCATTACCAGTAGTATCACTACCAGTAGTAGCTACATAAATTGAACCAGGAATGTTTAAATCAACTTTAAAATCAAGAGAACTTAAAACATTACCATTATAAATAATATTTACGGTTTCTTCACCGTCTTTAGTTGCTGTATAAGTTAAATTTCCAGTATTATTAGTTATTGTAGTTTTTGAATCTACAGTTCCAATATTTGAAGTTGCACTAACAGTAAAATTAGGCATTACACCAGATAAATCAGTGAAAGTTTTACCATCAGTTGTAGATTTAAATTGGGCTGTAATAGTTGGTTTATCTCCAACAGAAACTTCATCATTGTTAATAGAAGTAACTAAAGCTACCCAACTAGATGCGTCAATTTTACCACTTAATTTAGAACTATCAATTCCATCATTTGATCCCCAGTAATTATCTTTTGCATTTAAAGTAGAAGTACGATAGTTATAAATAATAGGTGCCTTAGCGTTTACTGTATTATTTATAAAGATATTATTATTTAAATCAAAACCACCTTTAACATTATAATTCAAAGCTGAAATGATACCCCAACCATAGTAAGATGAAGCTCCATTAGCAGTATTATTTACAAAAATACATCCTTGAATACTAGCACCACCATAAATACGCATAATTGAAGTTGTTGCACTGTTATTTATAAAAGTACAATTATATACTTTTAAAGTTCCACTACTACTACCAGAACTTCCACTAATAGTTGCAGTACTACCTTTACTATTAATAATAGTTAAACCACTAAAAACATGATTATAATTAGAACTTATAGATAAATAGTTACTACTACTACCTTTTTGGTCAATAATAACATTACCTAAACCTTTAATAGAAATACTTTTACTCATATACTTAGAAATAACATATGTACCTTCATTTACAAGTACAGTATAATCACCGCCTTTATCATTATTTACAGTGATAGCTTTATCTATAGTTGCATAAGGTTTATCTTCTGACCCATCACCAGTAGTATCGTTCCCTATTGTAGAAACATATAAATAGTTTCCACCTATTTGAACAGTTAATGGATTAAAAGTAGTATCATAAATTTCAGCATCATCAAATACATCATTATCAGGATGGAATACAATAGTGTTTTTTCCATTACTTAATTTATCACTTATTGTTTGTAAATCAAATGTAAAAGATTGTGCATTAGCTGCTACACCACTAATAGCTGTACCGCTAGAAGCTCCATTAATATAGACATTCATAGAATCAGAATCACTAATATAATCAAAATCATCACAGTCCATGGTAACAGTTATAGTTTTACTTTCACCAAGAGTATAATCTACACTACTTGGTGAAGGAGTAGATTCCCAATAACCTTCATCATAATCTTTTACTACATCTTTGTCGTTGTTGTTTTGTGAAATCACATCATCATTGTGTCCAGCTGAAACACCAACCAGATTACTTGTATTTTTTATTACGACATCATCAGAAGATTCAGCAATAGTATCTTCTGCTGACATATTTACACCATTTGCATCATCATTAACATCAGTTGCAAATGAAGTAGGAATTAAAATAAGCGCCATTAATACACAAAAACAAAGTATTAATCGCTTATTATATTTTAACGACATTTCTCTATTTTTCTCCTAAATTTTTAAAATAGTTTATAAAATAAACCAATCTGAAATGAAAATAATTTCATAACGATTAATAGTTATATCGTGCAACATATATAACTCTTACTTCTTAATGTCACTGCTATAAAGTTAAGGGATTGACCTTATTTTTGGAGCCTATTTTTTAATTT
>CAVDAS010000102.1:0-6236 GCA_963606955.1 Bacteroidaceae bacterium
GATTAATACTTAAAATTAAAATTAAATAAATTATATGTATTTAAAAATAAAACATGAAACTTAACTGTTTCAAATATAAAGACATGTATTTCAATTGTAAAATAAGTAATAAAAATATGAAAATATAAAATTAAATAGGTTTAACAAGACTTATATTTTAAAACAAAAAGACTATGAGAATTATTTTTAAAAAATAAATAATAAAAATTGATTATTTATAGAAATAAAACATTTAAAATTTTTTAAAAAAAATAATTTTAATAAAAATAAACCCAAATCAATATTTATTTTAAAATTAAAGAAGTATCATTTCAATTGTAAGATTTTAAGTTCAATATAATATTTATCTGAGCATTTGAAAAATAAAACATATGTTTCAAGTGAAAAAAAATTTCAGGAATTAATTTTCGAAAAAAAATATAATGAATTATCATAAATAGTGAGAGGTAAATTTCAAGTGTAATGCAATATTTAGAGCGGAAGCAAAATCAAGACATGCATTTCAAGTGAAAAAAAATTTCAAAATTAGTTATAATACTTATTTTTGTAAAAAAAGATTTTTTAGGTGTTTATTTTACATTTAAACTATAAAAAATAAAGATAAATTTCAAGTGTTTTTACAGATGAAATGCACCTCTTCATTCTTACAGAAGCTTCGCAAAGGTTTCACTTGAAATTCATGTCTGTCTCTCTAAAAATTTTTAAAAAAATTTATACAAACATACTATTTTCATTATGTGGTTTGGAAATAGTATCACTTGAGTTACCAAATTCGTAATTTAATAACATTATACAATGTAATTTAGATTTAAAGACACGTTTTAATGTTTTAAATAAAGCATCTTTGGTTAAACCATCATCATAAATATTATCAGTAATAATAAATTGTTGTAATATATCTTGATTTACATTTAATTCATAATCAACTAAAAATAAATTTAAATTAGTACTTACATCAAATAAAAATTTACCTTTAGATTCAGGTGATGCACTATTCATTAATTGAATATGTTCTGGAGATACTTGTGTTGCACAACCAATTACAATAACATCTTTTCCTTTTGGTTTTACAACATCCATCACATTGTCTTTAGGAAATTCAATAACAAAATGGAATTCTGCATTATCATCAGCAGCTTTTTCTCTGAAAACACCTTCATCAGCTAACCAGTTTTTAACGTCTTGTTCAATTGTCATTTTTTCACCTTGTTTTATAATTATAATAAAATATTTATTTATTTTAATATTATATTATTTATTAATGTTTGAATTATTAAATAATTTTTTTATATTTTCATCAATTGGTAATATTATTTTTACATTTAATATATTAATATTTATCCTATTATCATTATTTTTAGCTATTGTTTTTGATATAATATATGGTGAAATTCCAACAAAAATTCATCCTGTTGTATTAATAGGATCTTTAATCTCATTTTTTAAAAATATTTTTATTAAAATAAACAATAGATGGTCAGGTTTGCTTTTAACAATAGCTACATGTTTTGTTTCAAGTGTATTTTTGTTTATTATTTGTTATTTATGTTCATTTAATATAATTATTTTTTATATATTATTTACATTATTATTATCATCTACATTTTCTATTAAATTGTTATTTAGCACAGCTTTGGATGTTGAAGCTGATTTAAATGAAGATATTGATAAAGCAAGATGTGCAGTTTCTTATTTAGTTAGCAGAAATACTGATGAATTAAAAGAAGAACACATTGTTTCAGCTACTATTGAAAGCTTAACAGAAAATATTACAGATTCATATATTTCACCTGTATTTTATTTCATGATTTTCAGTCTTATTGGAATTTATATACATTCTTATGTGTTTTTAATTGTTTTACTTTTAATTCCATTTAATTATAGAATATTTAATACACTTGATGCAATGGTCGGTTATAAAACTGATGAATTAATTAATATTGGTTTTGTTCCAGCTAAAATAGATGATATTTTAAATTATATTCCATCAAGAATAGCTGGTTTTTTTGTTGTTTTATCTTCCTTTTGTTTAAATTTTGATTATAAAAACAGTTACAGAATATTAAAAAGAGATGCTAGAAAGTGTCCAAGTCCAAATTCCGGTTTTACAATGGCTTCAGCTGCAGGAGCTTTGGATATACAATTAATCAAAGTCAATACATATGTTTTAGGAGATAATATTAAAAATATTGAAACAAATGATATAAATAAGGCTGTTAAATTATCTAAATTAACAATGTTTTTATTTACAATTACAGTAATTATATTTATAATTATATTCTATATGATATTATGAAAATAGCTATTATTTCAGTTTCAAAAAAGGGTCATAATTTGTCTTTAACAATAAAAAAGCAACTGGATAAAGACTCAACTATTATTGCAGCTGATATTTTTTATAAAGATGTTAAAAACACTTTTAAATTATTATTTTATGAATATGATGCAATTATAGCTATTATGGCATCTGGAATTTTAATTAGAAGTATTGCACCTTTAATTGAATCAAAAACTACAGATCCTGCTATTTTAAATATTGATGAAAATGCTAATTTTGTAATTAGTACCCTATCTGGTCATTTAGGAGGAGCTAATAAACTCACATCAAAAGTAGCTGATATATTAGGTGCAACAGATGTAGTTACAACTGCAACTGATGTTAATAAAAAATTAGGTGTTGATGTATTAGCTAAAGATTTATATTTAACAATTATAAATCCATCTGAGATTTTATATTTTAATAAAGCTATTTTAGAAAATGAAGAAATACTTTTTAAAGTTAATAGTAAAGGAAATTATGATTTTTTATTTGATTATTTAAATAATAATACACTTGAAATTAATGTTTCAATTGAATTTACCAGTTCTATTAATACAGATGAAATACATCTCTTTTATAAAGACCATAAATTAGTAATGAAAATTGAGGATATTGTTGCAGGTATTGGTTGTAAACGTGGTAAATCTATGGAAGATATTTTAACAGGTCTTAATAAAGCACTTGATGATTTAAATATCTCTAAAAATAGATTATCTAAATTAGCTTCAGCTGAAATTAAAAAAGATGAACAGGGTATTTTAGATTTAAGTAAAAATTTAAATATTCCAGTTAATTTTGTCAGTATGGATAAATTAGAATTATTTACATCAAAGGATATACATGAATCTGATTTTGTAAAATCTAAATTTGGTGTTGGTAGTGTGTCTGAAGCCTCTTGTTTAATTACAGCAGGATTTAATTCAAAATTAATTTATAAAAAAACGGCTTTTAGTGGTGTTACAATAGCTTTAGCTATTTCAAAAAAAGATTAAAAAATAATTAGATTGATTCTAATTTAGAAAGAACTTCCCAAATTAATGTTCTTGCATGAACAGGTATATTTGGATCATTACTAATTTCATCTAACTTAGTTAAAACAGTACTAACTCTTACAGACAAATCTTGAGATTCATCTTTTAACAAATCATTAGATTCATGTGCTGCTTCCCTTATGTTACGTGGAACTGAATTGTTATCCATAATATATTCTAATATTTCTGATACTTCATTGATTGTTTGATTAGGCATAATTTTCCCTCCAAAAATAATGTGTTATTAAAAAACAGTATATTAAGATTATATTACTATATTAATCTTTAAATATTTTTTGGTAATGCAGAATTTTTTAATAAAGTATATAAAATATGATAAACAATTTATTATTATGTCAGATATAAGTAAAACAACTATAAATATGCCTGTAGAATTGAAAAAAGAATTAAAAAAAATAGCTATTGATAAAGATACTTCTTTATCTGGTTTAATTTTAGATATTATAACTGAATATGTTGATTCGGGAAAAGAGAGTGAATCTTCACAAGAAGATTCATATTAAATCTTCTACTGAATTTAACATATAAGTTATAAACTGTGTTTTAGCTGTTTCTTCAACGAAAGTTGCAAGTAAAGTAGCTTCTTTTAAACTGTCACCAACACATAAAACACCATGCTGTTTTAAAATTAAAACATCTTCATCACCAATAGCCTCAGAAGCACTTTTAGCTAATTTCATAGTTCCAGGTGTTTCATATTCAATATCTTCTAAAAATGGAGTGTTAATAGCTCCAAAGCCTTCATGTCTTTTAATTCTTTTTGAAGAAAATGCAAATCCTGTTGCATGTGGTGAATGAGTATGAACAATTCCATTTACATCATTTCTTTTTTTATATATTTCTAAATGAAGATCAACTTCAGAAGAAGGTTTGCCTTTTGTTAATACATTTCCTTCTAAATCCACTAAAACGATATCTTCTTCATTTAACTCATATAATGATTTTAAAGTAGGTGTAATAGCAATTACATCACCATCTTTGCCTTTAAATCTAGCACTAACATTTCCTGCTTTTCCGGCAACAAGTTTGTTATTATAAAGATATTTTGAAACATTAACAATTTCTTCAATATTTTTTTCCATTTTTTCACCTAAATTTAATATTTTTTAAGTTCTTTATTATTTATAAAAATTTTTAAATGAATTTTAAACATTTATATTGTCCTTTGTAAAGTACAGGAACTTCAGCAGGGGTTGGTTCAATATTATAAATTTTCTGGAACTCAGTTTGAGTCTGGAATGTTCCTGAGTTGATTAAATGGATACCATTGTATTTTTTGTGGGAATTAATATGAACATGCCCTGTATGGAATACATCAGGAACCTCATCAATTACTAAATAATCTTCAAGCTCAGAAGCAAGAGGGGTTCTTTCTCCATAAATTGGAGCTAAATGTCTTTTTTTAAGTAATTCTTCCATTAATAAATCGTTTTTCTCATGAGTAAACTCTTTAACAGCCATTACTAAATCATCAAAACTACGTCCGTGGTAAATTAAAACATTGATACCATCTAGAGAGACAACACCAGGATTACTTATAAATTCTACATTATCAAGTTCATATAAAGCTTTTGCATACTCTTCAGGTACTGCAGGTTGAGGTTCAGCTACTCTGGATGCATCGTGGTTTCCAGGAGCAATAATAATTTTAATATCACTTCTGATATTTCCTAAAAATCTGGCAGCTTCATTGTACTGTTGGGTAATATCTTTAATAGCTAGTTCTTTTTCTTGATTTGGATATACACCAATACCATCTACAATATCTCCACCAATAACAAGATATTTAACACTTTCAGCTATTTTTACTTGTTCTTCATTTCCAAATTCACAGTTAATCCAATCTATAAACCTTGTAAATGCATCTTCGAGGAAAGTTAAGCTTCCAATGTGAACATCAGATAAAAACACAATACTGAAATCCATTTCCTTTTTAGGTATTCTCATAACACCTGGATTGATAATTTCATTTCCAATAGCTAAATCCCCATTTTTATCAGCAAGAACACCAATAACTTCATCTTTAACTAGCTTTTCAGCTTCTTTAAAAACTTCTTCGTTTTTATTTGAGAATAATATAGGTATAGTTCCAGTATCATCTTCAAATTCAACAAGTTTATGTCCGTTTTTAGTTGATCTAATTTCTCTAACCATTAAAATAAGACTTAAATTACTTTGACCTTCTTCAATATCAGCCACTTTTGTGTAATTTTTAAGCTCAGGTCTTTTAATTAAAATTTTAGCTATTTTTTCATATCTGCTTTGGAAATAAGCAATTAGGTTTTCAAGCTCTCCACTAGTGTATGATTTTTTACTGGTATCCTGTATGATTTTAAAGTCATATTCTACATTAGTTTTAGTTAAATTCCTTTTAAATTTGACTTTTTTGTTTTCTACAGTTTCTAATGCCTTAGCATTTTCTTTATTAACATATTTTTCTTTAACATCAGATTCTTTTTTAAAATCACTGATACTAGCTGTTTTTTTAGGTTTAGGTTCTTCTTTAGTAGGTGTTTCTTCAGTAGTAGGTTTATCTTCCTTAATAGGTGTTTCTTCCTTAGTTAATGGTGGTCTTGTAGTTGAATCTTCAACTGAAGTATTTCCCATTATTTCATCAATAGTTTGGCCACTAACTGAAACTAAATCTTTAGATTTAAAATCACCTCCTTTTAATTTAACAATTAATGAAGAGGTAAAATCTAGAGGATTTTCAGCTTCAATAACTTTTTTATAAGCCTCTGGTGATAGATTAATTCCTTTCTTTGCAAATTTTAATAAAATTTTGTTAGTCATATTAATTAAAATTTTTATTTTCTATATTAATAAACTTTGAGAATTTAGATATGAAATATTGATTTTAAAAA
>CAVDAS010000103.1:0-6193 GCA_963606955.1 Bacteroidaceae bacterium
AAACTTATGATTTCAAGTGAATAAAAGTATTACTCATTAATTATCGGACACTCCCGATTCTTACTTTTTTTTTAAAATTTGACTTGCTCATTATTGATTAGCATAACAATTATTATTGTGATTGTAAATATAATAATATTAATAGATTTTTGTAAGGGGTTCTTATGTTTTTGAATGTATTGCAGCAGTTGAATATTTCAATATTCTATTTTATTAATAATGGTTTAAACAATCCTATTTTAAACTTAATATTACCTTATTTAACAAATTTGGGCAATATTATTGTTTTATTATTAATATGTGGAATATTATATGTTGCTGGTGGTAAAAAAAGTAAAAAAGTAGCTTTAATAGCTGTTTTGGCAATAGCTATAGCAACTTTATCTGTACTTTTAATCAAACCAACTGTTGCGGAATTAAGGCCATTTTTGGTTTTAGATCATGTTAATGTATTAGTTCATGAAAGTAACATATATTCATTTCCTTCAGAACATACTAGTCTTTCATTTGCGGTAGCTATTGTATTAGGGTTAAATTACAAAATTAAAAAAGTTAAATTAATTTATATCACATTAGCTATGGCAGTTATTGTTGGATTTTCAAGAATCTATGTTGGTGCTCATTATCCAGTGGATGTTTTAGGCGGTATGATTTTAGGAGTTGTGTCTGGTTTAGTTGCTTTAAAACTAGGAGATTATCTATTTAAAAAATTAGGTGTATATAATGGCGATTACTGAAGTTTTATCAATGTTTGTAGTTCATGTTATTGAAACATTAGGTTATTTTGGTATTTTTATCATGATGACCTTGGAAAGTGCTTGTATTCCTTTCCCAAGCGAAGTTATAATGCCTTTTGCAGGTTTTGTTGTTCATGAAGGACATTTAGACTTTTTGGGAATTGTAATTATCGGAACTTTAGGAAATCTTGTTGGATCTTTAATAGCTTACTATGTTGGTCTAAAAGGTGGAAGGCCAATTTTAGAAAGATATGGAAAATATATTTTAATTACTAGTGAAAAGCTAGATTGGGCTGATGATATTTTTAATAAATATGGTTCAATAACTGTATTTGTTGGACGTATTTTACCAGTTATAAGGACTTTTATTTCCCTACCTGCAGGAATAGCTCGTATGGATATTAAAAAGTTCACAATTTACACAACACTTGGGTGTTTACCATGGACTTTGGTACTTGCATATTTAGGTGTAATCTTGGGTCAAAATTGGTCTATTCTTACTAACTATTTCCATATTCTTGATGTGATTTTAGTTATTGCAATTATAGCTTTAATTTTATATTGGGTTTATAAATTTAGGAAATAATGAGGTTTTAACTAAACATTTAAATACTATTAAAATAAAACAATTAATTAATAGTTATGATAATTAAAATTCTCATTTTTGTTTCATAACATGTTTTTCTTAATTAAAATTACATTTTTCATGATTATAAGGAGGAGTTATTAATGGCAAGATTTGAAGAAGCAGAAAACAGAATGTTTAATGTTAAAATCTGTTTAAAATGTAATGCTCGTAACCCTGCTGCTGCAACTACTTGTAGGAAATGTGGTTACACAGGTTTAAGGTTCAAAGCAAAAGAACCAAGAGGATAATCTTATTCTCTTTACTTTAATTTCTTTTTTTATTTCAATTTATATATTTAAATATCTAGTTTTTTTTTAAAATAAGCTTTTTTTAAAGGCCTAAAAAAGTTTGCAGATATTATTAAAACACCTACAAACAAAACCGTAAGACTTAGACCATTTTTTCCCACTTTTGGAAGTGAATTTGACTGTTAATTCTATTTAGCATTAAAATAGAATTTGCAAGAATATAATTTTTCATATATTCTGTACTTAATGTTATTGTTGAATACAGTATAAATACTTTTGTTTTTTTATTTAAAACGTAAATAATTTTAATTGCATTGTTTTGATTCATGAAAATTGCTTTAATAATAAAATATTTGATTTAAGTATTTGATTTTGAAAATTATGTGTTTAATATTATTTTTTCGTAATGTATAATATTATTAAGGGGGTGAATAAAAATAAAAAGGAAAAATTATGCAAAACTTAGCTTACGGGCATGAAAAATCAAAAACCTTTTTATTTTATTTTCAACAGTCTTATTTAATCATCTTATTTTATTATTTTGATAATATGTAAAATGATTAAAATCAATTCAAGGACCATAAGTATTTGATCCAACATATGTTCACCTCCTGAGAGGTGATAATATTAAAAATTCTTTTTTTATCGTTTCACACATCTCCCTTTTGTGGAAGTTTATAATTTTTTTATTACTTTTAATATTATTAGTATTACTTGTTATTCTTATGTGAAGTGTGTAATTGTGTATTTTAAAAAAGTATTTGTATGTTATAAAAAAGTTTGTAGATATTATTAAAACACCTACAAACAAAACCGTAAGACTTAGACCATTTTTTCCCACTTTTGGAAGTGAATTTCAACATTAATAACAAAATAGAATTCATAAGAATATAATTTTTCATATATTGTGTTATTGTCAAGCAGGTTATAGAATTAGTTAATTTAATTGATTTAATATTGTATTAACCTTTTTTGTAAACAATTAATTTAATATAATATTATTTACACAAATAATTTTAATAAGATGTATATTTAGGGATTTTTATGGAAATGGTCGAAGAACATATTAAAAAAATATTAAAAAATAGAAAAATTCATTTTACTTTAATTGATCCTGATGAACAAACACCTCAAGAAGCTTTGGAAATCGCTGAAGAAGCTATTCTTGGTGGAACTGATGGAATTATGATTGGTGGATCAACTGTTAATAATGATGAAGTTGATGAAACTTGTAAAATATTATCTAAGAATATAGAAGTTCCAATTATTTTATTCCCTGGAAATATTAATAGTGTAAGTAAATATGCTGATGCAATATTCTTTATGAGTTATTTAAACTCTACAAACCCTTATTGGATTTATGGTGCTCAAGCATTAGCTGCACAAACTGTAAAACAAGCAGGAATTGAAGTTTTACCAATGGGTTATATGGTTGTTCAACCTGGAGGAACTGTTGGTTGGGTAGGAGATGCTAAATTAGTACCTAGAAACAAACCAAAAATACCTGCAGCTTATGCAATGTCTGCTGAACTTTTAGGAATGAGATTTTTCTACATTGAAGCAGGTTCTGGAGCAGATAAACCAATTCCACCAGAAATGGTAGCATACACTAAAAAAGCTACTGAAGATATGGTTATTATTGTTGGTGGAGGTATTAGGGATGGTGAGGCAGCTTACACTGCAGCTAAAGCTGGTGGAGATGTAATTGTTACTGGAACCATTGTAGAAGAAACTAATGATGTTAGGGGTAAAATTGAAGAAATTACAGCAGCTATTAGAAAAGCTTCAATAGAATAGTTTTCAAATACTCTTAGCTAATTTTTTTATTATTTTATTAACTTATTTTAATTAGAGATTATGTTAAATTCATTATATATTGAAGCAGCTCGTAAAAGAGGATCTATTAAAGAAATCATACCTGATATTGAAGGAAATTCCATTGTTTTAGATAAATGGGATGAAAAAACTATTAAAAACAGTGATGAAGATTTTTCAATAGGTGCCGGTGATGGTAGTTTCAATAAAAAGAAATTTTTAGGATTCAACTTTTATGCAGTAGCTGCTGAATCATTAATTTTTGATGGGCAACTTAAAACAATTGAACAAAGTGATATTGATAAATTTCCTTATTTGCCATATTTGGATGAATTTTTAAGTAATTATATGTCAATTTTTGAGCTTAAATGTTGTTTAAGTTCTCTTGAGGAGTATAATGTAGATTATTATTTGATTGATGGGTCTATTTATGGAGATTTACAAAATCCATTTCCGCGAGGTGTTGAAACATCTGCTAAGGCTAAAAAAGATTTAATATCTGCTACATTAAATGATTTTGAAGATAAGATTAAAAATCCTGCCGATAGGAGTGTTTTTTCTCCAAAATTATTTGATAGGTATTTTAAGATTTATGAAGAACATAAATATCCTTATACTTTGTATTTAACAACTATTGAAAAGTTAGTTGTTCTAAAAGAGATTTTAAAAAATCCTAAAAAAATGATAGCTATTTCTAAAAGTTCTTCAAATAATGATATTTTCCATAGTAATATTCCAGATATAGCTATTTTTGATAAATATACATATAAACAAGGTATTTCAAAAATAATTCGCAAAAAAGTATCTGAAGATATTAATACAAGTTTTTCAGTTTATGATGAATTTTTTAAAGATTTAAAGTTTACAATTTTTTATTTAAGATTAGCTGATTATAAAAATGTATTAAAAATAGAACTACCTTATGATGCATCAATGGCTGAAATTGAAGAAATTGTTAGTAAACTTAAGAAATTTTCAACAAATGGTTATCCATATTTACTTAAAAAAGCACATAATGATGTGGTTATTTCAGATAAAAACATAAAAGAGCTTATTAATATAGCTAAAGTCCGTGAAAAATCAGGTAGGGAAATGTTATAAATTAAAGATGTGATATTAATGATTATAGGAAGATGTATAGGGGAAATTTCATTATTGGAAGTAGATTTTATTTCAAACTCAATGCCTCAAGTAGGAGAATATGTTTCTATTAAATATGATGGGAAAAATGTTTTAGGAATGATTGAAAACTTAGTTAGAGGTAATGTAGCTCTAAACAGTGAAATATATGATGTAGAAGATATTGAAACCATTACTAAAGTTAGTGGAAGTGATTTATATGTTAAAGGAAAAGTTCGCTTACTTGGTGATGTAGATGATAATTTAAAGCTACCAAGAATCCCTGCACCTCCTGGAACGCCTATAACAAAAGCTGATGATGAGATTCTAAAAAAAGTTTTTAATCTAGAAAATCCGCTAAAACTGGGAACATTAGTTAATCAAAGTGATGTTGAAGTTAATGTAGATGTAAACTCTATTATGAATAGACATTTAGCTATTTTAGCAATGACTGGAGCAGGTAAATCAAATACAGTATCTGTTTTAATTGATGGTTTATTAAAATACAATGCGCCGGTTTTTGTTTTTGATATGCATGGAGAATATGTGGATGCTAGTTTTACAAATGGAGAAGTAAATGTTATTGAGCCTATAATAAATCCGACATACATGTCTTTTTCAGAAATTAGAAAACTAGCTAAAATAACAGGATCAGCTCATATTCAGGAGAGATACTTTAGAAAAGCTTTTAAAAAAGCAAAAGAAATCATAAGTGGTGGTGGGGCTGGCACTAATGACTTTTTAAAAATTCTTTTCTCAGTTTTAGAAAGCTGGTATAATGATGAAGAAAGGTCATCTAAAGAAAGAAATAGTATTGTAGATGTAATGAACAAAGTAGATGACTTAAGGGAGAAATATGATAATCTTTTCAATACAAATAAAGGAAATATTTTAGGAACAATCCAAGTAGGTAAAGCTAATGTATTGAATTTAAGTCAAACAGATGAAGCAACAGCAGAAGTTCTTGTAAGTCATATTATGAGAAATTCCCTACAATATAGAAAAAATGCAGTTCATAAAACAGGCAATAAAACCTTAGATTTCCCAGTATTTTATATTCTTGAAGAAGCACATATTTTAGCTCCTAATAAAAGAGATTCTGATTCTAAATTTTGGATTCAAAGAGTAGCTAGAGAAGGACGTAAATTTGGATTAGGATTATGTTTAGTAAGTCAATCTCCAAAAACAGTTGATCATGATGCACTATCTCAAATGAATAATATGATTATTTTAAGATTAGTTGAACCAGAAGATCAAAGACATGTACAATCAGCTAGTGAAAGCTTATCTGGAGATTTAGTAAAACAGCTACCTTCTTTAAATGTTGGTGAAGCTATTTTAACAGGACTTATGACAAATGTTCCAACACTAGTTAAAATAGATGAATTTAAAGGTCGTAGACATGGTGGGGATTTAGATGTTGTGTCTATATTAGCTAGTTTTAAAGAAGATGAGGCTGAAGAAATTAGAAAACAAGAAGAAGATAGTCTTAATTTAGGTTATGACTATTAATTTACTTTTTTTTTAAATTTTTGAAAAATAAATTTGTATGATTTTTCGTGTTTATTGTGTTAACTTTAATAGATAGTAATTTATCTTAAACAATAGCTTATAACTATTGTTTTAAGCATATTACTTTTTTAATG
>CAVDAS010000104.1:0-6051 GCA_963606955.1 Bacteroidaceae bacterium
ATAATATTTAAGAAAGCTTTAATAATTTTAATAGAAAGTATATTGTATACAATTTAATGAATTGTAATTTCAATTAAAATGAAAAACATGTATTTTTAGAAAATATATTGTATAAAAATAGAATGTCTGTATTAATTCTAAAAAATCTAAATTATTTACTTCAACACATCCAAACATGTTTAATTGAAAATTCCATTTTTTATTAAAGTATTTATATTCCTATTAATCATATAATAAATTATTGGAGTGAAATATACTATTTTTAGATAAAAATAATAACTCTAATTTAAATTATAGGATGTAAAATATGAGTGATAGATTTAAATTTGAAGGAGAAGAAGGAGATTTTCCTTTTTACAATGATAATCCTGCTTTATCAAAGTTTAAATGGATTTTAGCTTGTTTAGGATTTATTATTTTTGCAGTATTTACTTTAGTTGATTTTATTCATATTCCAAAAATTGCAACTGCATTTATTGCTTTAGGATTTCCGATTTTAGCTTTTATTTATATATTTAAAGGTAATTTTGGTCTTGTTATTAAGAAAATTAAAAAAAGAGACATTAAATTAATATTTGTTATACTTGTATTAAGTTATATATATTCACTGGCCATACCTCTTATATTAAACTTTATATTCGGTGCAACATTTTCTTCTAATCCTGTTTTGACTCAATTAAATAGTCTTATATTTTGGATTATATTCCCAATTCAAATGTTTACAGAAGAATTAGTTAAGTTTTTTGCTTTTTTAGTTGTTTTGTATCTTATATATAAATTTAGTCAAAATCGTAAATTAAGCATAGTAATTGCAACTTTTGCGGCAGCTATGATTTTTGGATTTGTACATTTAACAACATATGGAAACCTACTACAAGTAATTTTATTACAAGGTTTTGGATCAATATTTGATATTTATGCATACTTAAAAACAAAAAATATTGTTGTTCCATATATAATCCATTTATTATTTGATTTAATAGCCTTTTTATTACTTTTAGCTGGAAATGCTATGTAAATTTACTATTATTGTAGACAAATATTTGTTTACAATAATTATTTTTTTTTTAGAAAAAATATCCTATTTTTAAAATACTTTTATTAATAATAAAAAACATACTATCTTTATACTAAATATTAATGGTGAAAAAATATGCCTAGTAAAAACAAGATTGGAGAAAAAATTAAAACATTAATGGAAGTTAGAAATGTCTCAGTTGATGATTTAGCTAATGATAGTGATGTTAATAAAGAATTGGTTGAAAAAATATTAAATGGAGAAATCATCCCATCTCTTACTCCTCTAACTAAAATAGCTAGAGTACTTGGTGTTAGAATAGGTACTTTTATTGATGATGATGAACAAACTGGGCCATTAGTAGTTAGGAAAGGAAAAAGTGATAAAGTAGTATACTTTTCAGGTGATGAAAACAAAACTGAGGACCCTAACTTAGAATTTTACTCTTTAGCCGCTGGAAAAAGTGATAGAAACATGGAACCATTTATCATTGATTTCAAAATAGATACTGAGGAAAGCCACGAACTTAGCTCCCATGAAGGTGAAGAATTCCTTTACGTTCTTGAAGGAACTATTGAATTTGTTTATGGTCAAAATAAATATATTCTAGAAACTGGTGATAGTATTTACTATGATTCAATTGTATCTCACCATGTACATAGTTCTAATAATGATGTAGCTAAAGTTTTAGCTGTATTATACACACCAGTGGATTAAATAAAATTTCAGGTGTTTTTAAATGTTATTTACTGAAGATACACTAGCTGACTTTTTTGAAAAACAAGTCGAAAGACTTCCAGACCATGAATTTTTAGTTTATCCTGATAGAAATTTAAGATTCACATATTCTGAATTTAATGAAAGAGCTAATAATTTAGCAAAAGGTTTACTAGCTATTGGTGTTGGAAAAGGAGATCATGTTGGAATATGGGCTAAAAATGTTCCTGAATGGTTAACATTCATGTTTGCAACAGCTAAAATAGGTGCTGTTTTAGTAACAGTAAATACTGCTTATAAAAGTCATGAATTAGAATATGTTCTCAAACAATCTGATATGAAAGCATTAGCTCTAACTGACAGATTCAGAGACAATAATTATATTGATATGATTTATGATCTTGTACCAGAGCTTAAAACTGCTCAAAGAGGAAAATTAAACTCAGAAAAATTCCCATTCTTAAAACATGTTATTCATGTAGGTCAAGATAAACACAGAGGAATGTATAATACTAATGAATTATTATTGTTAGGTCAAAATCAAGATGACTCAATCTTAAAAGAAATTAAAAAAGAATTTGACAATAATGATGTAGTAAATATGCAATATACCAGTGGTACAGAAGGATTCCCAAAAGGAGTAATGCTTACAAGTAGAAACATCTTAAATGATGGATACTACATTGGAGAAAACATGAACTTCTCTGAAGAGGACAGATTATGTATCCAAGTACCTCTATTCCATTGTTTCGGTTCAGTTTTAGGAGTTATGGCAGTAATTACACATGGATCAACAATTGTCATGTTAGAAGAATTTGACCCACTTTTAGCTCTTTCAGCTATTCAAAAAGAAAAATGTACTGCAATCCATGGTGTTCCAACAATGTTTATTGCAAAACTAACACATCCAATGTTTGATATGTTTGACATGTCTTCTTTAAGAACTGGAATCATGGCAGGTTCTACATGTCCTATTGAAACCATGAAAGAAGTAATAGACAAAATGAACATGACAGAAATTACCAGTGTGTACGGGCTAACAGAAGCATCTCCAGGAATGACTCAAACCAATGCAGCAGATACATTTGAGAAAAAAGTAAATACTGTAGGAACTCCATTTCCAAATGTTGAAGTTAAACTTATAGATCCAGATACTGGTGAAGACATAACTGAAGTAGGTCAAAAAGGGGAAATAGTCTGTAAAGGATTTAATGTAATGAAAGGATATTATAAAAATCCTGAAAAAACTAAAGAAGCTATTACTGATGATGGATTCTTACACTCTGGAGACTTAGCTACTATAGATGAAGATGGATACTATACTATTGTTGGAAGAATCAAAGACATGATTATTCGTGGAGGAGAAAACATTTA
This sequence comes from Bacteroidaceae bacterium, assembly GCA_963606955.1. Taxonomy (GTDB): domain Archaea; phylum Methanobacteriota; class Methanobacteria; order Methanobacteriales; family Methanobacteriaceae; genus Methanocatella. The sequence goes on from CAVDAS010000104.1 coordinate 3,110, forward strand.
TCCTCGTGAAATTGAAGAATTCTTATACACTATAGATGGAGTTCAAGATGTTCAAGTAGCAGGAATACCTGATGAAAAATACGGGGAAATCGTTGGAGCATTTATTATTAAAGAAGAAGGTTCTGATTTAACAGAAGAAGATATAAGAGACTATGCAATTAGTCAAATAGCTAGATATAAAGTTCCAAAACATGTTTTCTTTGTTGATGAATTCCCATTAACAACAAGTGGAAAAATCCAAAAATATAAACTAGGTGATATTGCCCTAGAATTACTTGAAAAACGTGAAAATTAATTTTTTCACTAAATTCTCTTTTTTTATAACTGTGATATAGTTGAAAACCCTAATTTAAAAGATATTTTAAAACTTAAACTTCATTTTAAATTCTTAAAATTTAACTTAAATACAATTAAAATTCTACTTTTTAAGAATGTCTATGAATTTAACATTTCTTGTTAAACTAGCTAATTTTTACTTATTTTAAATATTATTTCCATTCTTTTGATTTTAAAAAAATTTATAAACTTATTTAACTAAAATAAATATACGCATCTATTATGAGGTGACATAAATATGAATATTAAAGGTAAAGTACTTGGTGATTATGTAATTGAACTTCCAGTATTTGAAGATATTGACTATGAAAAAGGTTTAGAAATCGATAAAGAATTATGTGGTCAATGGGGATGTTCAGCAGTTGCAAAAGTGTTAGATAATGGAGATACAGTAATTGCACGTTCAATGGATTTATTTTATAGTCATAAACCTGGATATGTTGTAAGAACTGCAGTTGATGGTTTTTATAAAACTGTTGGTATTTCATATAGTTCATTTGAGGGACCAACATTTGAAGAAGTGAAAGAAAGAGGTATTACTCAAGAAGAAGCATTACCGATTATCTTTTTTACAACAGATATCTTGAATGAAAATGGATTATACATTGAAGGTAATATGAGGTCTCAACAACCTGAATGTACTGGAATGAAAGATTGTGTTGGTACTAATCCTGATGCAGAGCAGTCATATTCTATTGGTGCATTAATCAGATTCCTAGGTGAAAGAGCTGGTAGTGTCGATGAAGCAATTGAATTAGCTAATACTGTTAATGTTTATGGTTTAAACAATGGAGAAGTTAAATGGGGCGGATCCCTATTTATGGCAGATACTACAGGTCATTATGGTGTATTAGAACTTTGTGATAATAAACTAATTTGGAATGAAATGGCAAATTGTCAAACAAACTTTTACATAAATGATGAATATAAAGACAAAGCTATTATTGGAACAGGTAATGGTAGATATGATACACTTAAAGAGGGTATTGGTGCAGTTAAAACCCAAGAAGATATGCAGGACTTAATTGCTAAAGTAAAATACACTCAAATATGGGAGCCAGATACCTGTCCATTTGATCCACGTGGTGAACTCTCAGATCTTGACCCTGAAGGACTTAAAGAGTATGGTGGATACTTTACAATGGAACAGGCATTTGCTGAAGAAAATAAAGAACTTATTATGAATCATTTAAGAGAAACAGGAGCAATTGAAAAAGTAAAACCTTTATCTCAGCTTAAAGATGAGGGAAAAGAATGGATGTCTGCATATCAATCTATTACAAATTGTAATGAAAAAACATTACGTGTTATTTTCTTTGAAGACCCTAAACTTACCTTTGATCTTACAGTTGAATAATATAAATAGTTTACACACTCTTAAGAGTGTGTTTAAACTTATTTTAACATAAAATATTTTTTTTACTTCCTAGAATATTTTAAAAACATGATAAATATAGTGTATAATAAGTAAATATAAAATGTATTTAATGGTTAAATGTCCTAATTATGGTCATTTATACTTTTATTTTTTTGGAATTTAATAAAAAATATAATAGAAGTGTTGTTTAATGAATATTACTGTATATTTAGGTTCACATTGTACTAATGACCCTTTTCTAAAAGAATCTGTAAAAGAACTTGGAGCATGGATTGGTAAAAATAATCATAATCTTGTTTATGGCGGTTCAAAAATAGGATTAATGGGAATGCTTGCAGATAGTGTTTTAGATGAAGACGGATTAGTAATTGGCGTTGAACCAGAGTTTTTTATAGAAGATGACCTCCAGCATGAAGGTTTAACTGAACTTATAATAACTGAAGATTTAACAAAAAGAAAATTAAAAATGATTGAATTAGGAGATGCTTTTATTGCTTTTCCTGGTGGTACAGGTACTTTAGATGAAATAAGTGAAATAATGACTATATCTGCCCTAAAGCATATAAATTATCCATGTATTGTATATAATGTTGATGGTTATTACGATAGCTTAAAAGTTCTTTTAGAAAAAATGATTGAAAAAGGACTATCTACAAAGGAAAAACAAGAAAGAATTTATTTTCCTGAAAATATTTTAGAAATAGAAGAGATTTTAAAAAATTATGAAAGTTAAACCAAGTATAAGTCTGGATTGGCTTATTAAATAATAATTTAGGTGAATATATGAATAAAAACACACTTATTATAGCTAGCCTTATAGTAATTATATGTTGTCTTGTTGCTGGATTGATTTATACTGTATCATTAACTAACCAATCACATAATAATGCAACATTAAACAATACAAATACAAATAATACCACTAATACTACTAACGAGACTGTTTCTGTTCAACAGATATCTGAGGAAAATACTAAACAATCTTCTTCAAAATCCAGTGATCCACATCCAGATTGGGTTTGTGAAGGCGATACCTGGTACAGTAAACAAGATAGTGATGGGGAAGGTTATGTTTTATATGACAAATCAACTGGAAGAGCTATTGGCAGTGGAGATATGCCCGACAGACATGGATATCATAGCCAGAATTATATAGACAAAGAAAGTTCAACTGTAAAATATAGAAGTAATGGAGAATATTACGAAGGTTAAGAAAGATTACACCTAC
>CAVDAS010000105.1:0-5969 GCA_963606955.1 Bacteroidaceae bacterium
ATATTATATTTACCATATATAATATTTATATATTTTCATTCTAATGAATACAAACTAAAGATTTTCAGACAACAATCTTATCCTTTCTTGGATTTCAATAATAGCTTCTTGGCCATTTCCTCCGATGAAAAGTGCATCTTCATGAGAAAATTCAGCAATAAGACCAATTAACTCATCTAGAGAATTAACTACCTCAATTCTACCTTCATAACCAAGGCTATTTAAACGGTATAATCCCATGTCAACAGTATCATCTAATCCTGGGAAAAGAACAATAACTTCAGGATTATACTTAACTGCCTCATCTAAAATACTTAACCTATGTTCTTCATTAGCTCTAGGAGTGCCTATAAACAGAGCATAGAAATCATTCTCACTTAAAACTGAAGATAGTGCATCAGAATTATCAGTTTTACCTACAAAAATAGATGCATCATTAATCTTATAAACATCCATTCTACCTTCAACTGCTTTAAAATTAGCTAAAGAATCTGCAATAATATCTTTAGATATTTTTAACTCAGTAGCTATTGCAGCAGCTAAACCAGCATTTAGTGCATTGAATTTACCATAAACTTGTAATTTTTCATCATATTCAAAAAATGGAATATCATTACTAGCTGCATCTTTAAAATCAGCATTGAAATCTTGATTAAAAGCTGTAAAAATAGTTTTATCTTTAAAAAATCTTACTAAAGTATCTTTATAATTAGCTATAGTCTTATGAACATCCATATGATCATTACCAATGTTAGTAAGCCCTACCATGTCAAAATCAAAACAATAATTACAAAAATCAAGTGTCATATCACAAACTTCAACAAGTAAAATATCATATTCATCATTTGATGCTTCTAAAATTAAATCATAGTAACCTGAAAAGCCACCACCACCATTTCCACCAACTAAAACTTTCTTACCAGCATTTTCTAAAATACTTTTTAACATATGAACACTGGTAGTTTTACCATTAGTTCCAGTAATACCAATAGTGAAAATATCTTTGTGTTTAGTTACAACATTACTTAAAAGATTTCCATTTTCGAGCAACTTATTTGCAAAAGCTCCACCATACATACTAGGGCTAATAGCTATTGCATCACACTCATCAATAGCATGTGAATTAGAAAATCCTAAATCAACAGTTAACTTATCAGAAACAATAGAAACAGTTTCATCACCACTAACTAAATTCATTGAAATCGCAGGTAAGTTTAAATCAGATAAATCAACTTGACTATTTAAATCAGTTGCATATACCTCCCACCCATGATTTAAAAGAGAATTAACTGCTTTTTTTCCTTCTACACCTAAACCTATAACCGCTGCTTTCATAAAAAAATACCTTTTATATTATTTAATAACAGTATAAATTATTGTTATTCAACTATAAATATTATGACATTCATAACTCATTTAAAAGGTGAAATAATGTTTGAAGAGGAAAATGACAATAAAATTTATCGTCTTATAATTAGTAATGGCTATGATAAAAATAGAGAATACATGAAATTTGTTGAACAGATATACTCCAAAACTGATTTTTTATGGAAAGAATCTGTTTCCGCATCTTATTCAACAGCTAATAAAGAATTCTTTGAAAAAATAGATGTTATAATACTATTAGCAGGTTTATACAAACATAATGAAGAAACTTTTAATGATTTAGTTGAAGCTAGTAAAAAATATGAAATTCCAATAGTTCTTGTAAGACCTCATGGACTTGAAGAAGTTCCTGAAAACTTAGAAAAAGAAGCATCAACAATTGTAGGATGGAATGCAAATTGCATTATTGATGCAATAAAAAATGCTGAGGAAATAGGTAGAATTTAGAATTTCTATTAAAATATCCTCAAAATTTTCAACTTTCCAAAAAAAGAATAAAGGTATTTAATTAGATACCTTTGAAATACCATTGTCTTTTTCTACTTTAATTAAATTATCTGCTGCATTTTCAAGTTGGCTTTCATGAGTTACAATAATCATTTGTGGTAAAACAGTCATGTCTTTTAACAGATTAATTAATTCATGCCTTCTAAAGCTATCCAAATGTATTGTAGGTTCATCTAAAAGAATAGTATCCAAATCACCTTTTGCCATAGCCTGAGTAATACCAAGTCTTAAGGCAAGTGCAATAGCTATTTTTTCACCGCCACTAACCATACTCAATGAAGATTCACCTTCAGGGCCGAATACAGTTACTTCGTAGTCTTCATCCAATGTTAAATCAGAGTAATTAAAGTTAAATTCATCAAAGAAGTCTTTAGTGTATTTTTGAATAACAGGTCTTGAACGATTCCTTAATTCTTTTTGAATACCATTTTTAGAGTATAACATCCTAATATGATTTAATAAATCAATATACTTAGTAGTGTTTTCGTATTCTTGTTGGAATTTATAGTTAGTTAATATTTTTTCAGTTAAGTCATTAACATTAGCTATTAATTCTTTAGCCCTACCTTTAATTCCTGAAAGCTCATTTGTAAAGTCATCATATCTTCTTTCATATATTTCATAGAAATAAATTACTTTTTCATATTTTTCTTTATCATAAACAGAAGCACCTATCTTATTTTTCAAAATCTCAATTTGATTATGTGAAACATCAATATCCTCTTTTTTAGAAGTTAATTGAGCTTCAAGAGCTTTCTTATTTTGAATAAAACCTTTAAGTTGATTAAATTCTTCTTCTTTATTTTTTAAATCAGTAATACGTGACTGTAAATCAACAGCACTCATATCACCACTTAAATGAGGGTCTTGATCAATAGCTAATTTAATATTTTTAACATGAACATCAATTTCATTATTAATTTGATTTAATTTATACTGAAGTTCAGTTTTACTACTTAAAACATCAAGTGCTCCTTTTGATTTTATATATTCATCATAATCTTCTTTATTTTCTTCACGACCAATTTTTTCTTTAGATATTTCCAATATAAGTTCACCTAATTTGTTATTAGTGTACTCTTTAGATTCTAATCCATCATCAATCTCATTAAGTTTAACTAAATCTTTTTCTAAATTATCAAATTTACTCTTATATCCAATAATTTCTTTAGATAAACTTTGAAGTTTATCATATTTTTCTTCAAAACTATTTTTATTTTTATTTAAAAGACGTATATACTCATTATTTTCCTCAATAGATTTTTTATTAGATTCAATTCCCATAGAATAAAAATCAATTAATTCATTTTTCTTTTGAGGATTAATATCTGATTGACAAACAGGGCATTTATTTTCAACATCATCTAATTCATCTAAAGGTTTCTGTGCCCCCTCAATAGCTTGTTTGAATTTAACAATCTCTTCATTTTTAGAAATAATTTCAGTACTTAAGTCTTTAACTTTATTGGAAACTTCTTTGCTAAAATCGTTAGTAGCTTCTTCTAATTGATTAAAATTATCAACATTTGCTAAAATATCTTGAGATAATCCATTGTCGTATAATTTATCTTTAGTTACAGAGAAGAAATTTTCAATATCATTCCTATTTGCTTCAATTGATTTAAGAAGTTGTTTTTTATCTTTTTCAAGTTGAGCAAGAGTAGCTAATTCTTTTTCAAGATTAACTTTTTGATTATTTAATTTTTCAATTAACTCATCAGCTGCTAAAAAGTTATTATATCCTTCTTTTTTAGCTACTAAAAGTTCTTCTTGAGTTGCAATTGAATTTAAATCTTTTTCAATATTTTGTTTATCAAGTTCCAATTGCTGAATACTTGTAACAGATTTCTCAAAGTCTAAATATAAAGGTAATTTCTTAACAAATTTTTCTAATCTTAAAATTTGTTCTTCAGCTTTGCTTATTTCATCCAAATTATCTTGAAGTGCTCTTTTATCATTTTCAAGAGACTCCAATCTTTTTTTCTCAGAATCTAAATTACTGGTGAAGTTATCAAAGATTTCTTTTTCCCTTTCCATATTGGTTTTTTCAATATGTTTTTCAGCTCTCATCTCTTTAACTTCTTCAATTTGTTTTTCTAAAGCAAGACCTTTTTCTTTAAGACTATCTAATAAAGCTTTTTTATGATTATATTCTTCTTTTAACTCATCAGAAGAGAATAATTTACCTTTAAGTTCAGATTGTGTTTTTTCATAATCACTTATAATTGGTTGTAGGTTTTTCCAAGCTTTTTCTAGAGAATCCAATCCTAATAACTTTCCAATTAATCGTTTTTTCTCAGATGAAGTTTTATCAACTAATTCTGCAATTTCTCCTTGCCTTATATAAATTGCATTTAAGAATAAATCAGAATCAATATCTAAAATAGATTGAATTTCATCAGCTACTTCCCTATCTCCAGCACATGACGGAATAAATTGGCCTTTAGAAGTAGTTTTTTTAAGAAATGTTGATTTTAAACCAGATTTAGTTTTTTCACGATGAATTTTATATTCTTTACCATTAGAAATAAATTCTAAATCAACATACATGTTTTCATCACTGCCATTTCTTACTAAATCATCAATTTTTTTAGCAGTGTGTTGTTTAAATAATGCAAAACTGATAGCTTCTAAAATAGTGGATTTTCCAGCACCATTTTCCCCTACAATAACTGTAATCCCATCACCAAATCTAATAACTTCATGATCATAGGATTTAAAATTTTTTAATGTTAATTTTGTAAAAATCATTGAATAGCCCCATCAAATCTTACCTGACCTTCTTTAGGTTTATTTTCAGTTATCTCTTCACTAGACTCATCATCATTTATAATATTATATTTTTCATTGAAAAACTGGTTAATTAAATCCTTAGATTCATCTGTTTTATTTTTTGAAAGTAAATCATATAATTCAATAGCTAAATTATTAACATCTTCACTATCATATTTCTTTAATTCATCAATTAAAAGCTCTTTAGGACCTAAAGCATTTTCATCATTAATAATAGCATTAACATCCACTTCATTATCAAGTACATTAAATGTAGGTCTAATCATTAATGCTAAATCACTAAGTTCACGGTTAATGAATTCATATATTTCCCCAGTAGTTGAATCAACATTGTTAATTTTAAGATTTAAAATAGGTTTTTTATCAAAACCTTTTATTGTATCCTTAATAACAGCTATTTCAGCACCTAAATTCCTATAATTAATAGTTTTTACAATAAATTCACGAGGAACATCCATTTTAATTCTTTTAACATTCATTTTTGGTCCGTCTAAGTCAACTACAACAAAACCTTTACCATTCTTTTTAAGGTCTATTAACTCATTAACATTCCATGTTTCAGTTGAACCTGGATAAACAAGTTTTCCACCACCAAAATCATCACAAATATAATTATGGATATGGCCTAAAGCATAATAATCAAAATTATCAGGAATATCACCAATCTCTAATTCATATTGTAAACTAAAATATTTATCAATTCCTTGATGTAAAACAAGAATAGATTTTTCATGATTTTCTGCTTTTTTAGATAATTCATCTAATTTACTTTTAAGATTTTTGTTTTGAGAAGCTGGATAAAATGGCAATCCTGCAATAAAAACATCATCATGCATGTAACTTGTATTAATTGGGCTTATTACCTTCAAACCAAATTTTTTAAATAAAACTTGAGGAGGTATAGCTCCATTACGATTTACAATGTCATGATTTCCAGCAATAGCATACATTGGTATTCCTGCACCTTTTAGCTTAAGCAAACCTTTTTGAAAAGCTAAAAGAGCACTTGGTGATGGTCTTGCTGAATCAAATAAATCTCCACTATGTATTACAAAATCGACCTTTTCTTCGATTATTTTGTTTATAATTTTATCAAATACTTCATAAAAGTCTTTTTCCCGCTCAAGTAAGCCGAATTGTCTATAACCTAAATGAGTATCCGCCAAATGTGCAAATTTCATTATATTACCTTTTTACAATTTTGATAATTAACCAATAAACACTCTAAAATTAAAGTATTTAACAATCAAATATATGATTAATAATATATTTAATATTATGGT
>CAVDAS010000106.1:0-5967 GCA_963606955.1 Bacteroidaceae bacterium
TTCTTGAAATTAAATAATAAATATTAAATATTCAGTTTGTCTTAAATTAAAGTATACATTATTAGTATAAACTATGGTGTATTTGAAAGGTTGTATATTTTGTTGTTTAAAAAACAAAAGCAACATTAAGCATGTTTTGAGAAGACGCCTATTAAATTCTAAAACCCCTACTTTTTTAAGTTAGAATTAAATGGGGAATTATTTTTTCTTAAAAGAATAAAAAATGGGGAATGAAAATGTTTAAAAATAAGTGTATTATTTTTATAATGCTACTCTTCGCATTGCTATCAATAGGCATAGCTAGTGCTGAAGATACATCTTCATTAGAGCTTACTGACACAGATACGGATGTTAGTACAGATTTAATGAATGATACAAGTGCAGAACTCATAGCTTCTGTGCATAGTGAAGAAACATCTTTAGATCAGGCATCTAAAGACGATAGTAGTGGTATACAACCACAAAATGATGATATATATAATGAAAACACACTAGATGAAAAATCTAGTATTGATGAAACTACTTTTTCTAAAAATTTAATAACGAACTCTAATGATGGACTAATTTTAAATGATAAAACTCTTGTAGTTACTAATGAAGCTAGTGGAAGTTTCACAGAATTGAATAATCTAATAACTAGCACAGATAGTGGAGCTACTTTAAAACTTAATTCTAATTATAAAATGACTACTGGTGAATCAAGTAGTTTTGCTGATGGAATTTCTATTTCTAAAACTATTACTATTAATGGTAATGGATATACAATTGATGCAAATCAATTAGGAAGAATCTTTAATGTAGATAGTAGTGTTACTTTTACTTTAGCTAATGTTACTTTAGCTAATGGTAATAACATCACTACTGAAAAAATTGTTAATGGAACTTTTACAAAAGCCTACAAAGCTCCTGAAGGTAATTATGTTATAACAGCTAGTGTTGATAATCAAAAGTTATCTGTTGACTTTATTAATTATATTTATGTAGATCCTGTAAAAGGTAATGATGATAATAACGGAACTAGCTGGGATAAGGCTGTTAAAACTATTGTTAAAGCATTGACTTTAGTACCAGCTAATGGTAGGATTTATCTTGCAGACGGAACATACAAAGTAACTACCCAAATGGAGATTGATAAGCCTATAACTATTATTGGTAATGGAAGTAAAAGTATTATAACTAATAATCGTACTGAATGGGGAGTATTTTGGATAACTGCAGATAATGTAGCTATTTATAATTGTTCTTTTGTAAATAACCATGCATTTGAAGGTGGTGCAATTTATAATTTAGGGGATAATTTGACCATCAGAGGTTGTATTTTTGTTAATAATTCAGCAGATTATGGCGAGGGCACAATATATAATCGTGTTGGGTCTTGCATAGCTAATGATAATTGGTGGGGTACTAACACTCCAGTTTGGGGAAAATTAGTCAATGATAATGTTACTCATGATACTTATGCTGTTTTAAATTTAAAAGTTACTGATGATAAGATAGATGTTAATTTCTATAGAAATGGAACTAGTACTGTTTTACCAATTTCTCGTAATTTTACATTAGCTATTGGTAATAATATCACTACTGAAGAAATTGTTAATGGAACTTTTACAAAATCTTACAGAGATCCATTAACTGATTATAATATAATGGCTAGTATGGATAATGAGAAATTATCTTTTAAGTGTTATGTTGATCCTGTGAAAGGTAATGATAAGAATGATGGATTTAGCTGGAATAGTGCTGTTAAAACTATTAGTAAGGCAATGAGTATGTTGGCAGTTAATGGTAAAATTTATCTTGCAGATGGAACCTACATTGTAGATAATCAAATAAAGATTGATAAAACTCTAGCTATTGTTGGTAATGGAAGTAACACGATTATAACAAGTAATGGTGAAAATAGAATATTTAATGTAACTGCTAGTAATGTAGCTATTTATAATTGTAGTTTTGTTAATAATTCCGCAGAAAACGGCGGTGTAATTTATAATTCTGGGGATAATTTGACTGTGAGTGGTTGTAGTTTTGTTAATAATTCTGCGGAAATAGGTGGTGTAATTTATAATTCTGGTGATAATTTGACTATAGGGAACTCCACATTTATTAATAACACTGCAACAAATAATGGTGATGCAATCTATAGTGTTGGGTCTTGTTTAGCTAATGATAATTGGTGGGGTAATAACACTCCGGATTGGAAAAAATTAGTCAATGATAATGTTGTTCATGATACTTATGCGGTTTTAAATTTAACAGCCACTCCTAAATCTGTAGCTATTAATTTCTATAGAAATGGAACTACTACTGTTTTACCAATTTCACGCGACCTTAACTTAACTATTGGCACTCAAAAAGTCACTTCAAAGAAAATTGTTGATGGAAAATTCGCATATGATTATAATGCTCCAGCACATGAATATAATGTAACTGCAAAGGTTGATAATCAAGAATTATCTGTTAATGTTGTTAATCATATTTATGTAGATCCTGTGAAAGGCAATGATAATAATATTGGAGATAGTTGGGATAGGGCTGTTAAAAGTATTGGTAAAGCAGTGAGTCTATTGACAACTAATAGTGTGATTTATCTTGCAGATGGTACCCACTTGGTAACCTATCGGATGGGTATTTGGACTGATTATAAATCTGTAACTATTGTTGGTAATGGAACTAAGACAGTTATAACAAATAATAAATCTAATTGCGGGGTGTTTACGATAAAATACGCTAATGTAGCTATTTATAATTGTACTTTTGTTAATAATTCAGAAGCGTTTCGTGGTGGTGTATTTGATTGTGATGGTAATGGTTTGTTTGTGAATTGTATTTTTGTTAATAATTCAGCATGGATAAGTGGTGGTGTAATCTATTCTTATTATGGAGCTTCCAATTTTATTAATTGTACTTTCATTAATAATACTGCGGGATATAGTAGTGTTGTGGAGGGATATGGTGGTGTATCATGCAATGAGTATTATCCTAATCAATTTGATAATTGTAGTTTTATTAATAATTCTGCAAAGTATGGTGGTGCAATTTATATTCGTGCTACTTATGAGAGTTATTCACGGTGTAGTAATTGTAGTTTTGTTAATAATTCTGCAAATTATGGTGGTGCAATCTATATTCATTATGGTGATGCTGTGATTAATAATTGTAGTTTTGTTAATAATTCTGCATCTGTTTCTGGTGGTGCAATCTGTAATTATTATGCTAATAATGCAATTGATAATTCTATTTTTATTAATAATTCTGCAGGTTATGGTGGTGCAATCTATAATTATCAGGGTAATAATGTAATTGGTAATTGTAGTTTTGTTAATAATTCTGCAAGTTCTGATGGTGGTGCAATCTGTAAGGTTTATGCTAATAATGCAATTGATAATTCTATTTTTATTAATAATTCTGCAGGTTATGGTGGTGCAGTCTATAATTATTATGGTGGTGATGCGATTAATAATTGTAGTTTTGTTAATAATTCTGCATCTGATTATGCTGGTGCAATCTATAAGCATGAGGGTAGTGCTACAATTAATAATTGTAGTTTTGTTAATAATTCAGCATCTAATTATGGTGGTGCAATCTATAATGGTTATGGTGGTGATGAAATTGATAATTGTAGTTTTGTTAATAATTCTGCAAAGTATGGTGGTGCAATTTTTAAGTACAAGGGTAATGCTATAGTAATTGATGATTGTATTTTCATTAACAATCATGCATCGTGGGGTGGTGTAATCTATCATACGAATAATGCTAGTAATATTAATGGTAGTATAAGTAATTCTATTTTTATTAACAATACTGTAACTGGTGGTGGGGAAGCAGTTTATGTATACAATAATGGTGGTAGTGTAGTAGCTAATGATAATTGGTGGGGAGATAACAATCCGGATTGGTCAAAATTGATTAGTGGTAATGCTACTTATACTCATGATACTCATGCCGTTTTAAGGTTAACAGCAAATACTAATTCTATAGCTATTAATTTCTATAGGAGTGGAACTATGGCGATTTTACCATTTTCCAGAGATGTTAATTTAATTATTGGTAGTAACATTACTGCTGACAAAATTGTTAATGGAACATTTAAAACAAATTATACTGCTCCAAAAGGCAATTATTATATAAATGCTACTGTTGATAATCAAAAACTAGCTATTAATTTTGTTAATTATGTTTATGTAGATCCTGTAGATGGTAGTGATGATAATGATGGATTTAATTGGGGTAGTGCTGTTCAAAGTATTAGTAAAGCAGTGAGTTTAGTGCCAGTTAATGGTAGGATTTATCTTGCAGATGGAACATATTATGTAAATAAGCAAATAGATATTATTAAAGCTTTAACTATTATTGGTAATGGAAGTAAAACTGTTATAAGTAATAATTATGAAGTTTGGAATGTATTTGTAATAGTTGCAGATAATGTGGCTATTTATAATTGTACTTTTGCAAATAACACTGCATGGCATAATGATATAATTTATAATTTTGGTGTTAATTTAACCGTCAGTGGCTGTATTTTTGTTGATAACTCTGAAGGTAAGGTAATCTATAGTTCTAAGCCTTGCAGTGCTAATGATAATTGGTGGGGTACTAACAACCCAAATTGGGGAAAATTAGTCAATAATAATGTTACTCATAATACTTACGCGGTTTTAAATTTAACAGCTAATTCCGATACTATATCTGTTAATTTCTATAAAAATGGAACTGCTATTATTTTACCATTTTCACGAGACCTTAAATTAACTATCGACACAAAGAAAGTTAGTAATACGAAAATTGTGGATGGAACATTCAAAACAGACTATGCAGCTCCAAAAATTGGTATTTATGATATAGTAGCTAGTGTGGACAAAGAGACATTAACAGTTAGTGTGGATAATAATAATGCTTATGTGGATCCTATAGTGGGTAATGATGAGAAGAATACTGGTGATAGATGGAGTAGTCCTTTTAAAACTATCCAACATGCAATGGAAATGATACGAGCTAATGGTAGGATTTATCTTGCAGATGGAACACACGAAGTAACTAGTCAAATAGCTATTGATAAGACTGTAAATATTATTGGTAATGGAACTAAAACTGTTATAACAAATAATAAAAATAATACTGGGGTATTTAAGATAACTGCTAATAATGTAACTATTTATAATTGTAGTTTTGTTAATAATTCTGCAGATTGTGGTGGTGCAATCGGTAATTCTGGTGATGGTTTGGTTGTGGGTGGTTGTAGTTTCGTTAATAATTCTGCAAATTATGAAGGAGGTGCAATCTCTAATTATGGTTCTAATTTGACTGTGGTTGGTTGTAGTTTTGTTAATAATTCTGCAATTAATGGTGGTGCAATATTTAATTTTGGTTCTAGTTTTGTAATTAACTCTAATTTCACTAACAACACTACGAATAAGGGTGTAATATACAATAATGGTGCACTTACTTTAAATAATAATACTTACTTAGGAATTGCTGAAAATAAAACCTACATTTACAATGATGGTACTCTTTCTTCAGCAATAATTACTGTTTTAGGAAATAAAACCATTGACAAATGCTGTGGTGATGCAATTAAATTATTAGCTACTGTTACTAGTGATGGAGCTAGTGTAGCTGGTGGAACATTAAAATTCTTTGTAGGTGGTGCAGAAGCTGGTACTGTAAATAGTAATGCTAATGGTACTTATACTTTAGACTACACTTTAAACTCCTTTGGTGAAAAATTAGTTAACATAAGTTATGCTAAAGCAAATAATGTAACTGTTAATACAGCTATTCTAATTGTATCTAAAATAGACCCTAAAATGAACATAACAGCAAACAACATAACCTTTGGAGAAAATTTAACCGTTAGTGTCCAATTACCTGAAGGTTTTACAGGTGATGTAACAATTATTGTTGACGGAGCTAACCCAGAAACTATTACTGATGGAAGTAAGACTATTGCAGATTTAGCTGCTGGTTCAC
>CAVDAS010000107.1:0-5871 GCA_963606955.1 Bacteroidaceae bacterium
CTTTTGTAAAAATTTTATACAACAGCTCTTCTGAATCCAAACCATTATACTACTGTATGTATACTGCAGGTGTCCAATTAATAGATTTAAATGAAAATATTGACAATAATACGATTATCAATGTTAATAATGTTCATGAATTGGAAGATGCTTTGAAATATTTATCTAAATGCTCATTTCAAGCTACAAACATAACAATTAACCTAAACAATGATGTTTATGGTATTAACTGTGAAGAAATCTTTCCTGAAATTGACTCTAGAGTCTGCAAATTAAAATATGATATTGGTGATGATGATACAAGTAAGAATATTGGTGCTTATATTCATCCGGGAGTAACTCTCACTATTAATGGAAATGGCGCTACAATTAAAGCTAAAGATGGAAATTCACGTTTATTTTACATAGGATACTCAACTCAAGTCCATTTAAATAATGTAGTTGTAACAGGGTTTGCAACAAGTATTCTTAATAAAGGCACATTAAATTGTAATAATACTATTTTTAAAAATAATATGTATTCTAAATTCAGTTCAGATTATTGTGGTGGTGCAATACGTAATCTTGGTGCTTTAATGATTAATAACACTCAATTTACAAATAATCATGCAGTCTATGGTGGTGCAATATATAATAATGGTGGTCAAATATGTGTAGATAAATCCTGTGTTTTTGATGGAAATACTGACTGGCATAACGATGATTATTTTTATACTAGTATTCTTAGTTATATTGGTATTACTTTGGCTGATGCTATTAAATCTGATATTTATGATAATAACGGGTTAATAAAAATTGGAGCACCAATGGGTTATAAATGTAACATACATTGTAAAGACACTATAAGCAGTGCAGTTCTTTATGAAGATAAAAATATAATGGGTTTACCTCTTAATTACAATATGAGCATTTCAAATGATTATAAAATTGATGGTAAAGACAATACAAGTTTTGTTGTACCTAATGGAATAGAAATAACAATTGATGGTCAAAACCACATTATTAAAGGTACTCTTGGAGATGGTTATCATGAGATTTACCTTGGTCCAGCTTCAGATGAAATGCATTTTTTAATTAATTATGGTGGTAATGTAGTTTTAAAGAATATATTTTTTGATAGTTTTAGTAAAGCTCTTATTAATCATAAAGGAAATATTCTTTGTATTAATGTCACATTTAAACATTGTGAGGCTAATTATTGCTCCGGTGATGATTATGGTGGTGCTGTGCATAATGAAGGATACATGCAATTTATTAATTGTACTTTCATGGATAATTATGCTAAACACGGTGCTGCAGTATACAACCTAGGAGTTATTGAATATATTAACTGTACAGCTAATAATAATGTTGCATATAGTAGTGATGCTGGTTTTTATGATCAAAACGGTTACAGTATATTTGTTAATTGTAATTTAACAAATAGTATGTGTGCAGTTTATGAAGATCCAAGTATGGGTCCCACCAGTGCTTTGACAATTACTAAAGAATTACTTAAGATACCTGTTGCAGGAGGAGGTTTTGCTTTAGGTGTTGCAAGTGCAGGTATTGGATGGGCTGTTGGTCTTGGTGTTTTAGCTACTGTTATTGACGTGAGTATTTATGGTTATTTGAATATGGTTAATCATGTTCCAGTTTCTGCGGGAAGTTATGCTCTTTACACTGGTTTTAAAGCCATAGTTTATATATCAACTGCAACAATTTTTTATGCAATGGGATATGGACTTGCCCACCCTATCAATGAAAATAATCCATTGATTGAAGATAATCCAATTGAAGATAATCCAATTGAAGATAATATAATTGAAAATAATATAATTGAAGATAATATAATTGAAGATAATATAATTGAAGATAATATAATTGAAAATAATATAATTGAAAATAATATAATTGAAAATAATATAATTGAAGATAATCCATTGATTGAAGATAATGAATGGCTTCAGTATTATGAAGATGGGACTTCCGATGCTAGTAGCTTTTATAATGGTGTGGAGCAGATTCCAAATGATGTTCCTGAGGAAGATATTTTATATAGTAAGCTGGTGTCCCAGTATTATATGGTGGAAAGATTGAAATTTTAGAAGATTAAACCTGATTAGTTAATAAAATATGTTTTTCATGGAGTTTAAGATAAGTTGGGAGTGTCCGATAATCCATAGTCATCGACACAGAATTTTATAAAAATGTTACAAAAATTTAACCATCCAATTTTCCCAATAACTTGAATTACCAATTACTTTTTCAAATTCAGTTGTAAATGCAGATTTTAATTGTTCTTGGGTTGTAATGTATTTTCTTGATATCTTTGCTTTTATTGTTCGCCATACTTCTTCTATTGGATTATATTTTGGTGAATATGGTGGTAAATATATCAAATCTATATTTAAAATGTTGCATAATATTGTGAAAAATAATGTATGATGAACACTATAATTATCTAAAATAACTGCTATTGGTTTTTCCATGATTAATTCATGTTTTATTAGGTTATCTGAAAAAAATGATAATAATGTTGCTTTTTGAAGATTTTCAAGTACTGTTTTGCTTTTTGTTTTAAAATTGAGGGGGTTTTTCACGAGTCTTTGATATAATTTTTTCATAGTAGTGCTTCTTTTAGATAAGTTTTTTAATGTGATTATTAGCTTATTATAGTTTTTTTCTTTATTCACAGTGTCTAAAATATTATCTAAGAGTAATTCTTCATTATTGATTATATTTTTTAATTTTAGTTTTAATTTTTGGTTTTGGATGTTGTTGATTGTGATGGTTATCATGAATTTCATCATTTCAAAGGTTTTTGTATTATCTAAGAAGGATATAAATGAGTTTCCATTAATTGATTGAACACCAACACCATTCATTGAAATTCGTTCTGTTGGTTGTTTTTTAATGTTTTTTGTTCCTTTTTTATGGTAAATTCTTTGACTATTGTCTTGATTTTGACAATATGTTTGATCTAAAGATACAACAATGAAATTGTCTAAATCTAAATGTTGTGTGTTTTTTTTAAAATGTTCTTCAGCATCATCAGGCATTTTAGAATAGATTTTGTATGGTTTAGTGTAAGAATAGTCTAATTTTTTCATTATTCTTTCTATTTGTCTAATGCTGTATTCTATGTTGAATTCTTTTTTAATTTTATCCTGAACCTCTTTAGCTGTTTGTAAATTTTCTTTTTGTATTATTTCATCCAATATTATAAATTGTTCATCACTGAGTTTAGATTGGCCTTTTGATCCTTCTTTTCTTTTTAACTCTTCCATTCCCCCAGTATTCCATTCACGTATCCAATTATGGGCAGTTCCTTGACTAATCCCATGTTTTTTTGCAATATGATGTACTGGTTCGTTGTGTAAAAGGCTCTGTCCTATTTGGTACTGATTTTTTGATTATTGGTGCTTGAATTGGCACTGTTGCATACACGACTGATAGTTGTCTAAATTATGTTTAAATAGTGTTTTATTTTTCGGGTTTTCTTTTTGACTTTTTAGTTGTTTTCTAGGACTATTCTTTTGTTCCATCTTATTGTTTTTAGTCTTATTTCGTTTGTTACTCCTTCTGTGGTTCTGTATTTTCTTTTGTTATGGTAATTTAGTGTTGTTAAGAATAATAGTTCTATTATGTTGTTTGATGTGGGTATATCTTTGTCGGTAGTGTGGAGTAGTAGTTTGTCTAAATCTTTTTTGATGTCTTTTATGAATTTTAGTATGTTGTCGGGTATTTGTTTTTCTTTGGCTAATAATCGTTTGTATCTGTTGTGACTTGTTTGTTTTGATTTTGATTTTAACATTAGGGACAAATTATCAGTTATTATATCATATGCTTCAGTTTTTTCATTCAATTCATGTATTTCTGCCCGGATTTCACTATTTTCACGAGTCAAACTCTTTTTTTGTTCAAGTAATTTATTAGCTTCTAAGTCTGTATTTTTTCTTCTTCCGACTTTTTCTTTTCTTTTTTCTTTAATTTCTTCAATTTTCCCTGTGTTTGTTTCTATTTTCTTTTTTAATCTTGTTCTTTTACTTTTCATGGTGTTATGTGTTCTTTTTATTTTGTCTATGTAGTTTTGCATTTTGTGGAAATTACAAAGTTTATGTTTCAGCCCTAAATCTTTTGTTACCTTTGGATATTTGTTAGATCCATCTGTAACTAATGTAATGATTGGTGTTATTTGCATTATGTTTTTTATGAATTTTTTAATTGTTTTCTTGGGTGAAATCTTCTTTTTCAATGAGTTTTGTATTATAAACCCATTTAGAAACTGGATCCATTGCCGTTAATCTATACTTCCATTCTCCATTAACTAGCACATATTGTTCATCATAACACAATACTTCACTAAAATGTATATTTTGTTTTTTTAGTTCTTCTTTGTTTTCTTTTTCCTTTTTTGATAAAAAAATCTGGGAATTCATCTTTACAAAATTTAAATAATGTATCTCGACGAATCTCAGTGTTTTTTGCTAATTTAATAATCTCAGATATCTTATCATAAGAAATATTACATATCGATTTTAATTCAAGCGCAAACTCTTTTATTTTCATCGTATAGTTGCAACCAGGTTCAATATATGCTTCCCATAAACTTCTTTGACAATGATTACACTTTTTATTACTACATTTATGTTTCTGCTTTTTGACAACAAGAGAGTTATTTAAATTAAAATTCACTGTTCCATTATGTGTTAATTTAGTATTACAACAAGGACAAATATCATTTTCCAAAGTAATTAAAAATAAGTTAGGTATAGTCTTAGAATTATTCAATGACATGAGCAATTCTGGGTCAATATCGTCAGTAACTTCAATATATCCATCATCATTAATGCAATCTATTAATACTTTGTCAACCCAATTAAGTAATGTGGGGGTTTTGTTTTGTTTCATATATAATAATATACTCCCACAACCTATATAATACTTTTTAACCATCTAAAAATTATCCATTAAATGAAATATTACCTTATTTTGATATATATCATGAATTAAAATCATATCTTATTTATTATTTCATTTAAGCAAATATACGGAAGAATTAATTAAATATAATACACATGCAAGTGAACTTAATTTAAATGATGCTATAAGTGATTTAATGAGTTAAAAAATAATGTAAAATATTGATTTTCATTAATACATAACTTAAAATTCAAATTAATAAAAATATAAAAAAATTAACAAGTTAAACATAATTTAAACAACTATCAGTCGCGTATGCATCAGTGTCTGCTAAATACTTTGATAAAGCAATACAACACACAATAAACCGACAAATTCCAAGCACCAATAATTTAATTGAAGGATTTTATAAAATAACACTTCCCCGTAAAATTAAAAGAATTTTCAGAACATATCGAGGATTACTCATCAGAATAACCCTCAACAACATCAGGTGGATTAAACGATGTGCATCAATCAACAAAAACTAGTCATTAGTACCAAATAGGACAGGGCCTGTAAAACATCTAAAATAACATACAATTTGTTCAAAACTCTGGTATCATTTTCTAACTTCTTTATTTCCTTTTGAATATCAGAAATAATTCCAGAATACTCATCAATTAATTGTTTTTTTGAATTGCACTTGATTGTTGTTAGTGTGAACTGTTTCTTTCTAAAACTGTTTAATATCTCCACAAAAGCTTTATATGCATTTCAAATCAATTTATTAATATGAATATGTGTACATATATGCATTAAACTTTCAAAGGCGGGGGATGAATGTTTAATAAGAAATTTAGTTTAATTTTGCTAGTATTATCTTTTTTTGTAATAATAGGTAGTGTGTCAGCTAGTGAAAATATAACATGTTGTAGTGATGCATCTGGTTTGGATGTAGATAATAACGTATCTGAAGTTGTTGTT
>CAVDAS010000108.1:0-5657 GCA_963606955.1 Bacteroidaceae bacterium
TTTATTTAAAAATAAATACGCCAACACCATACAAAAACAACAAATGATACATACTTTAATTAAAAAAATAAAGTCATTTTAACCTACATTATTGTGTGAAAAATCTAGAGTCCTATTTAAATATTGGAGAACAAAAAGGCATTGTTTTGCAATATAAATGTAAAAATTGTGGCAAAATTTTTCATACTGATGTGAAATCTATTGCTGATGAAAATTACAATATTACAATACATGTAATAGATTATATCAATGATTTGCACTTTGTTTTTGGAAATAGTATTTATAAAATCAAGCATATGCTAAATATTCCTGATATTTCAAAACTTCAGGGGCATTCATCACTAAAGTTCTTGACAGAGCTACTGTTTTATTCATGATAAACTTTATATGAGTTTAAATAGATAATTAATACAAATGATAAACAAAAGTAGTTAATCATGGGGGTTGTATAAATATGCATATTAAAAAAAGGTATCATAAATTTGAAGATATTGAAGAAATTGAAGTACATAACTTGAGTAAAGAAGAAAATTATAATCCTTCTCCTAAGGTTGTGGAGGTAGTTCCTCCAGTACATGTAACTATATTAAAGAATATACCCTCTGATATTAACATATTTTTACCTATTTATGGTGGTGATGACTTTATAATTGTACGTTTGGGGTGGAATTTATTAGAAAAAGTTAATGTCACTTTAGATGAGGTAGTAGGTAGAAGATATAGTGAAGTTCTCCCAGCTCATTTTCAAGTAATAAAAGATTATTGTAAAAGGGTTTTAAAGACTAAACAACCTGAAAAAATGAGACTTTATTATTATAAAGATAATAAACTACTTTCAATAGCACACAGAACTATTGTTGAAGATAATGGGAAAATATATCTTATTGATGATTATACTGATAATGATAATTATTCTACTTCTCGTCTTGGAACTGCTTACGATGGGAAAGCATCTGTTAATGATTTAACTAATAATCATGTGTTGCCTAGTGGTGCAAAAATTGATAGGAAATCTGATTTAATTGAATTTATCTCTCAAACTGGGAGACATTATAAAACCAGAAATCAATATATCTGGACTCCAGGGATTTATAATATTATAAATAGATTTCCTGAAGACAATGATAGATATTATAATATTGTTTTTGATTTAGTTGTTGATGAAGATCAAGAAAAAGTTAAAAAATTATTAAATGATTTATCTCCCCAAAACCCTAAAACCCAAGCAGTAGTTAAAATTGTAACTGAAGATAAAATTTCCAAATATATTGAATGCCAGATTCATGCAAAATTTGATGAAGATGATGTATCTATAAATAATTATGGTTTTTTTAGAGATGTTACACGTAAAATGGGTGGTGATAATGCTCCAGTAAATCATTTAATAAATAAATTCATGAAAGACAGTAAAATGGCATTACTTATTAATCCATTTTCTCGTGATTATTCTATTAGTGATGGATTATATAATATTTTAGAGTTGCAACATGGACAAATTGCTGATTTAACTTGGGATGATATTTTCAATAATATAAAAGAGAAGGATGTTGTTGAAAAGATAATAGAAGCTACTAATAATAAGGTTCCATCATTAAATGAGGTATTTACATATTATCCATTTGGCTCTAAATCTCCAAAAACACTTGAAGTATCACTTGAAACATTTCCTCTTGGTGATAAAGAATTTTATATTGGGTATTTAATTGACATCACAAGTGATGTTGAATCAAAAAAACAGGAGAAAGTTGTAAAAAAACAAAATGTGATAATTAAAGAGGTTCATCATAGAATAAAAAACAATTTACAAATTTTAAATAGTTTCATAAACTTAGAAAGAAAAGTTTATAATGATACTCCTGAAATAATTATAGGTCATATGCAAAGTAGGATAAATTCCCTGGCAGTATTGCATTCACAGACTTATGAAAGTATGGATTATGAAAATTTGAATTTAAATAAAACTATTAAAGAACAAGATGATTCATTATGTCATTTATTAGATTCACATAAAACAATAAATTATGTTACGGATATTCAAGAGGATTTATATTTACCAATTTCTCTTATTACTCCAATATTATTAATTATAAATGAATTAACAACAAATGCTGTTAAACATGCATTTAAAGACCGTACAAACGATAAAAAAATATATAAACATATTAAACTAATTGATAATGAAACTTGTGAGTTTATATTTGGAGATAATGGTGTTGGAATGGAAGATTTCGATAAAAATAAACAGAATTTGGGATTAACAATTATTCAGGGTTTAGTTAGCCAAATTAATGGAAAGATGGAAATGACTGTTGGTGGAGGAACTGAATTTACAATTACCTTCCCAATTAATCAAGAGTATGTGGGCTACAAATAAAAAGGTGGTACTATGAGTAACAGGATATTAATTGTAGAAGATGAGGCAATTATTGCTTTGGATTTAAAATTTCAATTACAAAGTTTAGATTATGATATAATAGATACTGTAGATAATGGTCAGGATGCTATAGATGTAGCTGCGGAATATTTGCCTGATGTTGTATTGATGGATATTAAATTAAAAGGGGAAATGACAGGTATTGAAGCAAGTAATGTCATTTCAGAGTTAGGTATCGCAATTGTATATTTAACTGCGAACACAGATCCTGAAACATTTGAAAAATCAAATATAAAAGGGTCTTATGGATTTATTTCAAAGCCTTTTGATATAGATAAATTAGATAAAACATTAAAAATAGCAATAGCTAGATCAAAATTAGAATCAAAAAAAATCAATGATGCTTACGGTTTTTAAAGTAATTTGGCGATAATATGAGCTCAAAAGCACAGGATAAGAAAACTATAAAGCAAATTGCAACTACTGGGAAATATAATACAAATCTTTATGTTGTGAGTGATGATGAAGATTTAGTTAATACTTTATTAAATTCCTTAAATAATAAAAAATATAGATTATTGGGCTTTGAAAGTGATGGAAAAAGGATTATAAAGTTTTTAGATTTTTTAAGTGAAAGAAGATCATCACCTAATGTTCTTCTTTTAGATATGGATATTAATAGTTCACTTTATTCAGAGATACTCTCTGCAGTTGAAAGGTTAGAAATCCCTCATATAATTATAATTGATGATATTACTGATGAAATAATAGAAATACTCACTTCTGGAAATTCATCCGGATATCTCCTTAAACCATTTGATGTGGAAGAATTGGAAAGGGCAATTGATGTTTGTGTAAAAAAATATAATATTAATAATTTTAAAGCTATATCAGCTAAAAACAAAATTAAAGGAAAAAATATAGAATTGGTAGTTGAGAAATTAGCTTCAATATTTCTTTTAATAATATGTGTTGCCTTAATAGTTTATGGAATAAAGTCTGGAAATGTAGTGTGGTTTCAATATATTCTTTTTATTTTAGCATTAAGTATGCTTTTAGTAGCATTATTGAGCTTTAAAAAACAAGAAAAACCTATTGCTTATGAGCATCCTCCCTTTGTTAGTGTTATTATTCCTGTACATAATGGAGAACAGACAATTATTCAAACAATATCAAGTATAAGTCAGATGGATTACACATTAGATGGTGAACCTAATTTTGAGCTTATTGTTGTGAATGATGGATCAACAGATAGTACTGGTGAAATATTATCTGAATTAAAGGAAGCTATTCCAGAACTTAAAATTATTACTAGACAGCCTCCTAAATCAGGTAAAGGAAAAGGTTTTGTATTAAATGATGCATTAAAATTATCAAAAGGAGAAATAATTGGGGTTTTTAATGCAGATGCCAGAGTAGAAAAAGACTTTTTAAATATAGTTATACCTTACTTAAATAATGAGAAAGTAGCTGGAGTTCAAACTAGAATTAAAGTTTATAATAAAGATGAAGAATTCTTAGCTAATATGCAACATCTTGAATACGAAAAGTTGGGAAATACATTAATTGCAAAAGATAATTTAGGAAAGTGTGGATTGTTAAGTGGCAATGGCCAATTTATTAAAAAAGACTCAATTATTGATATTGGAGAATGGGATGGTTTTGCTGCAACTACAGATTTAAATTTATCTGTTAAAATATTAATTAATGGTGAACAAATAAGATATTGTGGTGAAACTGCAGTTTATCAGGAAGCAGTAAGTGGATGGTATTCACTTTTCAAACAAAGGATTAAGTGGGCAGTTGGTAACTTTGAAACAATTTTTATTTATTTACCAAAAATTCTAATATCAAGAATACCTTTAATAAGAAAATATGGGATTATTGAACATATTTCGTTTTATATATTTAACTTACTCATATTCATTGGATTTGTTGTTAGTATAGCTGGTGTCATTTCATGGTTTGTATGTCCTGGTATAACAGTAATTAAGACAGATGCATTAGTAATTGTAGGATTAATTTCCCTATTGGCTTTTGTTCCCGGAATTAGTGCTGCTGTAGTACGTGATGGTGGAGGAGCATTAAAACATATAAAAGATATTGTTGGCTATTGGATTTATTGTTTTTATTTAATACCTTTATTTTTTGCAACAATGCTTCTAATGATTTTTAGAATAAGAAAAGGGAAGGACAAAAACTAAGTTCCCGAAAAAATATATTCTGCAGTATTATCTTTGTGGATAAAGTATTAAAAACATTAATGGCTAAATCAAATAAATTTAATAATACTTATGAATTTGTAGGTAATTGGGTGGTTTGTTATAATGAGTAAAAAAGCACACAGTAAAGAAACCATAAAACAAATTGCAACTACTGGGACATATGATATTAGTATTTATGTTGGAAGTGCTGATGAGGAATTTATCTATGATTTAAAACAGTCTTTAGATGATGAAAAATATGAATTGATTGGCTTTGAAAGTGATGGAAAAAAGCTTATAAAAAATATAAAAAAATATTCTCCCAATATTCTGGCCATGCTACTGTTGTTGTTCCGGAAGCGTGGAATACAACTGATGAATTAAACATGTCTAGTGAAGCAAAATCTGATAATGGAATTACAAATAATTATACAATTATTGATATTTGGGCTGATTGGCCAGAATCTAGCATAACTTGGATTTCAAATTCAAGATTTGCCTCTATGGAAGATGGTGGCTTCAAGGTATTGGAAAAGAAAATGTTGTTTTAGGTGGAATAAATGTTTCTAAGGAATATTTTTCAAATCCTTCAAGAGATAATGAATATCAGTGGGATCATGTTGGTGTTGCATATGTTTTCCCAAAAGAGGACACAAATTATGCTATAGAAGTTCATTACTTCATATCATATGTTTATAATAATAAAACTTACACAAAAGAATTGGATGACCGTATTGAAGATATGGTGGGAAATATTCACAATAATGAGTATAATGGATTTTTCTCTGGACTAAATAGATTATACAATTATTTTTTCAAAAGATAAATTTACCTTTTTGGAAGTAGTAGTATTACTCTCAAAATTTATTTTTTTAGAAAAATCGAAAATAGGGTTTAAAAAGGTTTTTGAAAAATATTAGTAGCTATTGATAGTATTAGGATGTTATTTGTATTTAAAAATAAATATTTGGTGTTTTAAAAGGTTTAAAACATTTTCCACTAAATTTTGATGCAAATCAGATGATATATATATATAGGATAACTGACAAATTAATAATTATAAATTTAAAAATAATATT
>CAVDAS010000109.1:0-5622 GCA_963606955.1 Bacteroidaceae bacterium
AGTTAACTACTGGTAATTTACCAAGTTGTGCTGTTTCTTTAACAAGATCAATAGGAGCTTCTATTTTTCTTGCGTATTTCCATAATTCTTCTTCATCTAACCCTTGAATAGTTCTAATTTCTCCTAAAACCATTCTCATATGACGGACTGCTTCAACAATATTTCCAGTACCTGGTTCACCTTTGGTACGAATCATAGCAGCACCTTCATCAATTCTCCTTAAAGCTTCTCCTAAGTTACGTGCACCACATACAAAAGGAATGGTGAATTCTTTTTTGTTTAAATGATATTCTTCATCAGCAGGTGTAAGTACTTCACTTTCATCAATCATATCTACACCTAATGTTTCTAAAATTTGTGCTTCTGCAATATGACCTATTCTAGCTTTAGCCATAACAGGAATTGAAACTGCATCTACAACTTCTTCAACAATAGTAGGGTCAGCCATCCTAGCTACCCCACCAGCAGCACGAATATCAGCAGGTACTTTTTCTAAAGCCATAACAGCTACTGCACCAGCATCTTCAGCAATTCCTGCTTGTTCTGCATTTACAACATCCATAATAACTCCGCCTTTTGTCATTTTAGCGAAGCCTTCTTTTAAAACATCTGTTCCTTTTTCCATAAAAGATTCTCCATAACTAGTTTACAAAATATAACACTTAATATATTTTTCATAACTTATAATTGTTTAGATAAATTCAACAGTCGTATCTACTATATGATATTTAGAAACAATAGTATAAATCTCTTTTTTAACTTTATCCCCATTATTAACATCATCAATGTTTATTTTTAAAGTTAAAATAGAATCAATACCATCTAATGACCATAAGTGAATATCTATTATACTTTCAATATGATTTAAATTTTCTATTTGAGATTCAATCTCAACAACATCAATATTTTTAGGTGATTTTTGAAGTAAAACACAAACAGAACTATGTAATAATTTTCCCATATTATATAACAACCATATAGCAATAATAAGAGAAACTAACGGATCTAAAAAGGATA
The DNA here is from genome assembly GCA_963606955.1 of Bacteroidaceae bacterium. Classification (GTDB taxonomy): domain Archaea; phylum Methanobacteriota; class Methanobacteria; order Methanobacteriales; family Methanobacteriaceae; genus Methanocatella. The sequence continues at coordinate 1,018 of CAVDAS010000109.1, forward strand.
CATCCCAAAACATCAATATTATACTAATAATTAAAATAGCTATCCATCCAAGTACATCACTTAAAATATGGAATGAAATAACTTTTTCATTAATAGTTTCTCCCCCATGAAGTTTAAAAACAGATACACCTTTAAATATAATCCCAACAATAGCTACTAAAAGCATCCATCCAGCTTCCGGCTCTACAGGACAAAATAAACGTGAACATGATTCATAAACTACAACAACAGAAACAATAATCACAAAAATAGAAGTTATAACTGCTCCTAAAATAGAAAACCTTTGATAACCATATGTATAATTTTTATTTGGGTCTTTTTGAGATATACGCTCTAATACCCAAGCTAAACCAATAGATATCGTATCTGACAAATCATGCAAACAATCAGCAAGAATAGCTACACTGTTTGTAATTAATCCACCAAAAATAACAACCACATTAAAAACAATATTTAAAATGAACACAAAAAGAAGATTACCTGTAGCTTTTTTGTGATGTTCATGATTATGATTAATTTTCATAGATTAATATAAGATTAATTAAATTAAAAAATGTTATGATAATATCACGAATATGTTTATATAATTAAATAAACAATATGTATAATAGTGATAAAAAATGGCTTTTACAGGAATTACTTTATTTTCACATATTATCCCAGTAATAATGGGTTTTTTTGGAGTTTTAATGTTAATAGCTGGAACATTAGATGAAAATAAATATAAATTTAGTGCAGGAATAATATTATTCATCTTAGCAGCTATATTACCATATATTATTTTAAGAGGTTTATTAGCATAAAATAAACTCTATTTTTCCATTTATTTAAAAACAAAGACTATTTTTCTATTAAAAAAATAAAAGAAGGGTTAATAACCATAAGTTACAACATAACCATGATCATCACAAACCCTAAAGTAACCGTCATCATATTCAATTCTATGGTATCCGTTTCCTAAATCAGAACGTGAAACTTCATGTTGATTTGGATCCCATCCACTATCTAAAACATCAGATTCATGAGCTGTTAAGTGTTCTTCTCCACCATAAGTCCTTGTAGGTCTTTCATATCCATCATCAGAACTTGATGATTTACTACTGCTTTGAGAGTTAGATGAGGAATCAGAAGTTACATTATCCACATCTACTGTAGTATTATTTGTATTATTTATTGTTTGGTTATTGGATGTTTCTTGAGCATTTCCACTTAAAAGTATTGCTCCGCTGACTACAACAGCTACACAAATAATAACCAGAACAATAATTATCGTATTTTTATTAATCATATTAATCAATTAATTTCATTTCACCAGAATGTAGGGCTGTTCCTACTAAAACCTTTTTTATACCAATATCTTCAAGTTCACTAACTGAATTGTTATTTAAACCTCCAGCTATAATTAATTTATCTTTTAAATCTTTGAAAGAATCCAGTAATTCTTTATTATATCCTTTTTGTGTTCCAACACTTGTAATATCTAAAAGAATTATTTCATCAGGATTTAAATCTATTAAAATTTCTTTAAATTCATCTAATGAAATATCTAAATTCTTTGAATATAACTCATTATCCTTAACATCAACACTTACAACAATTCTTTCTTTAGGATATTTTTCAAAAATCTTTTTAATCTCATCAATGCTGTTTATAGTTTCTGTTGGGACAATTATCTTATATGCATAATCTAGAAAGAAAGTAAAGGATTTGAAATCTTTAACACCGGCATCTAACATCACAGGTAAAACTGTGTTTACCATTTTAACCTCATGAATATTATGGCCTTCACTTTCAATTAAATCTAAATCAGCAATATAAACTTCATCTGCTCCATTAATTGATAATCCATTAGCTATTTCAACAGGACTAGCTGATGGGGCGAAAACAGTTTGTAATGGAGTGTATGTATCCCTTAATCCAGATTTTCCACTAACTGCAACATTATCTTTTAAATCTAAAACTGGGACTTTTTTAATCATAATTAATTATTTGATAATGTCTAATTATTAATCTTTTTGAAAAAAAGTTGTTGAAATATAAGGAGGTAAAATTAGGCAGGGGGGTGCCTAATTTCCAAATAAAAAAATAATGATCAATCATAAAAAATATGTTATGAACCTTACACATAGATTTAACTTTGTAGTATATAAACTTTACCTTATTTTATAAAAATTAAAGTGTATTTGATAATTAAATTGTATAAAAAAATATATAAAATATTAAATAAAATTTAGATATTAAGTTTTAAAATTAAACAATAATATATAATTTAATAAAAATTTGAATAATCAAAATTTTTGATGTGGCAAAATTTTAAAATATGCTAAAATAAGCTTGAATACTAAAACAAAAGATATCACTTTAATAGCTACCAAACAAATTATCTGAAAAAATATTAATAAAAAAGTAGCCTGAAGCAATGAAAAATGAAGAGAGGAGAACAAAAAAACGGCATTTTATGCTAAATAATAAATCAACGAAAAAACATTGCTTCAAACTCTATATCATATATTATCACCAGCAGTATAAATACTTTTTTATAAAAAAGTATTACTTAAATAATATATAAAATTAAAAAAGTATTAATAAATTTTAAAAAAAATAAAATTACTCTCTATAATTTTCATCAATATATGAATCAAATTTTAAATAAGCCTCATCAATAGCACTAGCTATCTGATTTTGAGTAATGTCTGAAAGTTTATCAAAAGTAACTCCTACATCTACATCAACATCTAATTGACTATTTTCATAGCTAATGACAATATCTAAATCTAGGTCATCTAATTCTTTAGTAGAAATAGCTTTTGAAACTTCAATTTCTAAAATCTCACCAAAATCATCAGAAATAGTAGCTAAATCTTGATGAGATAGTTTTTTAAGTTTAGACATGAAAATCTATAAAAAAAGAATTTTATAGGAGATTTATTCTCCTTGTAAACCTTGCATAGCAGCTTGAATATTAGTTTGCATTTCTTCAAGTTTTTTCATGACTCTTTCTTCTTGGCGAGACATAGTTTGTTTTCTTAACTTGAGAGTTTCTAATTTTTCTTTCATATCTTCAACAGCTTGTGCATATTCTACTTTAATAAGTAAATTTCCAGCTTGTTTGAAAACTTCACTAGATTCATCAGTTTTGTTAAGTTCTTCAAGAGCAGTTTCAGATTCTTGAATTTGAACTTCAACATTTTGAATTTGCATGGTTACAGCTTGAGCTTGTTGTTGTAATTGTTGAAATTGATTTAATTGATGTTGTATATTTTCTGGGATTTCCATTTTACCACCTATTTTATATTTTAATAACTAAAAGTTGTTTTTTATAATATTTAAAAATATTGTATTAAACAGTTAAATTATTAATCTCTAAAGATAATTTAATCCATTTAATAGCAGAATTAACAGAAGCTCTAAAAGAAGTAGCATCTTTTGCATCAATCCTAATTAGAAGTTTTGATTCATCTAATGTTAAACTCATAGAGGATCTATAATCTGGAGCAGTTTCAAATTCTAAAATAATAGAATCATAAATTATTTTAGCTTGCGTTGGATTTTCAAATTCAATAGCTATATCACTTTTAACAGATTCAAGAGGACTCTTAAAGTTCATAATTTCCCATCTAAAATCTTTTTAACATTAATTTGTAAATCAGTTTTATCTCCAAATTTATTTACAAAGTTAATTTTAGCTACTAAATCATCTTCCTTAGAAATAAGAATATAATTTTCACCAGCTCTATCTACTAATTCAAAACCTAAAATTTCACTTAAAACATTAAGTTCTTCAACTTTAGAAACTATTTTCAAATTTTTAGGTAAAATATGACATCTTTCATTAGAAGTAGTAACTCCAATTAATATTATAAGTAAAATTTCCCCTTTATTTGAATAAAAAGTTACTCTACTAGGATTACCTTTAATCTCATTTACAATAGCTAAATTAACTTCATCTAACTCTAAAGCTTTTAAAAGTAACTCACGCATATTACTTTTTCCTCTATTTACACTAGTAGAACCAGTTGCATGAGCAAGATTTTTACAAAACTTTCTTGTTTTTTGAGAAGGTTTTCTAGAAGTTGAAATTAACATTTTAAATCGAAAAAATAGTTTTAAAAAATATTAGATAAAAGCAAAAATAATTTATCTTGCTTTTATAATTCTGGTTACTTCTGGAACATTTTTAAATAAAATCCTATATCTACATTTAGGACATTTATTTTCCATGTAGCTTTTGTGATCTACTTCAGTTCCACAATGTGGACATCTATACAAGGATTATTCCTCCACGTTAACATTTCTTATGTTACGTGCTGCAGATCTTGCCATAGGAGTTTCTGGTACGTATGCTCCTCCAGTAAATACTGCACCACATTTTCTACATTTCCAAATTCCAGCAGCTTGTCTTTTTACGTATGGTCTATCACATCTAGGACAAACATGATTTTTTTTCATGTTTTCTTCGATTATTTTTACAGATCTTTTTGCTTTTCTTCCGTATCTTGCACCGAACCTACCAGTAATACCCACTTTTTTTGTTCTTGCCATTTAAATTCTCTCCGCGTTAAAATAAATATGTAATAATGTAAATATTTAAAATTATTTACAAAG
>CAVDAS010000110.1:0-5614 GCA_963606955.1 Bacteroidaceae bacterium
AAATTTACTATCTTATTTTAAAAAATAAAAACCGGAAAATGATTTAAAAAATTTTTTGAAATTAAAAATTAAAAATGCAAATCACCAAAGTTTTTGACAACGCCGTTTTAACATATAAGTATAAAAGATACTACATACAAAAATAAAACTTAGTAAAAAATTGAGGAACACATATGGTTGATAATACCCAAATATTTATAATGGCTTGTATTACTATCCTATACTTTATATTACCTGCTTATGTGTCAAATGGTTCTGCATTAGTCTTTGGAGGGGGAATTCCCCTAGATTTCAAAAAAACAGACAAAAATGGTAACCGTTGGATAGGTAACGGAGTTACATGGAAAGGGCTAATTGGCGGAACAATAATGGGAACCCTTGTAGGAGCACTTCAGGGATTACTTGGGCCCATGATAATTAAAAACTTTGGAGAATTTATTTATACACCAATTTGTACAAATTTAGTAGAAGGAATTCTTGTAGGATTTTTACTTGGATTTGGTGCAATGGTTGGAGATGCAATAGGAAGTTTTTTAAAAAGAAGAGTGGGAATTGGACAGGGAAAACCTGCACCAATTTTAGATCAAATCGATTTTCTTGTTGTGGCTTTAATATTTAGTTCATTAATTATGGACTTTTCTATAACTTTTGTTGTAATAGCTATTGTATTAACATTAATTATTCATCTAATCGCTAATACTGGAGCTTATTTAATAGGAATAAAAGACGTATGGTATTAAACCATGCATTTAAACTTTTTTTAATTTAAAAATTTATCCATCATTACTGCAGTACCAACAGCAGGTGCAACAACACACTGTTCATCAGTTAAAATAGTATCCATAGATTTAACTTCCAAATCTAAAAGTTCTGCAGCTTTTTTATCTAAAATATCTTTTCCAAGCCCTGTAGTTACAATTAAATCTAAATTCTGAGTTTCATGTACCTGTTTTAGAGCATCTGCAATTTGTTCAACTTGTTTTTGATGAGTAACTTTAGCTATTTCAATAACATCTTCTTTACCTAAAGAATCTAAATCAGCACATAATACTCTAGCTATTCTTTTCATACAACTTTCAACAGATTTATCTTCACCATCAAAAGTATCACAAACATAATCATCTAAAGTTATTAAATCTAAAACCATATAAACATCAGCAGTTTGTGCAAATAGTTCAGAAGCTACTCTATATTCTTTTCCATTTAATTCCACTTTATCTAAGAAACTAGCTAAATTAGTTCTTAATGTTCCAGTATATACTAATTCACCAGTAGCTAATCTTTCAAAATCAGATTTACCAATTGCGCATTCACTTCCGTCTTTAATTGGAATAATATCTGTTGTTGTACTCCCAGTATCTATAAAAATACAATTATCATTTATTAAAGTAGCTATTTGAGCAGTAGCTATCCAATTAGCAGCAGCTGCTTTAAGAGGGGTTTTTTCAATTTCTTCTTTTGATAACATCCCATCAATCCCAACATAAGCTATTGGGCAATCAAAAGTCTCTTCACATTTTTTAACAACATCTAAAACTCCATCTTTTTTTGTATCATATGCATCTACTAATTCTGCAGTCATAGATATTCCTACAGCATCAATTTCACTAAGTGGACAAATATTTTCAATTAATTCAACTAAAACTTTAGATAACTCATCATTATTACTCCACATCGGAAGATAAGCAAAATCCACTTCAATATTTTTTACTTCATTATTTTCAAAATCAACAACTGCTAAATCAGTATTTGCACCGCCAATATCAAAACCTGCTACTTTCATTATTAAATACTCCTAATTACTAAATTATCTCCGGATTTTTTAAATTCAACTTTACCATTTAAAGATATTTTTTCACCTAACTCTTCAATATCTGTATTTCCATCAATTAAATCAATGATAGATGATCCAATATTAATATTAGCTATTTTTTTAAGACCTACATAAGGAGTGGTAAATCTAGAATTAATTTCAAGAACATAAACATCTTCAATGTCTTTTTTATCATTACTAATTAATAAATCCACACCTACAAATCCTTTTAAACCACCAATAGCCTCAGCTGCTTTAATGGCTGTTTTAAAAATTAAATCTTTAAATTCACTTTCAAATGGGATTTGGCCTCCCAAATAAGTTCCTTTATCATTTTTTAAATTTACAAATTGTTTATTTAAGCTTATTGGAATAGCACTTTTACCATCACAAAGTAAACTAACACTAATATCTTCTCCTTCAATAAATTCCTGAACAATTACTCTAGAATCTGGAGGGAATATTTCTTCTAAATCGTAATCTAAATCACCAATATCACTTATTATTTTAATATTTTCACAATCCACGCCAACAAGAGGTTTGATTATTATTTTTAATTTATCTAATGGATTTTCACTTTGCCATTTTTTATAAAGATTTTCTAGCGCTCGTTTCCAATACCCTACTTTATCTATTTTTAATTTAAAAGTTCTAGGCTGTGGAACAATTTTATACAACATTTCATAAGAAACAAATTTATCAGAAGAATTAAAACATGCCTCAGAAGAGGAATTGTAAATTTCTACATTGTTTTCTTCTAAAATTTTTGTAATATTGTATAAATTATTATTGTTTTCCGCAGCTATGAAAATAGCTTTTTTAAAACTAACTGCATTTTTTTTAAGCCAAGAAATTATATCTTCATTAATAAATATAGGATTTAAATTATCATAATCATATATCATCCCTTTGTAGGATTCATTAAGAACAAAGGTTATGTTGTAATCTTTTAAATCATCTAAAAGTGAAAATATTAAAGATTCAGCTTCTGAAATAATACATTTATCTTTTTCACCAGAAGCTGTAAAATATTCAAATAATAAAATTGAATCCTCATTGATAGACGTCATAAGTAATCATCATACCGTTTAAATTTAAATTATCATATGGGAAAACCATTTTTTCACCGTCAAAAACCATGTGAACCAATGCATTTTCATTTTTCTCAAAATCTATAACAGAAATATCTTCATTAATTTTTAGCATTTTACGGTCAAATGAAGACATTATATTTTCAGGAGCTTCAATATCCAATAATCCTTTATTATATGCATCTTTAATTGCATCAAGTGTTTTAATAGCTCCATCACCCTGACCATATGGGTTTTTAGCATTTTTCATTTTATTTGCAAAATCTTCATCAGTTAATATTTTATTAGCATTTTCTAAAATAGCCTGTTTGTTTGCTCCTACTAAAATATTCCCACCTGCACTAACTGTTTCTGGTCGTTCAGTATTATATCTTAAAGTTAAAACCGGAACATCTAGTGTAATTGCTTCTTCTTGAAGACCTCCAGAATCTGTTAAAATTAAAGTGGAATTTGAAGTTAAAACTAAAAAGTCCAGATATCCTAATGGTTTGATAATATGAACATGCTCTAAATCATTTAACGCATCAAATAAATTAAAGTTCTCTAAAGTCTTTTTAGTTCTAGGATGCATTGGGAAAATAATATTCATGTCTTTTAGCTCTTTTAATGCTCCAATAATGTTTATTAACCTTTCTTTATTATCAACATTTTCTGCCCTATGCATTGTTAAAGTTAAAATATTATCCATATTTTCAATATCTAAATTAACTAAAGACTCTTCTGTGATTCCTGTTTTTTTAGCTATTTCCAAATGTCTAAAACAAGCATCAACTACAGTATTTCCCGTGATAAATAATTTTTTTCTTGAAATTCCTTCAGCTAAAAGATTAATTGCACCATCTTCAGTTGGGACAAAATACATTAAAGAACAAACATCAGCAGCCATTCTGTTTAATTCCTCAGGCATTGTAATATCAAAGGATCTAAGGCCTGCTTCAACATGCCCAACAGGAATATGTAATTTAGAAGCCACTAATGCTCCTGCAAGAACTGCATTTGTATCTCCCTGAACAAGAACTATATCTGGTTTTTCATCAAGTAAAATTTCTTCAATGCCCTGCATCATTAAACCAGTTTGTTTCCCATGAGAACCGGAACCAACTTGAATATTATAATCCGGAGATTTAATTTCTAAATCTTTAAAGAAATTATCTGACATTTCTTTATCATAATGTTGGCCCGTGTGAATAAGACAAGAATCTATCCCTTGTTTTTTAATTTCATCAATAATCGGAGCCATTTTAATAATTTCAGGTCTGGTTCCAAGTACAATAGCTATTTTCATATTTTCCACCTCACATAAAAATTAGTTAATCTTACATAATAAATGTTATTTATTTAAATACTAGTATGTCCTATTTATACACAACAGGGTGATATTATGACAAACCTTGATAAAGAAACTGAAGAAAAAATATACAAAATATTAAAAAAATATCAAAAAGAGGAAGATTATAATTTAAATTATCTTATTACAGATGATGTTATAACTTTCTTTTTAAGTATAAACGAAGGTAAACTAGTTACCGTAGAAGATTTATACAAAATTTCAGGGATTTTAAATGCTAAAGTCGAAGATATGCTCCTGGTAAACCAAGAGTATAGATTTTCATTTAAAATGGAATAAAAAGAATTGGGAATATCCTATTTCCCTTTTCTTTTTGTCATAATACTTCAGCACCCATTTAAATCTTCTAAACTTTTTATCATGGATTCTCTTATAGCATATTTTCTTTGTAAATTATCCAGAGAATCAACTAAATTTCTTTTAAAGCGCTCACAGGCATAATCATCATGAACAAATTTAATCCTATCATATTTAATATCCATTAAAATCAAGTAATCCGGATCTAAAACTTTAATATTGGCTCTCGGATCGTCTTCTGCAGGATTTAATAACTCTTCAACTTCTTCTAAGGATAATTTTCCAATAGCTACATCTACAAAAACACGCATCATTTTACGAACCATATTCCATAAAAAGCTCTCCCCATAAATATCTACGAAAATAGGGTTAAGTGTATCATGCAAATTTGGAAATTCCTTTTTATGACAATCATTAAGAACAGGTTGGGTAATTTTAATATCATCAATTGTTCTTGTTGTTGTTTTTTGGAATCTTTTAGTAAAATTAGTAAAATTATGAGTTCCTTTAAAAATTTCAGCTACTTCATTTAATTTATCTAAATTTAAGTCCTGTCTAAATAAAATATAACGATATTGTCTCATCTCAGCATATCTTGGTTTAAAACCAAATCTTACTGGAGCTTTAGCTAATATTTGAATATCATCAGGTAAACTATTGTTAATTTCATTAACTCTAACTTCTTTTTCAGACTGGAAACTAATTACATTACCTAAACTATGAACACCTGCGTCAGTTCTGCCAGCTATTCTAAATCTGGACTTTTTTAAATCATCAATATAATTAAGTTTACGTAAATGATAAATTAGCTCTTCTTCAACAGTTCTTAAATCAGGTTGTCTTTGAAAACCATGAAAATTAGTTCCAATATAGCCAATTTTTAAAGCTGTTCTTTTCATAATTAGTATTATAGCAATAATTTAAAATAAATTTATGCAAAAAATAAAAAAAAAAGTTAAAGGGTTATTCAACACCTTTTAAAAATTTAATTTTCCTAGAAACATTAAGATATATGGCTCTGTCCTATTTGGTACTGATTTTTTGATTATTGGTGCTTGAATTTTT
>CAVDAS010000111.1:0-5480 GCA_963606955.1 Bacteroidaceae bacterium
CCTATCGAAGATAAATTTCAACTATAAAAACTAAAAAATAAGAAAAATTCAAGCATGAAAAAATAAAAAATCAGTACCAAATCAGACAGAGCCGTTATAATTTCCAGGACAAGTAATAACATTTATAATTCCTATAATTGATGTTATAGCTATTAAATAATAACTTTTATTAATTTTATTTTTATAATTAAATAAGAAATACAATACAAACAAAGCCAGTAAAATAATCGAAAGTTCTTCATTATTTATAGCAAATAGCAGGCAAAGTATTGAAATTATGTAAGCTACTATTCTTTTAAACTTAACAGTATTATTTCCTGTATAATTTTTTAAAAGATATACACTTAATAAACAACTAAACAGTGGCCAGATATAGTTAATACTAGTTGTAATAAATCCAGCAGAACCTAAGGCATAATAACTGGAAAATATAAATGATAAAGATAGTAAAACAGATAAAGCAGCATAAAAAACACGATATTTACCGTTAACAAGTTTATAAGTTAAAAAACCAACAGCTGTGAAAATTAAGCTGTTTAAATACCACCAGACTATAAGGGGCAGCTGTAAAATTTGGCATAAAAGATATTCAATAAGTACTCTAGAACTCCAAATATTATATCTTTCTATAACAAAAGCTAAGATATTCGACTCCTGGGGAACTGTATAAAAAAATAAGTCATCAGCCATTAAATTAATTGAGTGGTGCCAATTTAATAAAATTAAAAATAAAAATAGAAAGGGTAATAAGAATAAATAATTCTTATACTCTTTTATATTCATAAATCATTCTCCAAAACTAACTCTTTCAAATTTATCTAAAGTTTTTAGGGATTTAGTAGCATCTAAGCCTATTTTTGTTGTTGTACCATCACTTTCAGCTACTGGGTCAAGAGAAGAACCACGTACATTAGGAACAATCATTAAATCTCTATCTCCTTTTACACGGGTAGCTATTGCATATTCAATATCCTGAACATCAAATACATCAACATCAGTATCTACAACAACTGCATGTTTAAGTGACGGGTGTGCAGATAATGCAGCCATAATTGCATTTTTTCCATCACCTTCAGTCTGTTTATTAATGGAAATAGCTGCATGTAACCAGCAGCAGCCTCCTTCTGTTAAAACAACATTTTCAACAGTTGGAACTGCATTTTTAACAGATTTGAAAATCCTAGGTTCCTGAGGAAGACCTTGTAATAATTTATGTTCAAATCCAGCAGGTAAGATTCCATGATAATAAGGATTGTCTTTTTTAATATGCATTTTACTTAAATTAATAACTGGCTGGTCGCGAATAATATCATAAGTATCAGTTAAATCTACAAATGGGCCTTCTGGTGTAGTTTCACTTACAGAGATTTTACCTTCTAAAATAATATCTGCTTTAGGAACTTCTAAATCACCGCATTTAATAAGGGTTAATTCTCCGTTTTTAAATGCATTAGCTACATCCATTTCATTATAATCAATTGGAATTGAAGTAGTACTTGCAAGTAAAATTGCAGGGTCCATTCCGATAGCTATTGCGATTTCTAAATCTTTACCTAGTTTTTGAGCTTTTTGGAAGTAAGTGTAGAGATTTCTTGGAACAATCCTGATAGCTAGTCTTTTATTATCCAGCACCATCATTCTGTGAATTGATGCATTTTGAATACCGGTTTCTGGGTCTCGTGCAAATACAACACCTGCAGTAATGTATTTACCTCCATCTCTTTTGTAATGAGTTAAAATAGGTATTTTATCTAAATTAGCATCTGTAGTGTTATATTCTGAAAAGTCAGTAAATTTATCTACTTTAATTGGATTGTCGCTGGCTTCTATGATTTTTTCGGTAATTTCTCCTACTTCACAATTAATAGATTTAGCTATTTTTTCTCTTGTATTGCAGATTCCAGAAATAATTGGTAAATCATATCCTTTTACATTTTTTATAATAACAGTGTCTTTAGGATATTTTCTTAACTCTTTAGCTACTTCAAATTCACTTGAAAGCTCGTCTGTTATTTCAATAATATTTTCATCATCAATATTCATAGTATCCCTTATATGTTGATTTTTTTATTTTTTAATTTTTCTAAAAGCTCTAAAAGAATCGGATTGTCAATGGAAAGTATTTCACCACTTAAAACAGCTGCATTACGACCATTATTAACTCCAACAGTAGCTACAGGTACTCCTGGTGGCATATTTACAGTTGAAAGTAGGTAGTTATTTCCAAGTTCATTTTCACATGGAATTCCAATAACCGGTTTTTCAGTAAGTCCTACAAGACCTCCGCTTACTTGGGAAGAGTTGGAATTAATTCCAATAAATATTTTAGCATTTTTCATAGCTTTTACATAACTTCTGAATTTTTTACCAGATCTGATTGGGCAAATTACCTGCATATCGTGAGATATTTTAAGTCTGTCTAATGTAACACTTACTTTTTTACCTGTAATTAAATCAGTATGCCTTCCAATAATAATAGCTACATCAGCATCTTCATTAATGCAACCATCAAACTCTTTACTGGTTTCGTTTAATTCAAGATTTTTAATCCTTAAAAAATCATTAACAATATGGGGATTGTCTATTTTTTGAATAATTTCTTCATTACTCTTAATAACTTTTTGTTTATATTCTTCTTTTAGCTCTAAAACTTTTTTTCTGATTTCTTCATCATAAAGTCCTAAGATTTGGGCTGCTAAGATAGCTCCATTATCTCCTCTATCAATTCCAACAGTAGCTACTGGAGAAGGATAAGGCATTTGAACTGAAGAATACAATGCATCTAGTCCATTAACTTTAACATCTACAGGAACTCCAATAACTGGTTTATGAGTATATGCAGCTATTGCACCTGGAAGGTGAGCAGCTAATCCAGCAATTCCAATAAATACTTTTATACCTGCATTAGTTCCTCGTACAACAAGTTCTTTTACAAGATCAGGTGTTCTATGTGCTGAAGCTATTTTTAAACTATATGGTATTTCAAGTTTTTCCAAAATGCTCATACTTTTTTCAGCGATAGCAATATCTGATCCACTTCCAAGAATTATCATTACTTTTGGTGTCATTTTAAAATACCTTCTTTAATAATTCATATTTGTTTAATTATATATTAAAAGTTAACTTCATAAGCTGTGTATTTATCTAAATCTATTGGGAGCTTTTTAAGGTTAAATGTTGTATGATTTAGAGTTATTTCACTGTCATAATTTTTATAGCTTATGAAATATACTTTACTGCCGTTAGCTATTTCATTTTGGATTCCAGGGTCTTCTAAAACACCACTAATTTGATTAGCAGTAGTATTAAAATCTTTATCATCTGTTACAGTTAAAATGAAATTATGGTCATTTGTTAAATAATAGGAATTCATCTCAAAGTATGGAACAAATCCGTCATAAATAATAAGATTTCCACTACCAAAAGTCTCTTCTAAGGAGTGTATTTTATTATTGTCACTAATCTGGTCGTTAATTTGATTTTGTGTAAAGTTAATACATCCAACTGAAGCTACAAGTAAAATAACTACAAAAATCGGGATAAATATCTTTTTATTGTTAAAGTTTTTACTAAGTAAAATACTTATTCCTAACCATAAACAGCCTAAAACAGGTATTAAATAACGAGGATGGAAAACAGGTCTGATAATTAAAGATAAAATTATTCCAATAACAGGAACACAAATAGCTATTAAAATTCCACACATGTCTTTTTTATCACTTTTAATTAATAGAACAATAACTCCAATTAGAAGTAATAAGCCTAAAATAGAAAATGAAGCTATCTGATTTGCATCAATAACCTGATTATCCGGTGAGAAAACAAAGAAAACATAACCTATGATTCTGTTTAGTGTAATTGGTGCTATCCAATAATTACTGCTTACAGTTGCTACCTGCTGTTTTAGAATAATCAGCCATGGAGCAAAGCTTAAAACAGCTATAATAACTGAGGCAAAGTATTTTTTCAGCTGTTCTTTGTTATTTTTAATTAAATGCGCTAGTAAAAATAAATAAATTACAAATGAAGCTACTGCTGAGAAATAATGAGTATAAGCAGAAGCTATTGTTAGCAGGGTTAAAATTGTCCAATTTTTTAAATTAGAGTTGTTTGTAATTTCATAAGCATAAATAAAACTAGCTGTTACGAAGAATAATCCCCAACTATACATTCTTAACTCAACAGCAAAATTCATTAACTGAGGCATAGTTACTATACAAAAGGCAAATAAACCTCCAGTTAAATATCCCCAATTTTTTCTAACTTTAGTAGCAGCTAGTATGAGTATTAAGTAAAATGGAAGCAGTGAGGTAAATTTACCTACAATAATCGGGTTTACACCTATGAAAATCTTGCAAAATACTTTATAAATTAAATAATATAATGGCGGATGAACATCAAGAAAAGTAAACTTAATAAAATCACTAAATGAAGATTTAACTATTCCTAGAGAGTATATTTCATCATTCCACATTCCTAATTTTGTAAATCCAATATAAGAAACATAAAACAGTATAATTATACTAGATATAAATAGTATTTTTCCTAGTTTGTCTTTTTTGTCCATATTAATTTTCCTAAAGTTTTTTTCCATAAAACATAACTCTACGGGCTGTAAAATTCCAGAACATAACTAAAATAGAAGCAATTATTTTAGACCAGATATAACTTATATTTCCATAATCTACAAAGAGGAATAATAATATTTCTGTAAAAATAAGCCCGATAAAGCTAATTAAGATAAATAAATTAAAATCCAGGACTTTATTGTTTCTGTCTGCTTGATTAAATACCCAGGAAGTAGACATGTAATAATTACCTAAAACAGCTATGAAAAATGCAATAGCAGCTGAAACTAGATAATTTTGTCCTAAAAAGTTAATTAATGATAAATAAATAATAAAATCTATTAAAAAAGATGCAGTACCTACAAATAAATATCTAAACATCTGTAAGAAAATATTGTCAGTAGGTTTTCTAAAAAGTTCATTAATTAATTTATCCATATTATAATCTTATATTTAATTATTTAATAGCTTTTCTAATTAAGAAATGAAATTTAGGTTTTTCGGGTGGAAGTAATTTAAATTTCTAAATTTAGGATTAGGTAATAAATGCTGTTTTATATAGGATTTAACAAGAGATAGAATCAAGTATAACACCTGTCTAAAACATATTTATCGAATTTATAATTGTTTAATTAGGGACTTTCAAAGTGTTAATTCATGTTTTTATGGAAAAGTATAATTAAAAGCCAAGAGTTTTCTAATTTTGTTTCCGTACTGGTGAATTGGCTTGTTTAATAGTATGAAAAGAGTTTAACACATTTTCGCGAAAAATATTTAATAGTGTTTGGCTATATTTTAACTATAGTATTTTAAAGGAGGGTAATAATTCATGTTCAATTGTTTAGATGATAATTCTTATGGCTCTGTCTGATTTGGTACTGATGACTAGTTTTTGTTTATTGTTGCACATCG
>CAVDAS010000112.1:0-5475 GCA_963606955.1 Bacteroidaceae bacterium
CTATACATAATGTAGGTAATTTAATTTTAACTAATGTTACTTTTGTTAATAATTCCGCACCTGATAAATCTAATTCTGGCTCTGGTGGTGCAATTCATAATGATGGGTCTTTGAGTGTGACTGACTGTACTTTTATTAATAATACTGCATCGTATATGGGTGGTGCAATTTATAGTGGGGAATCTTGTTCTGTGACTGGCTGTACTTTTGTTAATAACTCTGCAGCTGTTGGTGGTGCAATTGGCATAGGTTCTAGCTCTGTTTTTACTGTAAGTAATTCTGTATTTCTTGATAATAAAGCAGATGAGGAAGAGGGGGCAATTTATGGAAATGCAATTTGTAGCAGTGGGTCTTGCAGTGCTAATGATAACTGGTGGGGTACTAACAGTCCAAACTGGAATGATTTAGTTTATGGGGATGTGACTCATGATACTTATGCTGTTTTAAATTTAACAGCTACTAATGATGTGGCAACTGTTAATTTCTATAAAAATGGAACTACTGCTGTTTTACCTATTTCTAGGAATGTTACTTTAGCTATTGCTGGTCAAGTGCCGGTTACTGGTAAAATTGATAATGGAACTTTTACATATAAGTATAATGCTCCTGCTGGTGTGTATAATATAACAGCTAGTGTGGATAATGAGACATTAACTCTTAGTTTTATTAATGGTAAGAATATTTATGTAGATCCTGTAAACGGTAATGATTCTAATACTGGAGCTAACTGGGATAGTGCTGTTCAAAGTATTAGTAAAGCAATGAGTCTAGTATCTGATAATGGATATAATATTTATCTTGCAGATGGAACTCATAAAGTAGATGGTGAAATAACTATTGGTAAGACTGTAGCTATTATTGGTAATGGAACTAATACTGTTATAACAAGTAATAATCAAAATAGAGTATTTAAAGTAACTGCTAGAGATGTAGCTATCTACAATTGTAGTTTTGTTAATAATTCTGCAAATTATGGTGCTGTAATCTATAATCAGGCTAATAATTTGACTGTGGTTGATTGTGGTTTTGTTAATAATTCTGCAGGCTTTTGTGGTGCAATCTATAATAATCGCGGTGCTAATCTGACTGTGGTTGGTTGTAGTTTTGTCAATAATTCTGCAACTTCTTATGGTGGTGCAATCTTTAATGATAATGCTGTTAATTTGACTGTCCTTGGTTGTAGTTTTGTTAATAATTCTGCAACTTCTGAAGGTGGCGCAATTTGTAATAGTGGTTCTGGTTTTAGTGTAAGTAACTCTGTATTTGTTAATAACAAAGCTTCTCGCGGTAATGCAATCCATACTTCAGATTCATGCACAGCTAATGATAATTGGTGGGGTACTAACAATATAACTTGGAGTGAATTAGTTTATGGTGATGTTGCTCATGCTTCTTATGCTGTTTTAAATTTAACAGTTACCTCTAACTCCACAAGCATTAATTTCTATAAAAATGGAACTGATGAGATTTTACCTATTTCCAGGGATGTTAAATTAGCTATTGGTGATGATGTCACTACTGAAAAAATTGTTAATGGAACTTTTACAAAAGTCTACGAAGCTCCTGAAGGCAATTATGTTATAACAGTTAGTGCTGATAATCAAGAGCTGTCTGTTGATTTTGTTAATTATATTTATGTGGACTGCGTAAAAGGTAATGATGATAATGATGGATTTAGCTGGGATAAGGCTGTTCAAAGTATTAGTCGTGCAATGAAGCTAGTGCCAGAAAATGGTACGATTTACCTTGCAGATGGAACATACGAAGTAGATAGTCAAATAACTATTGATAAGACTGTAGCTATTGTTGGTAATGGAACTAATACTGTCGTAACAAATAATAAAAATGATAATGGAATATTTAAAGTAGCTGCTAGTAATGTAGGTATTTATAATTGTAGTTTTGTTAATAATTCTGGAAGAGTTAATACTGGTGGTGTAATCACTTATAACTCTGGTTCTGGTTTAACTGTAAGTGGCTGTAGTTTTGTTAATAATTCTGCAGTGGTTAATAATGGTGGTGTAATCTATATGAACGGTGGCTCTAATTTGAATGTGCTTGGATGTAGTTTTGTTAATAACTCTGCAGTTTCTGATGGTGGTGCAATCTATAATTATCATGGTTCTGGTTTAACTGTAAGGGATTGTAGTTTTGTTAATAATTCTGCGAAGTATGGGGGCGTATTCAGGAGTTCTGGTGCTGGTTTGACTGTGAGCGGTTGTAGTTTTATAGGTAATTCTGCACAGTATGCTGGTGGTGCAATCTGTAATAGTGGCTCTGGTTTTAGTGTAAGTACCTCTGTATTTGTTAATAACAAAGCTTCTCGGGGTAATGCAATCTATAATGATGTGTCCGGTAGCGCTGCGGATAATTGGTGGGGTACTAACAATATAACTTGGAGTGAATTAGTTTACGGTGCAGTTACTCAGACTTCTTATGCTGTTTTAAATTTAACAGCTACTTTTAATTCTGTAAGCCTTAATTTCTATAGAAATGGAACTAATGAGATTTTACCTATTTCTAGGGATGTTAAATTAGCTATTGGTGATAAGGTCACTACTGAAAAAATTGTTAATGGAACTTTTACAAAACCCTACAAAGTTCCTGAAGGCGCTTATGTTATAACAGCTACTGTTGATAATCAGGAGTTATCTGTTGACTTTGTTAACTGTATTTATGTGGACTGCGTAAAAGGTAATGATTCTAATAATGGTTCTAGCTGGAATAAAGCTGTTAAAAGTATTAGTCGGGCAATGGAGTTAGTGCTAGATAATGGTAGGATTTACCTTGCTAATGGAACTTATAAAGTAGATAGTCAAATAGCTATTGCTAAGACTGTGGATATTATTGGTAATGGGACTGAGACTGTTATAACAAGTAATGGTAATGGAGTATTTTCTATAACTGCTAATAATGTAGCTATTTATAATTGTAGCTTTGTTAATAATTCTGCAAGTAATGGTGGTGCAATCTTTAATTATGGTTCTGGTTTGACTGTGAGTGGTTGTAGTTTTGTTAATAGTTCTGTAACTGGTGCTGGTGGTGCAATCTGGAATGATGGTTCTGATTTGACTGTGGTTGGTTGTAGTTTTGTTAATAATTATGCAAAGTATTATGGTGGTGCAATCGATAATTATGGTTCTGATTTGACTGTAGAGGGTTGTGTTTTTGTTAATAATTCTGTAGAGTATTATGGTGGTGCAATCTATAATTATGTTTCTGGTTTGACTGTGAGTGAGTGTAGTTTTGTTAATAACAATGCAACCGATAGTGGTGATGCAATTTATAGTTTTGTTTCTTGCACTGCTAATGATAATTGGTGGGGTGCTAACAATCCAAATTGGGAAAAATTAGTTAATACTAATGTTGCTCATGTTTCTTATGCTGTTTTAACTTTAACAGCTAATTCTACCTCTGCAAGCATTAATTTCTATAGATGTGGAACTACTGCTGTTTTACCTATTTCCCGTAATTTTACTTTAACTATTGGTAATAACATCACTACTGAAAAAATTGTTAATGGAACTTTTACAAAAGCCTACGAAGCTCCTGAAGGTAATTATGCTCTAACAGCTAGTGTTGATAATCAAGAGCTATCTGTTGACTTTGTTAATTATGTTTATGTGGATCCTGTAAATGGTAATGATGATAATGATGGATTTAACTGGGATAGGGCTGTTCAAACTATTAGTAACGCAATGAGTTTAGTGTCAGATAATGGTAGGATTTATCTTGCAGATGGAACCTATGAAATAGCTAGTCAAATAACCATTGATGATACTATGGATATTATTGGTAATGGAACTAAGACTGTTATAACTACTAATAAAAAGGATAGAGTATTTAATATAATTGCTGATAATGTAGGTATTTATAATTGTAGTTTTGTTAATAATTATGCAAAGTCTTATGGTGGCGCAATTTATAATTTTAATGGTTCTGGTTTGACTGTGGTTGGCTGTAGTTTTGTTAATAATTCTGCACAGTATGCTGGTGGTGCAATCTTAAATGGTGTTTTTGGTTTGACTGTGAGCGGTTGTAGTTTTGTTAATAATTCTGCTAGTTATGGTGGTGCAATATATAATTCAGCTACTGGTTTTGGTGTAAGTAACTCTACTTTTGTTAATAACAAAGCAACCGATGATGGTAATGCAATTCATAGTCTCCAATCTTGCAGTGCTAACGATAATTGGTGGGGTAATAACACTCCAGTATGGGAAAAATTAGTTTACGGTGATGTTGCTCATGATTCCCACGCTGTTTTAAATTTAACAGCTAATTCTACCTTTGTAGCTATTAATTTCTATAGGAATGGAACTAATACTGTTTTACATATTTCAGATGACCTTAACTTAACTATTAATCAAAAAACTGCTGCTGAGAGAATTGTTAATGGAACTTTCAAAACAGAGTACACTCCAATGGTAGGTGTTTATGATATTGTAGCTAGTGTAGACAACCAAACATTAACCGTTACTGTGGATAATAATAAGGCTTATGTAGATCCTAAGAATGGTAATGATGAGAATAATACTGGTACTAGCTGGAGCAGTCCTTTCAGAACTATCCAACATGCAATGGACAGGATACAGGCTAATGGTACAATTTACCTTGCAGACGGAACACATGTTGTAGATAGCAGAATATCTATTGATAAAACTGTAGCTATTATTGGTAATGGGACTAAGACTGTTATAACAAGTAATAATGAGGTAGGAGTATTTTATATATTTAATTCTGCTTCTGATGTGGCTATTTATAATTGTAGTTTTGTTAATAATTCTGCAGTTTATGGTGGTGCAATCTATAATTATTATAATTCTGGTTTGACTGTGGTTGGTTGTAGTTTTATCGGTAATTCTGCTAGTGATGGTGGCGCAATCTATAATGTTGGTTCTGGTTTGACTGTGGTTGGTTGTAGTTTTGTTAATAATTCTGCAACTTATGGTGGTGCAATCTATAATAATGCTGGTTCTGCTTTGACTGTGATTAATTCTAAATTTGGTAATAATACTGCAAATAAAGGTGTAATATACAATGGAGGTACACTTAGTTTAAATAATAATACTTACTCTGGAATTGGTGAAGATAAAACGTATATTTACAATAATTATGGTACTCTTTCTTCTGTGAATATCACTGTTTTAGATAATGAAACTGTTAAAGCTCATCCTGATGAAACTGTTAAATTATTAGCTAGTGTTACTTGCGATGGAGCTAGTGTAGCTGGTGGATTATTAAAATTCCTCATTGGTGGTACAGAATATGAGGCAACTAGTAATCCTAATGGAACATATACTTATGATTATCTTGTAAATTACTACTTTGATGGATCTAAAGTTGTTAGTGCAAGTTATGCTAAAGCAACTAATGTATCTGTTGAAAATGCTACATTAAAATATTCTATTGAAACATTCACTGATTTAAATAATGCAATAGGATACACTAACAATATATCACTTACTTCTGATGTTA
>CAVDAS010000113.1:0-5312 GCA_963606955.1 Bacteroidaceae bacterium
TATGATTTCAAGTGAATAAAAGTATTACTCATTAATTATCGGACACTCCCAAATTTCTTTGTAGTATTTTTAGAAGAATTACCAAGTCATATAAGAAAACTAGGCATTTACATGTTAATGAGAAATGTATTGGATGTGGATTGTGTAAAAAAAGTTGTCCGATTAATGCTATTGAACTACAAATGAAAAAACCAATCTGGACTGTAGATGAGTGTGTTATGTGTTTGAGGTGTCTTCATTTATGTCCTAAGTTTGCAATTCAATATGACAATAAAACTCAAAATCATGGACAGTATTTAAATCCACATATAACTTCTCTTGATTAAAAAAATTACTCTATTATGCTTGGAACTTCATCTTCTACGGCATCCCATAGCTCAGTTGCCCAACCCTGGCTACCATCAATTACCATATCTAGGAGTCTTACTTTCCCATCTTTAAAACGAAATAGTCTGTAGTCTTGTTGGGATTTTTTTGTTGTTCCTTCTTTGTTACAGTCAAGATATAATCCTTCATCATATTCTTCCTGGAAATCCCCTGCTTTTACAAAGTCTCCTACAAGAGAATATCCATTTTTAACAGTTTTATCTAATTTTTCAACAGTTTTTAACCATCCCCCTTGTGCTCTAAATTTTATATCAGGGTCTATTTTTTTAATTTCTTCAAACCAGTTTAATTTCATAATTACCAAATCCTGTTTATTTTTAATATTGGCTGATTTTGTATTAAAAACAAAAGTAAGACCATTTGAAAAATAATAACATTAGTTGAATTTTGCAACTATATATTTATATAAAGCTAAAAACAAATTTATAAACATATTTAAAGAAAATTTGGTCTTTATTATGAGTCTATTAAAAAAATTTAACATAGTCCCAAAAAATAGGCATCTATATGATGTGGCATTTACTCATGGTTCTTATGGAACTCAACATGGTTTAGATTATACATATGAAAGATTGGAGTTTTTAGGGGACTCTGTTTTGAATATGATAGTTTCAGAATATCTATTCAATCAATATCCTGATTATGAAGAAGGTAAATTGACAAAACTTCGTGCAAATTATGTTTGTCAAACCGCATTAATTCATTATTCACATGAATTAGGTCTGGACAAATATATTAAAATATACGGTGATGATAATAAGATTACTGAAAATGAAGTATTGTCAATTACTGCAGATGTATTTGAATCATTTTTAGGAGCAATATTTCTAGATCAGGGTATAGAATTTGCAAAAGATTATATCTCTAAAGTTATATTTCCACATATTGATGCAAAGAAAGTATTTTTCTTTGATTATAAATCAGTAATAAAAGAATATGGAGATGCTAAAGAAGTAGATATAGAATATGAGATTATTGATGAGTGTGGTGTTCCTCATAATAAAACATTTATAATATCTATCTTAATCGATGGAAAAGAAATGGGCGTGGGTAAAGGTAAAAATAAAAAAGAAGCAGAACAGGCTGCTTCAAAACAAGCTATGAAAAAATTAAAAATACAAAAATACTAGGTGTGTTAAATGAAAAAAGAATCAGTTGGAGTTGTTCAAACAAAATATTATAATATTGAAGAGCCAATTGAACTCGAAAGCGGAAAGACTCTTGATAACATCACAGTAGCTTATGAAACCTACGGCGAACTCAATAAAGAAAAAGATAATGCAATTTTAATATGTCATGCATTATCTGGTGATGCTCATGCAGCAGGATGGCATGAAGGAGATAGAAAACCAGGATGGTGGGAAATAGTAATAGGCCCTGGAAAAGCTCTAGATAGTGAAAAATATTTTATAATCTGTTCTAATGTTTTAGGAGGATGTAAAGGAACAACAGGTCCAACATCCATTAATCCAAAAACAGGAAAAGAATATGGTATAGATTTTCCAGTTATTACAATAAAAGACATGGTTGATGTTCAAAAGAAATTAATCGATGGCTTTGGAATTGATAAACTTGCAGCTGTTGTTGGAGGATCTATGGGAGGAATGCAAACCTTACAATGGCTGGTATCATATCCTGACATGATGAAAAAAGCTGTTGCAATAGCTACAACAGCAAGATCTTCACCACAACAAATAGCATTTAATGAAGTAGGCCGCCAATCAATTGTAGGTGACCAGAACTGGAATAAAGGACATTATTATGGAACTGGAAAAATCCCAAAAGAAGGTTTGTCAATAGCTCGTATGATAGCTCATATTACTTATTTAAGTGATGAATCAATGTATCTTAAGTTTGGTAGGGACCTGCAGGATAAAGATGAGATTACTTATGATTTATCAATGGATTTCCAGGTTGAAAGTTACCTGCACCATCAGGGTGAATCATTTGTCAAACGTTTTGATGCAAATAGCTATTTATTCATTACAAAAGCAATAGATTTATTTGACCTTGCAGTAAATAACTCTTTAATTGACGGATTTAAAGATATTGGAGCAAAAGTAGAAATTATTTCAGTTGATTCAGATTGGTTATATCCTGTTGAACAGGGAACTGAAATTGTAACTGCTCTTAATGCAAATGATGTTGAAGTAAGCTTTTCTGAGCTTAAATCAAATTATGGACATGATGCATTTTTACTTGAAAAAGGACAGCTTAACTATATTTTATCTAAATTCTTATCAGATAACTTAGTTGAAGATTTAATGGTTACAGAAGTAGCTACAATTACTGAACAGGCACAAATAGAAGAAGCTGCTAAATTAATGTTTAATCGCAATGTTACTCATATTCCAGTAGTTACATCTGATAAAAAACTAATTGGAATAGTAACTAGCTGGGATTTATCTAAAGCAATAGCTACAAACTCTCAGGATTTAAAAGAAATAATGACAACAACAGTTAAATTCTGTCATGCAGATGATTCTATTGAATCAACAGCACGTAGAATGAGAAAATTAGATATTTCATGTCTTCCGGTAGTTGATGATGATTTTAAATTAGAAGGAATTATCTCTACAGATCAAATAAGTCATTTAGTATCAGAATATAGATAGAAAGGTTTAAATCCTTTCTAACTAATTGCTTTTTTTAATGCTTGGTCAATATCAGCTATTAAATCTTCAACATCTTCAATACCAACAGACATTCTAATAAAATCAGGAGTAATTCCGCCTTCCAGTTGTTCTTCAGGGCTCATATTAGAATGAGTAGTACTGGCAGGATGTATAACTAAAGATTTTGCATCACCAATATTAGCTACATGACTTAAAAGCTCAACACTTTCAATAAACTTTTTACCTTCTTCTAAGCCACCTTTAATTCCAAATCCAACAATTCCACCATAATTGCCATTTAAATATTTCTCAGCCATTTCATGGTTTTCATTATCTTCAAGACCAGGATAATTAACCCAGGAAACTGCTTCATGAGTTTCTAAAAACTTAGCTATTTCTAGGGCATTTTGACAGTGCTGATTAACTCTTAAAGACAATGATTCAGTACTTTGCAATATTAAAAATGCATTAATAGGACTTAAAACAGTACCTAAATCTTTCATTAAATGAACACGTGCTTTAGTAATATATGCTTTATTTCCAAAAGCTTTAGAGTATACTAAACCATGATATGAAGGATCAGGAGTAGTAAACTGTGGGAATTTACCGTTTGCCCAGTTAAAATTACCACCATCAACAATAACTCCACCCATACTGGTTCCAGTACCGGACAAAAATTTAGTAGCTGAATGGACAACAATATCAGCACCATGCTCTAAAGGTTTTACCATGGTAATAGCTGAAGTATTATCAACAATTAAAGGTATATCATGTTTATGAGCTATTTTAGCTAACTTTTCAAAATCAGGAATGTCTAATTGCGGATTACCAATAGATTCACAATAAATTGCTTTTGTATTTTCATTAATAGCATTTTCATAAGCTTCTAAATCATGAGTAGGTACGAAATTTACTTTAATACCCCAGTTTGGCATAGTATTTTTAAATAATGTAAATGTACCTCCATAAAGGTTATTTGATGCTACAATCTCATCTCCTGCATTAGCTATATTTAAAATAGCTAGTGTAATTGCACTCATACCAGTAGACTGTGAAAGAGCTCCAACACCGCCTTCAATAGCAGCAACTCTTTTTTCTAAAACATCTAATGTAGGATTAGAAATTCTGGTGTAAATATAACCTTCTTCTTCAAGAGCATATAATTTTTTAGCTTTTTCAGCATTTTCAAAAGCATATGAGCTAGTGTGATAAATAGGAGTAGCTCTAGCTCCAGTTACAGGATCAACTTCTTCACCTGCATGAACTTCTAAAGTTCTTTGTTTGTATTTTCTTTTTTCGTTCATGTTATTCCTCACTATTTATTTGTTATTTTTTATTTAATTAGTTAATTAATAACAAGTGTGATATTAAATTTTTGGGTAGTATCTTTTTAGCTATTTTTAAATTAATTTTAATTATCTGATGGTTCGTTTGTTAATTTAACCATTCCAAATCCCATTGAATTTTTCTCACCAATTCCAACATCATAAGCAAATTTAATTAGGTCAATGTCTCCTTCTAAAATAAGATCCATTATATAAGCTCTATGGTGAGTTGTAATATCTCCTTTTTTAATAGATATTCTTTTTCTTTTTACAAAATTCATCTCAGAGTATATTGCAATTTTCTTGTCTGTTTCAGTCATATTATTAAATTTAAGATATTTTTTTATTAAATTATTTTCTAATGATTTGAAAAATTTATCAGAAGGTGCAAGATCCCAGATTTTGAGTTTACCATCAACTTCTTTTTTAGTTCTAACTATTATTGGAGCTAGTGTCTTAAATTCACTTTTAGATGGGAATTCTGGTGTTCTTAGTGCTTCAATTTTTTGAATTTTTAATTTCTGATTCTGAAAATCTATTTCTAAATCTTCAAGAAATCCATCAATAAGACTTTTAATTAAAAAATCGTTAGGTGAAGATATATAAAAACTAATAATTCCATCTTTAGCTAGTATTCCATCTTTAACAATTTTTCTTTTAGGAATATCTATTTGAGAAAATGTAAAAAATTTAAATGATTTTGAAGAGTGTAATTCGTTAGCAAAGTCCAAATCAGCTATTTTATTGTAAATTATGGATGATAAAATATGATTATAATTAAATGGAACTTTAAAGTTATTTTTTCCTTTTAAGATAATTTCGAGTCTCATTAATATTCTGTATATTGATTGTGATTAAAATAATTTTTGTTTTTATATTAACCTATTTTTTTGCATTTTGATTAAATTTTTTAATTATTAATTAAACAACATTGTTCGTATATAGTTTTTCTTAAAATAATATGATAAATTATATATAGTAATAG
>CAVDAS010000114.1:0-5311 GCA_963606955.1 Bacteroidaceae bacterium
AAGTGATTCTAATTTCACTGATGGTTCTGCTACTATTGGTGGAGCTATTTATAATAGAGATAGTACCAATGTATTAGTTATAGATTCTGAATTCAATAATAATAAAGCTACTGACTACGGTGGTGCTATTTATAATACAGGTAGTGCTAATGTATTAGTTATAGATTCTGAATTTAATAATAATAAAGCTACTAGCCACGGTGGTGCTATTTATAATACAGGTAGTGCTAATCTCACAGTTACCGGTTCTAACTTTACAAATAACTCAGCATATGCTGGTGGAGCTATATTTGTCTGTGATGGTAATGTGTCTGTTGTAAGTTCTAATTTCGAAAATAACACTGCTTATCTTGCTGGTGCTATTTACAATTGTTATGAATATACTTCTGTTGAAAATTCCACTTTTGTAAATAATACTAAAGGAGTTATTTGCAATTACAATGTTTTAGATTTCCATATTAAGAATTTCACAGATTTACAATATGCATTAAGTATTATTGATGGTAAAATAACTCTCCAATCTGATGTTGTAATGACTAATGAAGAAGCTAAAAACTTTGTTAATGGAGTAACTATTAATAAAGATATTACTATTGATGGTATGGGTTATACTATTGATGCTAAGAAGTTAGGTAGGATCTTTAATATTCCTGATGGTGTTACTGTTACTTTAACTAATGTTACTTTAATTAATGGTAATGCTACTAATGGTGGAGCTATTTACAATAAAGGTAAATTAATCTTAACTGATTCTAAATTAACTGATAACGAAGCATATAATGGTAGTGCTATTTATAATGTTGGTAAAATTGAGGTTGATGGTTCTAATTTCACTAAAAACACTGCTGATGTTGGAGCTATTTACAATAATGGTACTTTAACATTAAATAATGCTAAATTAATTAATAACGCTGCTGAGAATGGTAGTGCTATTTATAATCTTAATGAACTTGATGTTAACGGTTCTACTTTCACTAATAACTTTGCTAAGGACTATGGTGCTATTTATAATAATGGTACTTTAACATTAAATAATACTAAATTAAGTTATAACACTGCTAAGTATGGTGGAGCTATTTATAATATTGCTAATGTTACTGTTTATGATTCTAATTTCACTGATAACAAAGAAGCAGTTGCTGGTGGTGCTATTTACAATAATGGTACTTTAACATTAAATGGTGCTAAATTAAGTTATAACACTGCTGAGAATGGTGGAGCTATTTATAATATTGCTGAACTTAATATTACTGCTTCTACTTTCACTTATAACACAAAAGCAGTTGCTGGTGGTGCTATTTATAATAATGGTACTTTAACATTAAATGGTACTGAATTAATTGATAATGCTGCTGATAATGGTGGAGCTATTTATAATCTTGATGAACTTGGTGTTGATGGTTCTACTTTCACTAATAACGAAGCATATAATGGTAGTGCTATTTACAATGCTAATTTTACTATTATTGATAATTCTGTTTTCAACAATAATTCTGCTAAGAATGGTGGAGCTATTTACAATAATGATACATTACTGATAATTAATTCAGCATTTGAAAATAACAATGCTACTTTAGGTGTTGATATTTACAATGATGGTGATTTTGAAGCAGGTAATAATACATACACAGTAACTGAAAATAAAACCAATGTTTATAACAATGGTACTCTTTATAATGCTGTTGTCACTGTTTTAGGAAATCAAACTGTTAGAACTTCTTATGGTGAAGTTATTTCATTAACTGCTACTGTTACTATCGATAAAGCTAGTGTATCTGGTAAAAACTTAGTATTTATTATTACTGGAACTAATATTAATACAACTAAGATTAATGCAACTAGCTTAGCAAATGGTACTTATATTGCTAATTATACTATAAAATTCCATGATAACCGTACTGTTAGTGCATCTTACGATGGTGCTGATCCTAAGAATATGACAGTTCTCAACGCTACTTTAGCTTCATCTAAAGGTAATCCAGCATTAAATATCACTGTTTCTGATATTTTCGTTGATGATCATCAAAAGATTACTATAACTACTTTAGATGATGTAACTGGTCTTATGAATTTAACAATAAATGGTACAAATTACACATTACCAATTTATAAAGGTACAGTCGAGTTCCACTTCGATGGTTTAACTGCTGGTTTATATAATATAACTGCAAGCTATCCTGGTGATGATAACTATAATGCATCTAGTGTAAATGCAAGTTTCAATGTTTATAAAATATTACCTAAATTTACTGTTGATGTAGAAAACATTTTCTATGGTAATGATGCTACTATCATAATCAATTTACCTTCAGATATTAATGATATTGTTTCTGTTTCAGTAAATGGTACAAAACATGATCAAAATATCGAGAATGGATTTGGTAAATTAAATGTAGCTAATTTAGACGCTGGTATTTATAATGTTTCTATTGTATACAAAGGTAATTATAAATATTTAAATAATACATTTAATACTACATTTGAAGTATTCAAAGCAGATGCTGATTTAGAAGTTATTATTGATAATGTAACCTATGGTGAAATCTCAACTATTACTGTAACCTTAACTGGTGCTAATAACGTACCTTTAGAGGGTATTGTAAACCTAACTATTGATAATTCAAATTATTCTGTAAAAGTTGTTAATGGTAAAGGAATTTTAAATAATATTACATTACCTGCCGGAGATTACAAGTTCAATGCAACCTGGTCTGGTAATAAAAATTATAATGCAGTTTCTGATGAAGGTATCTTTAAAGTAAATAGAGCTAACCCTGCATTTAATGTTATTATTGATAATGTAAACTATGGTGAAATTTCAACTATTACTGCAACCTTAAATGGTGTAAAAGGAACTCCTTTAACTGAGGCAATAAAAGTAATAGTTAATGGTACAAGTTACACAATAAAGATTATTAATGGTACTGGATTTACTACAGATAAATTAGGTGCTGGAAAATATAATTTCACAGCTAGCTGGGATGGTAACTCTAATTACAACAAAGTTGATGTTAAAGGTAGCTTTGTTGTAGCTAAAATCAACCCAACTCTCGATGTTAATGTATCTGATATTAAAGTTGGAGAAGATGAAACTATTAAAGTTGTTTTACCTGATGATGCTACTGGTATAGTAAATATCACTGTAATAGATAAAGGTAACTACACTATTAATGCTCCAAAAGGTAATGTAGTACTATCTGGTCTTGAAGAAGGTAATTACACAGTTATTGTAAATTATGATGGTGATTCTAATTACAATCCTACTATTTTGAATTACTATAAATTCAGAGTATCTAAAATAGCTACTATTATGGATATGGAAATAGGAGATATTGTATATGGTGAGAAAGCTATTGTAAACATTACTTTACCAGATGATATTGCTTCTGGTAACGTTGGTATTTATGTTGATGGTGCGTCTACTCCTATTAAATATCTTTTTATTAGAGATGGAAAAGCTACTGGATCTATTTATGGTTTAGACGGTGGAAGCCATAATATTACTGCTAAATATGATGGTAATAATAAATACACTAAAGCTGAAGTTAGTGAACTTATTAATGTGGATAAAGCATTCCCAACATTAGATGTTGACATTAAGAATGTAGTTTATGATAACAAATTCACTATTGTCGCTAATTTAACCGGCGTTGATAAAGTTGGTTTAAATGGACAAGTTGTTGTTATTATTAATAATAAAGAATACTCTGTTGATGTTAAAAATGGAGTAGGACAAACTGAAGGTATTAGTTTAGATGCTGGAACCTATTACTTCAGAGCTAATTGGGTTGGTAATGTGAATTACCTCAGTGTTGACGCTTATGGAAGCTTTAATGTAACTAAAGCAGATGCATCATTAGATGTTAGCATAGCTGATGTAAAATATGGTGAAGTATTTGTTATAGATGCTAAGTTAAATGGTATAGAACAAATTGGATTAAATGGATTTGTTGTTGTTGTTGTTGATGGTATAAACTACACAGTACAAATTATAGATGGTAAAGGTGTTTTAGAAGGTATTTCATTACCTGTTGATAAATATGACTTTAGTGCTGTTTGGAAAGGAAACCTTAATTACAACTCAGCTAATGACAAAGGAAGCTTTAATGTAACTAAATCAGATTCAGTTATGGAAGTTCTCGTAAATGATATTAAAGTTGGAGAAGATGAAATAATCACTGTTATAGTACCAGCTGATGCAACAGGTAATGTAACTGTTACTGTTAATGGTAAAAATTACACTGAAGATATTGTAGAAGGTATTGTAGATATAACAATTTCTGGTTTAGAAGAAGGTAATTACACAGCTAAAGTAACTTATAATGGTGACCGTGATTATGATCCACTAACTGAGGAATATAAATTTACTGTATCTAAAACAACTCAAATTATGGATGTTAATACTACAAACATTGTATTTGGCCAAGATTCTATTGTAAGCATTGCTTTACCAAGTGATGCAACAGGAAATGCAACTATTATTGTTGATGGAAAAGAATATGCTGTTGTCGACATTATAGGTGGAAAAGCTAATAAAAATATTACTGGTTTAGATGCTGGAAGCCACTATGTTGTTGTTAACTACAGTGGAGATCATAAATACACTGAAACTACTACTAACAATAATATTATTGTAGATAAAGCAAACCCAACATTAAATGTTAAAATAGCTAATATTGATTATGGTGAAATATTCACTATAGAAGCTAATTTAACTGGTGTAAATGATGCTCCATTAAATGGCGTAGTTGTTGTTAATGTTAATGGTAAAGATTATCTTGTAGATGTTAAAGACGGTAAAGGTACTTTAGATGGTATTGTATTACCAGCTGAAAATTACACCTTCGCAGCTCATTGGGAAGGAAACTCTAATTACAATGGTGAAATACTCCCAGGATTAGTATTTAACGTAGCTAAAATCAACTCAACTATTAATGCTTCAGTAAATGATATTAAAGTTGGAGAAGATGAAATAATCACTGTTATAGTACCATTTGATGCTACTGGTAATGTAACTGTTAGTGTTAATGGTGAAAATTACACCGCAGCTATTGTAGATGGTATTGCAATTACTGAACCAATCTCTGGTTTAGGAGAAGGTGATTACACAGTTAAAGTAACTTATGATGGAGATAACAATTACAACCCAATAACTGATGAATATAACTTTACTGTATCAAAAGTAAGTGATTATAGTGTAAATGTTACAATTCCAGAAGCAATATACGGATCAAACACTACAATTACTGTTGATGTTCCAGATGATGCAACTGGAAATATTACTGTAACTATTGATGGTGTGGACTACAAT
>CAVDAS010000115.1:0-5305 GCA_963606955.1 Bacteroidaceae bacterium
CAAAAGAAAAACAATCCACCCTTCAATTTTTCACTAAAATCTAGGACCCTATTTAAATATGTCTGTGTTGATGCACTAAAACAGAAAAAAGAAGAAAAAACTCCTGAAGAAATGTTAAGCATGCTTAATGCAGGATATATGGAAAATGGCATATTTCACTTTAATAATGCTGGAGCTCTATTTTTTGCTAAAGATATAACTAAATTTAACGTCCCTCATGAAATTAAAATGCCTAGATTTAAAATACATAGAAATAAACAAATACGCGATATATTTTCTAAAACTACATATATGGGGCATTATGGAACTGGTATTCAAAGAATGAAAGATAAAATGGCTGAAGAAAAATTAAGGGAACCAGAATTTGAGGAAGTAGGTGAATTCTTTAAAGTAACATTGTGGGCTCGTAGTGAGGAAGATATTAATCCAAATTTGTATAAAACAAATATAAAATCATTAGACAAATTAGGATTAAACGAAAGGCAAATAAAAGCTTATACTTTAATAGTTAATGGAAAGAAAACATTCACTATTAAAAATTACTTAGAATGCTTTAAAATATCTAAACCAATTGCTTTAAAAAATTTAAATATGATGGTAGAATTAGGTTTAGCTATTAAATCAAAGAAAGGTAGATCAAACGTATATTCAGCAACATAAGATTTCCTATAAAAAACTTTACCTTAAACTTTACTCTTTAAATTGAAGATAGCTAGTGATATTTTAATGTATTAATATAAATATTTAATTTAATTAATCGTATTGGGATTTTCCTGAAAACTAGCTATTTTCACTATAACTTGTGTTTAAGGCAGAAATACTTTTTGAACAGTTATGACTACTGTTTACTGTGTAAACAAAAGTATTATAAGGGTTTAAATTAATATATCTTTTTATAATTGTTAATTATTATGCTAAATTAATAAGGACGATTATTAATCTACAATAATTCAAAAGGACGTGAGTCATGTTTACAAATACTAATTCGAAAATTATAAATCGTTTTTCAATGAATCGAAACCAGTTTAAATATATTGTGATTGTTTTAATGTTGGTTGACCATATTGGTTATTTTTTACCGCCAACATCCACAGCATTTTACGCTATTAATTTTATCAGCCGTTTAACTGCACCAACTATGGCGTTATTTATTGCGGAAGGATATTTTTATACTAGAAATGTTAATAAGTACATGAAAAGGATGTTCATATTTGCTATAATTTCCTATATTCCATATTCCTTATGTTTTACCGGGCAATGGATTCCAATTCAGTTATTTGGAGGAAGTACTGTTCCACAATTCTTCGACCCTAATGGAATTTTAGAAGTTTATGCACATGTATATTTGCCATTTATTGACTCAACATTAGTAATACTTCAAAGTAGTGTAATACTTACTTTATTATTAGGATTATTCTCCATTTATTTATGGGATAAAATGGATATTCCAAAATATGCTAAAGTTATACTTACAGGTATTATAATATGGGTATCTGCATTTGCTGACTGGCAATTTTATTTGGTATTAATGTGTCTTATATTTTATTTCTTAAAAAATAACCCTAAAAAAATGTGGATAGCTTATTCAATAGTAGCTTTAATGTACACATTTACCGTTACGATATTTGCTAATCCGTTTGATATAAAATTCACATGGAATTTTGTTATATTTGGATTTGGAACTTTCTTAATTCCATTCTTTTTCCAATTATATAATGGAAAACCAGGTACAAAATCAGCATTTAATAAATGGTTTTTTTATATTTTCTATCCAGGACATTTATTAATTTTAGGTCTTATAAGATTAGCATTACATTTATAGATGGTTAAAATTACTTACCATCCAACACTCTTTTTTTTGAAGATTATATTAGCTTTTCAGTTGCTAAAAAACATTAAACTATGAATATATGCCCTAAAAATGGAGGAAAAAATACACATGAAAATTTAGAAAAAATTTTATAAAGTTTATGATATTGTATTTAGAACATAATCCAACAAATATTCATCGTAAACACCCTATAGGTATAACTTTTACTCCGTCAGCTCTAGTGTAGGCCATTTCACCGCCAGTTATAACAGCTAGAAAACTTGGTTCTTCTAAATCAATTTTTTTGTTTTCAACACTTTTTTTAATTAATTTTTTTAACTTAAGTAAATTTTCAGCTCCTTTATCAATCTCTCTGTTACCTAACTTAAATTCTATTAATGCATATCTCCCATCACTTAGGTATACAACACAATCTGCTTCAAGGCCACTGTCATCATTGTAATATAAGACTTCTCCATTAACTGAACTTGAATAGACCAACAAATCACGGATGCATAAGTTTTCAAATATAAATCCAAAGGTTTCAAAGTCTTTTAGTAATTTTTCTGGTGTTAAATTAAGAATAGCTACAGCTATTGATGGGTCTATAAATTCTTTTTTGTAAGATTTTCTAATGGTATTTGCTGATCTGATGTTTGGTGACCATGCATGAATGTTTTGAATAACATATAATCGCTCAAGAGCATTAATATAAGAATTATATGTTGGTG
Organism: Bacteroidaceae bacterium; assembly: GCA_963606955.1. Classification (GTDB taxonomy): domain Archaea; phylum Methanobacteriota; class Methanobacteria; order Methanobacteriales; family Methanobacteriaceae; genus Methanocatella. The sequence continues at coordinate 2,542 of CAVDAS010000115.1, forward strand.
CTGAGATATCACCATATTCTGTTCTTATATCTTTCATAAGTGTTTTTTTACTAGCTAATGTTGAGATATTTCTTGAATAAGATTTTAAGATAGCTTTTACTCTTTGAGGGTCTCGTTTTACCCCATCTACTTGGGAAACATCACTATTGCATATTATATCAATGTAATTTGTTACAATAGCTAATTGTTGTTTCTTTGTTTTTTTGTTTAGTGATTCAGGCCATCCTCCTCTACATGCAGCAAATATTAAATCAGGGATTGTTAAATCTGATGTTATGCCATCAATCTTTAAATCTTTGTTATTAAATAAATCCATTAAAGATATTGCTCCACTAGATTCTCCACTTTCATATAAGCTCATTGGGCGCATTATAATTCTTTTTATCCTTCCTGCCCCTGAGTGCATAATTTTACTTTCATCAACAACTGTTGAACCTGTTAAAATGTATTGTCCATCTTCATCTGATTTGTCTACTAAATACCTTACTGTATCCCATAGTTCTGGTGCCATTTGCCATTCATCAATTAGCATAGGTTTTTTACCTTTTAATAATTCTATAGGGTTTGTGTCTGCAAGTTTTAGGTAAGATTTTCCATAAACTGGATGTTGTAATTCTTTTAGGTCATTGCATTGTTGTTTAGCTGTTGTGGTCTTTCCACACCATTTTGGACCAGTTATTAATACAGCACCCATGTATTCTAAGGATTCTTTTAGTTCTTGATCTGTATATCTTGGTAAATATTTTTTCATCACAATCCCTTTTTTATATTTTTCATTGATTTTATTTTATATTTTTCACTATATATATTTTATATTTTTCATTAAATTTATTTTATATTTTTCATCAATCAACATTATTTTTTCCATAAACTTTTGCTAAGGTGTATCATATACTGAAAACATAACTTAAAAAATCAAAAACTTTATCATATACTGAAAAGATAGTATAGTTTAATCAAAAACTTTATCATATGCTGAAAACTTGCTGGTGTAATACATGGTTAATCGGGAATTATATATGGATAAAATTAGGCCTTTAATTGATAAAGACATAATCAAAGTCATAACTGGGATTAGAAGGTGCGGTAAATCCTATTTTTTAAATTTAATCATTGAAGAACTTAAAAATAAGGGAATAAAAGATGAAAATATAATTTTAATAAATTTTGAATCTATTGAATATAATTCTTTAAAAACAAAAGAGGAATTGGATGAATTAGTTTTAAATTTAACTAAAAATATTTCTGGAAGGTTTTATCTTCTTTTTGATGAAATACAAAATGTTGAAAAATGGGAAAAAGCTATAACTGGTTATAGGGTTAGTTTTGACTGTGATATTTATATTACTGGATCTAATTCTAAATTACTTTCTGGTGAACTTGCAACTTTTTTAGCTGGCAGATATATGGAAATAAAGTTGCATCCTTTTTCATTTAATGAATTTTTAAGCTATAAATCTGGAAATGATGAAATGGAATTATTTCAAGAGTATTTTAAATATGGGGGAATGCCATTTACCTTAGCTTTGGATAATCAACAAAAAATAGACTATTTAAATGATATCTATAATTCTATTGTTTTAAAGGAAGTAGTTGAAAAATATAAGTTAAGGGATGTTAATTTGTTACATAGGCTAATTTTATATTTATTTGATAATATTGGAAATCCTTTTTCAGTCACTAATATTTCTAAATATTTAAAGCATTTTGATGTGGGGTTTTCAAATAATACAATCTATAATTATCTACAATATTTAGAAGATGCATTAATAATCTCTAAATTACCAAGGGAAGATATTCAAGGCAAAAAATTTTTTAAACTATCTGAAAAGTATTATGTCACAGATCATGGTTTTATAACAGTTTTATTGGGTGAAAAACAGCAAAACATCGGGGGAATTTTAGAAAATATTGTATATATGGAATTTCTAAGACATGGTTATGAGGTTTCTGTTGGTAAAATTAAAAATTATGAAGTTGACTTTATTTGCCGTAAAAACAAACGTAAAGTCTATGTTCAAGTTTGTTTCCAACTAGCTTCAGAAGAAATAGGGGATAGTGAATTTAGACCTCTTAAACTAATTGATGATAATTTTGAAAAGTTTGTTATAAGTATGGATGATTTTGATTTTTCCAGGGAGGGGATTAAACATTTAAATATGATTAAGTTTTTAAAAGAATTTATATAAGGTGATTTTATGGCTGATTTTGAAGAAGTTGTAAATACAAGACGCAGTATTCGTGAATATGACTCTAAAGATGTTGAAGATGAAAAAATAGAAAAAATCCTTAAAGCAGCTATGCAGGCTCCTGGAAGCAGACTTAAAGCTGAACCTTGGGAGTTTGTTGTTGTTAAAAACAAAGATACTCTTAAAAAAATAGGTGAAATAAAACCTAGAGTCACTGATACTCCTGTAGCTATTGTACTTGTAGCTAATATTGAAAGGGCATTTTATAAAACAATGTGGCAGCAGGATATGAGTGCAGCAGCTGAAAATATGTTGCTTGAAGCTTGTAATTTAGGTTTAGGCGGTCTTTGGAATGGAGTAGCTCCAGAAGAAGAGCGTATGGCTAAAATAGCTAAGTTAATAGGCATTGATGATGAAAATCTAAAAGTATTTTGTATAATCACATTAGGTTATCCAAAAGAAGGTTTAAAAAACCAATTCATGGATAAATTTGACAAATCTAGAATTCATCATGAAAAATACAATGCCGTAAACTTTAGATAATATTTTTCTTATTTTTCATATTTTTTAATAAT
>CAVDAS010000116.1:0-5239 GCA_963606955.1 Bacteroidaceae bacterium
CAACTCGAGCCAAGGATTTTAAAAAAATAGAAAAAAAGTTAGCTTGATAGCATTGGAATTTCATAATTAATTTTAATAAGATTAAAAAACATAAACATTTACTAATATTAAATTAATGAGGATAATATTATGATACCTGGTATGAATGCAAAACAAATGAAAAAAATGGAAAGACAAATGAAAAAGATGGGAATGGACATGAAAGACCTTAAAGGAGTTAAAGAAGTCATTATCCGTTTAGAAGATAAAGAATTAGTCATTCCAAATGCTGAAGTAAGTTTAATGAATGTAATGGGTCAAGAAACTTATCAAGTAACTGGTAATGCACAGGAAGTAGCAATTGATGAAGAACTTGTTATTCCTGATGAAGATATTGAAATGGTAGCTAATCAAGCAAATGTGTCTGAAGATGATGCAAAAGCAGCTTTAGAAGAAACTAACGGGGATCTTGCAGAAGCTATCTTAAAATTAACCCAATAGGATAATAATATGTCAGTTATTGTACATATTTCTGATTTACATGTTGGTGAATTAGGATTTGATGAAGAAATTTTCATGAAAGCTGTAGCTGAAATCAATGCTATAAATCCTGATATGATAGTCTTAACAGGTGATTTAACTAATAATGGGTATTATAAAGAATTTGTTCAAGCTACTAAATATTTGGGAATGTTTGACCCACCATTATTTGCTGTACCTGGAAATCATGATGCGCGTAATTTAGGTTATGAAACTTTTGAAGAATTGATAGGTGAATGTAGCTGGAAACTCACAAAAGATGATGAATTTGTGGTTATAGGATTAGACAGTAGTTCTCCAGATATTTCTAGTGGAAATATTGGTAGGCCACAGCATCTTTGGATGGAACATCAATTAGATCAGTGTGTTATTGATGAGTTATTTAGCATTGTTGTTCTTCATCATCATGTAATTCCTATTCCAAAAACGGGTAGGGAACGCAATGTATTAACTGATGCTGGTGATGTTCTTAAAACATTAACTGACCATGAAGTGGATTTAGTACTTGCAGGACACAAACATGTTCCAAATATTTGGAAAATAAACAACACTTTGTTTGTTAATGCAGGATCATTATCTTCTAATAAACTTAGAGGTGATGATAAGAATTCATATAATGTATATGAAATTACTGAGGATACAATTAGAATATTTCTTAATAAAGTTGGTGGAGAAAGATTTTTATTTGGGGAGTATCCGAGAAATAGCATTTAGCTAGCTTCTTAATTAAATTTAAATATAGAATTTACAAATATTATATATTGATTAAATAGATTTTAGGTGATAATGTGAAAGTTGTTGTTGATGCTTCAAATGTTGCATATAGTACAAAAAATGAAAATTCACAACCTCAAATGTCCAATATTTTAGCTGCGGTTAAATCTTTAGAGGAAAGTGGTGATGAATTTGTAATAATTGCTGATGCATCACTCCGTCATGATATTGATGATAAAGAAAAATTTGAAAAATTGTTGGAAAGTGAAAATGTAGAGGAAGTTCCAGCAGGTAACGATGCAGATCATTTTATTCTTAATATAGCTAGTAATGAAAAAGCTAAAATTTTATCTAATGATAAATTTAGAGATTATGCTGCAGAATTTAAAAATATTAACTCTATGAGGATTCCTTTTGTAATAGAAAATGATAGACTTACATTTGGAAAACCTAAATCACCTAAAAAGGATAAAAACATTTTGCAACACATTTCCGATGAAATTATCAAAGAATTAAACTTTAAAAGATGGGATGTTTATACTGGTAAAGAAGGTTTAGAAATTTCACCATTAAACATTGCTAAACAGGCAATAATTCGTATAGATAATGATAGTGATGCTAATTCTAAATTAGAAAAGGTTTTTTCTAAAATACCTATGTTTAATAAGATTGTGGACATGGTTGATGATGTGGAAGTAGCTGCTCCTTATGTTATTTTTGTATTAGTCCATCCGAAAGATTACAAATTAGCTGTTAAGAATGCAGGTAATATATCTGTTACAGTTGCTGATAGGTTAAGGCTTGAGAAAAAACCATTAATAGCTGTTCGTAACGATTTATTTACAAAACCAGGTACTTTTGAGTTAAATATAATGTTAGCTGATGAAGTTACTGAACATGCTCCATATAATGTTCTTGTTCGTGTAAGTACTCATGATGAAGTATTTATTAAGAAAAATTCAAGAAATATTGCCAGTACTATAGCTGGAAGGCTTGGATCCTGGAAATTCCCATTTGTTTCTGTTAAACCAGACATGCTTTTAGAAAAACCTGGGGATTTTGAGATTGAGCTAGAAAAAGGAGGAGGTTTGGATGGTTAATACCTTAACTAAGGAAATTATTAAGCTATCTACAAAACTCAATCCAATTAGTGTTGGAACTAAGTTTTTTCCAACAAATTCTGTGGAAACAGAATATGTAGAGTTGTTTAATTATACTCAAACTATTCTTTTTGAACTTGAAAAAGCTGAAATTACATCTAACAGTATTTTAGAAAATCTTAAAAGAGATATTGGTGTAGAAAATCTTCCAGATGACTATAATTTTTATGAATTAAAAGCAGCTGAAAATAAAGTTGAAGAATATGCACTTGTAAGTAATATTATTATGGGTAGTGACCGTTATTTCTATGTTGAGCTTCCCCATCCATCTAATTTAATCAATATATTTGTAAAAATTATTGAAAATGAGAAAGGAAAGATAGTTGAAAAGAGCTCTACAGAACTTGTTGCAAGGATGTTAAGTAAAAATGATGCAATAAGAGTAGCTATTGAACTTATTGGAATAGGATTTGATAAAGGTGTTCCAATTGTTTCTGCAGTTGGTATGACTGGAGCAGCTTCTATTGAGAGGTCTATTAATTATACTCAAAATGTTGGAAATTTTCCAGGTGTTGCATTTACTAAACTTGGTGGGGAATATGCGCTTGTATTTGATGCACCATTTAAATTAATGCAGTCTAAACCTAAAGAATTTCAAAATTATTTATTCATTGATTTAATAGATTCAACTGGTTTTATCAGTAAAAATGGTAGAAATAAACTTGTTGAATTAATGACAGGAATTAAAAATTTCATTGAAACAGAATGTGAAGGTGAATTGGAAGGTTATAGGGAGGGCGGTGATGATTTCATAGCCAGATTCCCATCAAAAGATTTAGCTATTCGTGCAGGACTTGATTCTGCTTGGTTTGCCTTAGATAATGGTGCAAAAATCAGAGCTGGAATTGGTAGAAGTAGGAGAGAAGCTGGTGAGAGGGCTCAATTAGTTGATAATTTAAATTCAACATCTCCTTTGTCATTAGTCGTATTTGAATTAGCTAATGGGTTATATGCTTATAATATTCCTTCTGAATTTTCAAGAACAATTATAGATTTAATTGAAAATCAAAAAGGCAAATTAATAGGAATATTTGCATTTGTCTTTATATTTGTATATGTTTTGTCTATATTCGGATTAGGAATGTTTGGATTTATTGGAATAATACTGGTACTTGTTTATGCATTATTGTCTTAATGTTTAAATAAGAGTGATTTAAAAAATAATTAATTAAATTAAAAGAAAGGGATTAATGTGGCGCCTAAAAACGATGGAACAACGGTTGTATTTATGATTATAGCATTGATAGCTTTTTGTATAGGTGCAGGAATTGGTGTATCAATGTCTATTTCAGATGATAGTGCTGATGCTGTAAACAATACAACACATGTTGAAAATGTTACTCAGGAGATGACTACAAATTTAAACGACACAAACAGTGATGTTGTTTATGATTCAGAGGTAGATGAGTCAAATATTCTTTATAACGGGGACACAAATTTAAATCACACTGATTAATTTTATTTTTTTTTAAGGGAGTAATATGATATTTAGAGAACTTGATGGGGGATTATCTGTTATTGATAATCTTAAAGTAGCAGGGGCTAAAGAAGGAAAATATGGTGTTGCAGTCATTGTAAGTAAAAATAGTAATGCTTCAGCTGTATTTACATCAAATAAAATAGTAGCTGCTCCAGTAATTTATACTAAAAAAGTAGTTGAAAAAGGAAAAGTTTCAGCAGTATTTGTTAATAGTGGAAATGCTAATTGTTTTACAGCTAATCAGGGAATAAAGGATTGTGAAACATTAGTTGAATTAGTATCTAGGGAATTAAATGTTTCTAAAGATGAAATAGCTATTTCTTCAACAGGTGTTATTGGGCGCAAAATGCCAATGGATATTATTACTAAAGTAGCTTGTGATGTATTTCCTAAATTGAATAATACGCCTGAAAGCTCATTAGATGCTGTAAAAGCTATTATGACTACAGATAAGATTCCTAAGCAATGCGCACTTGAAGTTACATTAACAAATGGTAAAAAAGTTAAAATTGCAGGAATTACAAAAGGCAGTGGAATGATTGCTCCAAATATGGGAACTATGTTGTCATATATTGTAACTGATGGAATAATGGAAAGGGATGATATTAATAAATCTCTTAAAATAGCTGTTGATAAAAGTTTTAACATGATTGTTGTTGATGGTGATGAAAGTACAAACGACACATGTTTACTTATGGCAAATGGTGCATCAGGAGTCAATATAGTTAATGATGGTGAAATTGATTCTAATTTCCAGAAAGCTTTAGAATATCTTTGTATTGATTTAGCTAAAAAAATGGTTAGGGACGGCGAAGGTGCATCTAAAGTTATAGAAGCTAATATTAATAATGCTAAAAATATTGGTGAAGCCAGATTAGCTGCAAAAGCAATTGTAACTTCTCCTTTATTTAAATCTGCAGTATTTGGCGGTGATCCAAACTGGGGAAGAATAGTCTCAGCAATTGGTTATTCTGGAGCAGATGTAAGTGCAGATACAGTAACAATAGCTATAGCTAATGAAAAAGATGATGTTGACCTTGTAAAAGATGGTGAAATTCTTGCTTTTGAAGGAACAGATAATCTCGCAAGAGCTGAAAAAATAATGCTTGGTGATGAGGTTATTGTAAATGTCAACCTTAATAAAGGAAAATCAAAAGCCACTGCATGGGGTTGTGATTTAACTTATGATTATGTGAAAATCAATGCAGAGTATACTACTTAAACACTGCTATAAAGTTAAGAAATTTTTGTGTGAATTATAGTTTGTTTTAGTGATCTGTTATTATTTTTTATTTTTTTCTATTTTTGCTTAGAGGATGGGAAAAAATTAACTTTTGGAGTTGATTTGTTTTTTAATATTTTTTGG
>CAVDAS010000117.1:0-4956 GCA_963606955.1 Bacteroidaceae bacterium
GTATATAAATATTATTATAATAATTAAAAAAAGGTTTGTTAAGATGATTGATTCTTATTTAAAAGCAGGCAAAATTCTTTCTGAAATAAGAGAAGAAGCCTCAAAAATGATTAAAGAAGGAACATTAGTACTCGATTTAGTTGAATTTGTAGAAAATGAAACTATTAAAAAAGGAGCAGGGATTTCATTTCCATGTAATGTTTCTATAAATGAAGTAGCAGCACACTATACTTCCCCCTTAAATGACGAAACAATGATTTATGCAGGAGATTTAGTTAAATTAGACTTAGGTACTGAAATTGATGGTTATATTGCAGATTCAGCTATTACAGTAATGGCTCCAGGTAAAAATTTAGATGAACGTTTTAGTCAAGATGAAATCAATTTAAGGCAAAATATTATTGAAGCATCTGCAGCAGGATTAGAAGCAGCTATAAGTACTGTTAGAGCAGGAGTAACCGTAGGAGAAATTGGTGCTGCTGTTGAAGAAGCTATTAATGAATATAAACTAAACCCAATAGCTAATCTTACAGGACATAGCTTAGAACAGTACAATTTACACGCAGGAATTTCTATTCCAAATATAGACAATCATGATGAAACAATTTTAGAAGAAGGTCAAGCAATAGCTATTGAACCATTTGCAACTGATGGAATTGGATTTGTAAATGATGCTCCCGGAACTTACATTTACTCATTTTTAGCTAACAAACCATTTAGATTAAAACACACAAAAGAAGTATTAAATCATATTAAACACAATTATCAATATTTGCCATTTTCTAAAAGATGGTTAACAAAAGAATTTAAAGAAAATAGATTAAATGCATCTTTAAAACAATTATCTGAAGCAATGGCTATTTATCCATACCATCCACTTAAAGAAAAAACAGGATGTCTTGTAAGTCAAAAAGAACACACAGTAATTGTTGAAAAAGAAGGTTGTACAGTTACAACTTTATAAAAAAAAATAAAAAAAATAAAAAGAAGATTTAGTAATAAGTAGGAGTCATAACTCCCATTTTTGCTCTTCTTTCTAATTCTTTTTTACCTTTGTCTTTTTTACCTTTAGCTAATTTTTCAAGTAAACCAAGACCAGGTTTTACCTCTTCAATAGGTTTTGTTTCAATTAAACCAGCATCTACAGCAGCTGAAAAAACATCTACACCCGCATCAGTTCTGGTTAATACAGTAGACCAGCCATCTGGAGCACCAACAGATCCTGTTGAAATATCTGCAAATTCACAAACATAATCATTACAAATATTACATGCTGCTTGTTCATATCCGTGAGTAGCTTTTAATGGAATACCTTGAGGTTCATCACTACCTTCAGTATATATCCAGAATTTTCCTTTTCCAATATCCATTTTTGTTACATTATCTAAATCAACATCCATTAAACCTTTAGTAAAAGTATCTAATGAAGCCATTGGGAAGTTTTCCATACAGAAAATACCAATTAATAAGTTGATTTTATCAGCAATGAATCTTGTGGAAAATGGATAAGATTGCATTTTCCTAATACCTTGCATTTGACAAGGAGTAACAACAGTTCCTATTGATTCAAGACCGTATTGACGTGCTGCTTCTTTTAATCCCCATACATTAGGAGACATTGAATATTTAGTTCCAGCAGCTTCAAGAATTTCATCAGCAGTGGTAGCTATTTCAGCAACAGGAGCCCAGTCATCACCAGGATCGCCAGCTACAACAGCACCTTCAATAATATTATTTTCTAATGCATAAATAAGTAATGCAGAAGCAATACCACCGTCTTGAGCTACATCTTGAATTCTTTTTTCAGTAGATCTAGCTGCTACAGCTTCTTTATAAGTACCTAATACCATAATCAACTCCTCCTAAAGTCCTGTATCCTTTTTAATTTGTGTTAAAGGTAACCATGCTCTTGGACACATTGTGTAACAAGAACCACATTTAATACATCTGTCAGTATTGATAGTAGGTCTACCTTCCACCATATCTATAGCTCTAGTTTGACATGCAAGAGCACAGCTTCCACAACCAGAACATAATCCTTGACGGATAATGCTGTTTAATAAATCACAACCACATGCAGTGCCGCAAGTTGCTAAATCAAGTGCTGGTTGTAAGTATTCCATATCACCATTACATAATGCAACAACAGTTTTTGCAATCATTTCAGGAGATACTGGACAACCTGGAAGTGCTACATCTACTTTTACTAATGAACTAATTGGTAAGAAAGATTCATGTTTAGGTTGAGCTTGTTGTCCACCACGAGCATAAGTTGTGAAACAACCATTCATAGCACAAGAACCAAATGCACAAATCAAATTAGATTTTTTCCTAGCTTCTAAAAGTTCATGTACACTGTGTTCGTCTTGTAAACATACAGAACCTTCAATTAAACATAAGTCCATTTCTGGCATTTCCCATAAGTCAACTAAAGTTTGACCATAAACAATATCGACCATTTCTGTAAGTACAACATCTAAAATGTCATAGTTTTCAGTTAAGGACATACCATCTCCAGTACAACCACTTAAGTGAATGTAACCTATACGTGGTTTATTGGTTGCTGCTTCTTTTTTGGTTTCTGCTGCAGGAGCTGTTTTTTCAACTTCAGGAGCAGATTCTACTTTTTGTTTGGTTTTTGCTTTAGGTTTATCAGAACCACCGAAAGCATTTTTAATTTTATCAAACATTATTTTACCCCGATTTCTTTTAAAATAATATCCATAGCCTCAGGAATTGCCTTTTCAACAGGTTCACTTAAACCCATTTTAACATCAGGAGAGGAAATCTCTTGAGGTTTGCATCCAACAATAATTACCTCACAATCTTTAGCAAGCTCATGAAGAGGTTCTTCAACAGGCCAAGAATGAACATTTTCATATTTTCCTCTAGGCATGTCATAAGGGCTAAATACTTTTACAGTTCCTGGTTCTGCATCAAACTCAACAACATCAACTACAATAACTTTTTTCCAATATTCATCAGGAAGAGAAAAAATAAAATGTGTTGCTCCAGTCCCCGCATCAATAAACATAACTTCGTCAGGCATTTCTTTGTCTTCGAAATATTCTTCTAATTTATGAATTACATTTGGTCCAAAACCATCATCTTTAAATAAAATATTTCCGCATCCTACTACGATTGTCTCTGCATGATAAGGCATATAATTTCCTCCCAGCCCCTTATATTCTCACCATATCGTTTTTAAGTATGCTTTTATCCTCATCATCAACTACCATTACGTGAGTTGCACAGGATAAACATGGGTCGTAAGCTCTAATAACATGAGGTCCAAATTCGTGGTGGAATCCTTCAGTAGCTGGTCCCATAGTTGGAATATTCCAAGTAGTTGGTACAATAGCTGAGTAGAATTGGATTTTACTATCTTTAACAGTAGCCATATGCACATTAGTACCCCTAGGAGCTTCGACTACACCAATACCTAATTTACCAGTACCTCTGTCATCGTAATCAGCTCTAGCTGGAGCAGAAGTATCAATTTGTTCAAGGAGGTCAATAGTTAAATTATAGTTATTTAACATTTCTTCAGCTCTAGCTACATGTTGAGCAACTACACCTTTGTCTTTAAATCCGTTGAATTTTTCCATCCTTGCTCTAGGACCTGTTTCAACATTTTTACCATTGATTAATGGAATAGTGGTACATGCTTTTTTACCTATATCTTCATCATCATACCAAGCTTCAGGTAAGACTTCTGAGAAGTGGTCATAATCGAATTCATCAAGATTACCATAAGATGCACTAGATGCAAAAAGTGGTACATCCACAACACCTAAATCTTTAGGAATATCTTTTGCTAAAATGAATTCTTTCATTAATTCAACATGTTTTTCAACTTCTGGTTTAAATTCTTTTAATCTGTCGATTAATTTGTTTTTAGTAGCAGAAGTAATGTTTCTAGCCATACCCCCAACCCTAATATCAGATGGGTGTATACCTTCACCAGCAAGCATATCAACTACATATTGTACATTTTTCCTAACAGCAGATACACTTTTAACTGCAGTTGTAAAAGCTTCATCAGGTACAAAATCAGGAGCAACTAAAAAATGATGAATTGCAGCACTGTTAACACTGTGTGCAGCTAAAGTAGCTTCTCTTAATAATCTTCCTGCTTTAGGAACTTCAATATCTAATGAATGATCAACAGCTTCTACAGAAGCTAAAGTATGTGGTATTGGGCAGACACCACAAATCCTTTGACATAACACAGGTGCTGTTTCAGGATTTTTACCTGCGACCATTTTTTCTAAACCCCTAACCGGAGTGATACTTAAATATCTACCTTTTGTAACAATCCCTTCATCATCAACTTCCATGACAAGTTCTGCATGGCCCTCTTGACGAGATGTTGGGGATATAACTATTCTGTCTTTCAAATGTGTCACCTCTCTTTTCAAAAATAATTAGAAACTAACATATAATATTTATAGCCAACATCCATATATAAAACATAGTTTATATGACAAATAGAAAATTATAAATAATATAAAGTATTTTTTTATTAAATAATCAAAAATAAATAATACTAAGATTAAATTTATAAATTAAATAAATCAATATATTATTATTGTAAAAAAATGTGCTATTAATAGTAATAATTACAATTATTAATAAAAATGGAGGTAATACCTTGGAAAAATCAAATATAATAATTTCTATCATAATTGTTATATGTATTGCTGCCGGTGTTGCTGCTTATGGAATAACTAACAGTGAAAATCCAATTTTCAGTAATTTAAATAGTGTAGATTCTGGTAGCGGTGATTCTGGCAACGGTATTGGAAATAACACAACACTCAACGATTCCCCAAGTACTGACAGTAGTGGAACTGGAAATGGAGGAACCGGAAGTGGAAGTGGATCAAGCTCAAGTTCAGGCTCCGGCTCAGGAAGTGGATCAAGCTCAAGTTCTGGCTCAGGAAGTGGATCAGG
>CAVDAS010000118.1:0-4867 GCA_963606955.1 Bacteroidaceae bacterium
TAACAATTGCATTTTCACCAAATACAATGTCATTAGCAGTTATATTTATTTCAGGAGTTGCTCTATCTACTTTAAAACTTCCAACAAGTTTTACACTACCATAGTATTTATTATCACCAGTGTAATTTACACTAACTGGGTATTCGCCAATAGCTAATGGATCAGTAGTTATATTTGCCTTACCATTTACAACACGAGCAGTGTAATTTTTATCTCCAACTGTAACAATAACCCATCCATTTGCATCCCCAGGAAGAGAAATAATAATTACAGCAGTATCATTATATTTAAGATCCCCTGGTAATTTTGAGTCTATATCAGATTTCCATTTAGTAACATTTACAACACCTGCAACAAGTCCTGCAGCATATCTATTATCACCAGAATAATTTGCAACAACATTATGGCTACCTGCAGTTAAATTAGTAAATTCAACACTAGCTTTGCCACCATCAACAGTAGCTGTTTTATTTACACCATCAATAGATATAATAACTTCACCAGTAGCACCATCAGGAATATTAAAGGTTATAGTAGCAGTTTCGCCAACTTTAACATCTTTAGGAATAGTTAAATTATAATTTGATGATTTAGATACATGGAATATTGTACTTAGATTTTTAGATATGTATTTTTCATCACCAGTATAAGTTAAATTAACTTCGTAATTATCTGGATTTAATCCGGAAACCTCAATAGTAGCTTTACCAGCACTAACTTGACCAGTATAAGATTTATCACCAATACTTGTAGTTACATTACCTTTAGCATCCTCTGGAAGAGTTATAATTATTTTAGCTGTTTCACCATAAACAATATCATCAGCTTTAGCACTTATATCTGGGACATATTGACTTACTAAAACTCCAGTATTAACAGTCATGTTAGTTGCACCGCCATAAGATGCATTAACTAAGTATCTGCCATGATCCAAAAGAGTATACTCATAATTATAGCTACCATCATCATTACTGGATGCAGAATAATTATTAGGATTAATAGTAAAGTTAAATAATCCGCCAGCTACACTAGCACCATCAGCAGTATTAATATTAGCAAATAATACGAATTTTTGATCTGGTGTTGTGTAAAAAGTCATATTATCTAAAACAACAGCAGTAACTGGTGAAACAATAATTCCTTCATTGTAAATATCAGTTTTAGCACTTACAATTCCGGAGTAAGTATTATCAGATAAATTAAGATAAGCACCTTTAGCATTGTAAATATCAACACCTTTACTTGCTACATTATCACTAAATGAAGATTTAAGTACAGTTAAATTAGCATTATAATTATAAACAGCTGCACCAGCATAATTTACAAGATTGTTAGTAAATGTAGAATTATCTATTTTAGCATCACCACAGTTATAATTGTAAATAGCTGCACCAGCATAATTTGCAACATTATTAGTAAATGTAGATCCGTTTATTAAAATAGTATTAGCACCATTCCAGATAGCACCTCCATCATAGAATTTTGAAGAACTACTATCAAATGTGGAATCAATAATTTCTAAGTTATCAGCTAAAGCAGAATTATAAATAACACCACCAATATTATCTGCAGAGCTATTATAAAATGCAGATTTATTTATTAAAATAGCGCCCTTATTATTATAAATAACACCACCAGCATTAGCTGCAGAGTTGTTATTAAATTCAGAACCAATTATTTCAAGACTACCTGAATTCAAGAAGATAATTCCACCATAGATAGAACCATATGCAGAATTATTATTAAATTGGGAATTATTTATTTTATAATTACCACCATTAAATTCAATAGCTCCTGCATAACCTGCTGAGTTATTATTAAATACAGAAGTAGATACTGTAAACTCGCCATTTCCTGAATATATAGCTCCAGCTTCACCATTTGCAGTGTTATTAGCGAAATCAGAATTACTTATAGAAAAGCTAGAATCCTCGCTGTAAATAGCACCTGCATTATCCAGTGCAGAGTTATTAATGAAATTAGACTCACTTACAATTAAACTACCGCCACGGCTATAAATAGCACCAGCAACACCATCATATGCAGAGTTATATGTGAAATTACTGTTAATTACAGCTAAATATGCAGCCATGTTATAAATAGCACCACCGTAAGATGCCCTATTGTTAGTAAAAGTACTATTTTCTAGAGTGAAGTTATTAAAGACTTCCTCAATGTTTGCAGATATCCAAATAGCACCACCTTGAGTAGATGTTGCACTATTGTCATTAAAAGTAGAATTACTTATAACAATAACACTATCTGCTTCATCATATATGTAAATAGCACCACCTTGTTCTGCAACATTATTGCTGAAAGTACTATCTTTTAAAGTGAAATTAGTAGCATTATTATAAATAACACCACCATCACAGACATATGTCATAGTATCAGTGAAATTACTATTAATTACAGTTAAATTCGTACCTGAATTATAAATAACACCACCTTCAAACCTAACATTATCATACTGGCCATACTCTATTCCATTACCGGTAAAAGTACTATTTCCTACTACGAAATTTGCACCTTGATAATTATAGATTACACCACCTTGATGTTCAGTAGTGTGATTAGCACCAACATTTAATTTGTTGTTAGTAAAAGTACTATTCCAAATAGTGAAATTAGCACTTTTGGAATTAAGGATTACACCACCATACTTTGCATCATTATCAGTAAAAGTACTATTCCAAATAGTGAAATTATCTCCACTATTAGCTATTACACCACCTTGAACTGCACCATTATAAGCAAAATTACTATTTTCTATGATGAAATTAGCACCATAATTACGGATTACACCACCATAATTAGATGCCGCATTTTCAGTAAAAGTACTATTTCTAAGAGTGAAATTATCTCCAGAATTAGAAATAACACCTCCATGCATACCTACATAATTCTCCTCGAAAATACTATTTTCTATAGTGAAATTAGCACCTTTATTATAAATTGTACCTTCGTTACTTGCTTGGTTATACCTAAAAGTACATCCATTAACTGTGATATTTGCACCAGTACTATAAATCGCACTACCATTACCAGCAAACGTAATATCCACACCACCATCAAAAGTAGAATTATAAATAGCTACATTATTTTTAGTTATATTAAATATACGGGTATTATTATTATCCGCATCATTATATATGACTGTATCAGATCCATTACCTACAATAGCTATTGTTTTATCAATAGTTACTTGAGTAGCTACAATATGAATTCCATCTGCAAGGTAAATCTTACCATTTTCAGGTACTATCTTCATTGCATGAGCAATAGTTTTAACTGCAGTATTCCAGCTAGCACCAGTATTTAAATCACTACCTTTATTATAATCTACATAAACATAATTAACAAAGCCAACAGATAGCTTTTCATTATCAACACTAGCTGTTATGGCATAATTACCTGCAGGAGCCTCGTAATCGGTTGTAAAAGTTCCATTAATTTCTTTATTCTCAGTTTTATCACCAATAGTTAAAGTTAAACTACGGGAAATAGGTAAAACCTCAGCAGTTCCATTCTTATAGAAATTAACAGTTACTTTGTTATTAGTAGCTGTTAAAGTTAAAACAGCATCAGAATCATGAGCAACATTATCAGTGAGCAATTTCTTAAAGTCAGGATTGTTAGTACCCCACCAGTTATCAGTAGCTGTGCAAGACACAGAACTACCAATTGCATTACCATTTCCATTTGTAGAAGTAGTATTAACAAAACTACAACCACTCACAGTCAAATCAGAACCACCATAATTATAAATTGCACCACCGCCATACTGTGCAGTAGTATTGACAAAACTACAACCACTTACAGTCAAATTAGAACCACCATTATTATAGATTGCAGCACCCAAATCTGCAGAATTATTAACAAAACTACAATTATAAATAGCTACATTATTAGCAGTTATATTAAATACTCCTTTACCAGTTTTATTATTTGTTATAATTGTTTTAGTTCCATTACCAATAATAGCTACAGTTTTAGCAATAGCTATTTGACTATCTACTTTGTGTGTTCCATTTGCAAGGTGAATCTTACCATTAGGTTGCACTAGCTTCATTGCTTTGCTAATACTTTGAACAGCATTATTCCAGCTAGTTCCGTTATTAGAATCATCACCATTTACAGGATCCACATAAACATCAGTTATCAAATTACTCAAACTAAGAGTTAATTTCTCATTATCCACAGTAGCTGTTATATTATACTCACCAATTGGAGCAGTATAATCATATGTATAAATTCCATTATCAATTTTACCAGTAACAGGATCTTGACCAGTAATAGCTAAAGTAATATCCCTGGAAAAAGGTAAAACAGTATTAGCTCCATTTCTATAGAAATTAATAGCTACAGAGGTAGAATTAGCTGTTAAATTTAAAACAGCGTAAGAATCATGAGTAAACTTAGCTTCCTCTTCAACACAAACTAATGCACCCCAGTTTGGATTGTTAGTACCCCACCAATTATCATTAGCCGTACCATCCTCATAAGTATAAATTGCATCACCCTTAACAGTTGCTTTGTTATTAACAAAAGTAGAGTTACTCACACTCAAACCAGAATGAGGATTATAGATTGCACCACCTATAATCGCAGAATTATTAACAAAAGCACAACCACACACAGTCAAAACCGTGCCCAGATTATAGATTGCACCACCAGAAGTACCTGCAGAATTATTAACAAAACTACAACCACTCACAGTCACACTCTTACCATTATGATAGATTGCACCAGCCCAAGAAGTTGCAGAATTATTAACAAAACTACAACCACTCACAGTCAAAACAGAATATGGACTAGTATAGATTGCACCACCAGAAGTACCTGCAGAATTATTAACAAAACTACA
>CAVDAS010000119.1:0-4845 GCA_963606955.1 Bacteroidaceae bacterium
TAATCAAACAGTTAGATTTAACATTAATGGTGTCTTCTACAGTAAAATTACTGGTAATGATGGTGTAGCTAGTTTAAATATTAATTTAAACAGGGGCAAATACATTATTACTTCTATCTGGAATGATTATCAGGTTGGAAATAAAATAACTATTTCTTAAGAGTGAATTTAGCTATTCACTTTTCTTTTTTTTATTTTTAATTAGGATAAATACTATTTAAATATAATTTAATTAATTCTTTGAGGGTGACCCACATTTTTATTATTTTTTTCTAATTTTCTATTATTTTTTTCTCTTTTTTTAATGTAAGGTGTTAGTTTTATTAATAACATAATATAAATATATTATTAGTGAATTTGAATTATTTGTGGTGTTGAAAATGGCATTTAAGAAAGACCATATTGATGAACGTTTTAATATTGATGATATAAGAGATTATATTCCAGAGAACCATCCTTGTTATCTTATTAAAGAAATTGTTGGTCGAATGGATTTTAGCAAATGGGAAGAAAATCATTGGGATACTCGCGGTAATCCTGCTTATCATCCTCGTGTTCTTCTTAGACCAATTATTTTGGGTTATGTTGAAGGATTAGCTTCTGGTCGTGCTATTGCTAGGCGTGTTCGCACAGACATGGCCTATATTTATTTATGTGGATTTGATGCTCCGGATTTTAGAACTATTAATAGGTTTTATAAGAATTATCCGGAGTTTATTGCTAAAGCTTTGTTAGAATTTGTTAAGTATGCTAAAGAAACTGGTTTAATTAAATTGAATGGTTTAGCTTTAGATAGTACTAGTATTGAGGCTAATGCTTCTTCATATAATGTGGCTGATGAAAATCAAATGCAAATAATTTTAAACACGATTTATGAAATCATCAAAAATAATGAAGAAGAAGATGAAATATTTGGAGAAAACAATGATGGTAATTCTATAAAATGTGACCCTGGAAGTGATGAATTCGAAGAAAAATATAAAAAAGCTGTTGAATTCGCTGAAAAACATTTGGATGATGATAAATTAAAATATCCTGCAAAAAAGCAGATAAAAAATGCAATACGAAATCCTCAAAAAAACTCTTGAGAAAATGGAAAATGCATATGAACATTTGCAAAATAGTTCACAAAACACTGTAAACTTAACAGACTCTGAATGTGTATGGAGACCTAACAAAAAGAAAAATATGACCATGGGATATCAAATACATAACATAACAGACTTAGAAACAGGATTAATCTTAGCAACTATGATTTCAACAAATCCTAGTGATCATCATGAATTCGTAAAACAATTCGAACACTATGAAGAATTATATGGAAAAATACCAGAAGGAACAACACTTGTAGCTGATAATGGATATTACACAGAAGAAAACCTAAAAGCAATAAAAAAACATGGATGGGATGCATACATCCTAAATAAGGAATTAGCAACACTATTCAAACATCATAAAGAAGATTTAAGCCCCTATTCAAAATATAATTTCACATTCAGCAAAGACTTTTCATACTGCACTTGTCCTAACAACCAAAAACTAACTAAACACAAAACTCAACAAACATCACATGGAACAAAAACATTCTACTACGCAGAATCATATAAAACCTGTAAAAATTGCCCCGATTACAAAGAATGTTGTAAATCAAGCACACAAAAAATAATCACGCATTATGGTGGTGATTTAGCAAAAGACATGCACTTGAAAATGCAAAGCGAAGACGGAAAAGAAATCTATGCTAAAAGAATGCCTTCAGTAGAACCCACATTTGGCCATATGAAACACAATCAAAAAATAACACAATTAAGAGCACATGGAATACAACAAGGACAAACACAAGCAGAATTAATAGCAATTGGACAAATAGTAACAAGAATAAACAATCATATCCACAAAAACAACTAAATAAAACACACTACCACCAATAATATCTCCATAACCCTAATTTTCAAGATACATTAATCATACTAATATCTATTTTTTTATTAAAATTGCGGGTCACTCTCTCTTTTTAACATTGTTTGGTTTTACATTTTATTTTAGCTAAATATTAGATGATAACTATTAAATATTGAAATTAACTTATTTATTAGTGTACATTATTTTTTCCATTTTTGGCATATGGAATGTATTGTGTTTGAATGTTGTATATTTGTTATGAAACATAAATCCAATATTATTTAAACTCTCTTTTGGAGTGGATAAAACTCATTAGGTTCTAAAATTCATGTTTGGAACCAATAGTGAGAGTTTCACCTTTCAAAATAATTATATATGGGGGATATAAAATTTTTAAAAATAAATATGTTATTTTTATAATGTTGATTTTAGCATTTCTATCAATTGGTATAGCTAGTGCTGAAGATGTATCTTCATTAAATGTTAATAACACTGTTAGTACAGATTTGATGAACGATACAGGTACGGAAGCTATAACTTCTGTTCGGGGCGAAGAAACATCTTTAGATGTGGCATCTAAAGATAATGGTGATTTAAAATCACAAAATGAAAACACACTAGATGCAAAATCTAATAATGTGATAGGGAACTCTAATAATGAACTACTTTTAAATGATAACACTCTTGTAGCTATTAATGGGGCTAGTGGAAGTTTTACGGATTTGAATAATCTAATAAATAATGCTACTAGTGGTTCTACTTTAACACTTGATTCTAATTATATTATGGTTGATTCTGAAAAAGATAATTTCGAATATGGAATTACTATTGATAAAAACATTACTATTAATGGTAATGGATATATTATTGATGCAAATAGTTTAGGAAGAATCTTTAAAGTACGTAGTGGTACAGTTACTTTAAGTAATGTTACTTTAGCTAATGTTAAAATTAATGCGGATGGTGGAGCTATTTTTAATATTAATGGTGATTTAACTTTAAATAATGTTAATTTTATTAATAACACTGGATACTGTGGTGGTGCAATCTACAATTATGAGGGTGCTAATTTGGCTGTGGTTGGTTGTAGTTTTGTAGGTAATTTTGCAACTTCTTATGGTGGTGCAATCTTGAATTATGGTTCTGGTTTTACTGTAAGTAAATCTACTTTTGTTAATAACAAAGCAAATAGTGGTAATGCAATCTATAGTTTTAAATCTTGCATAGCTAATGATAACTGGTGGGGTACTAACAATCCGGACTTTACCAATTTAATCGGTGGTTTTACTTGTGGTCCTTCTGCTGTTTTAAATTTAACAGCTGATAATAGTGTGGTAACTGTTAAGTTCTATAGAAATGGAACTACTGCTGTTTTACCTATTTCTCGTGATGTTACTTTAGCTATTACTAATCAAATGCCTGTTGCTGGTAAAACGGTTAATGGAACTTATATATATAATTATACGGCTCCTGCTGGTGAGTATAATATAACAGCTAGTGTGGATAATGAGAAATTAACTATTAAAATAAGTAATCCAACTGCTAATAATACATTCACTAGCTTGAATAAGCTAATAACTGATGCAGCTAGTGGAGATAATTTAACACTTGATTCTAATTATACTATGGATGATTCTGAAAAAAGTACTTTTGCTGATGGAATTGCTATTTCTAAAGATCTTACTATTAATGGAAATGGATATACAATTGATGCAAATAGTTTAGGAAGAATCTTTAATATAGATGGTGGTGTTACTTTTACTTTAACTAATGTTAATTTAATTAATGCTAATGTTAATAGTGGTAGTGGTGGAGCTATTTACAATAATAATGCTAAGGGTAAATTAGTTTTGAAAAATGTTACTTTTGTTAATAATTCTGCAAGTGCTGGTTATGGTGGTGCAATCTTTAATTATGGTGTTAATTCTGTTGTGAGTGATTGTAGTTTTGTTAATAATTCTGCAAACGAAGGTGGTGCAATAACTAGTGCTACTACTTTGACTGTGAGTGGTTGCAGTTTTGTTAATAATTCTGTAAATAATCAGTATGGTGGTGGCGTAATCTTTAATTATGGTGTTAATTCTGTTGTGAGTGATTGTAGTTTTGTTAATAATTCTGCAAATGCTGCTGGTGGTGGTGCAATCAGTAATGGTGGTTCTGGTTTTACTGTGAGTGGTTGTAATTTTGTTAATAATTCTGCAGGTAGCCTTGGCGGTGGTGCAATCTATAATTCAGCTACTGGTTTTAGTGTAAGTAACTCTGTATTTATTAATAACAAAGCAACCAGTAATGGTAATGCAATATATACTAGATATTCCTGTATGGCTAATGATAACTGGTGGGGTACTAACAATCCAAACTGGAATGATTTAATTTATGGTACTGCGACTCATGATACTTATGCTGTTTTAAATTTAACAGCTACTAATAACGTGACAGTTGTTAATTTCTATAAATCTGGAACTACTGCTGTTTTACCTATTTCTAGGAATGTTACTTTAGCTATTACGGGTCAAGTGCCGGTTACTGGTAAAACTGTTAATGGAACTTTTACATATAATTATACTGCTCCTGCTGGTGTGTATAATATAACAGCTAGTGTTGATAATGAGACATTAACTATTAAAATGGGTACAACATTCACTGGCTTGAATAATCTAATAACTGATGCAGCTAGTGGAGATAATTTAACACTTGCTTTTAATTATACTATGACTGATTCTGAAAAGGATAGCTTTACAGAGGGAATTCATATTTCTAAAAATATTAGCATTGATGGTAAAGGATTTACTATTGACGCAAATAAGTTAGGAGCTATTTTTTACATAGATGAGGGTTATACTGTTAGTTTAACTAATGTTAATCTAATTAATGGTAAAAGTAATACAATGTATGGGCCTATACATAATGTAGGTAATTTAATTTTAACTAATGTTACTTTTG
>CAVDAS010000120.1:0-4748 GCA_963606955.1 Bacteroidaceae bacterium
ATTTAAAAAAGTAATTACTATTTTATACATATTTTAAATACTAGTTTATTTAAAAATTATAATAGGGGTGTTTTATTGAATCAAGACGATTATATAGGAAATATAATTAAAAATGGAGTTATTGCACTAATTGTAGGAATTATCACAGTAAGTATTTTATATGCAACATTATATTCAGTTACTGGTCCTGAAATGTATCTTGGTTTTATAATTTTAGGGGCTATTTATGGTTTTTTATTTATAAAAGTAGCTATTTTTGAAAATGACCTTGATTTAATCATTACAAACCTGGTTTTTGCATTTTTCGGAGCATATGTAAGTATAAATCTAGTATTTTCAGGTACTTTAAAATCCGCTCTAAATTCATCAATGCTAACTTATCACTATACTTTAATAGCTATGGTGGTAGCTGTTGTAGTTAACTATATTCGTGATAAATATTTAGATATTAATCCTTTAGGATCAATTAATTTGGATTTAAGAAAATTACCTGCCGTAACATGTCCTGAATGTGGTGTTGTGGCAAATGCAGATAGTATATTCTGTCCTGAATGCGGTCATAAGTTTAAATTCATTCATTGCCCGGAATGTGGTGCTAAATTAGACACAGACTCAACATTTTGCCAGGAATGCGGATACAAACTCGAAGAAGATTCTAAAAATAGTTGTCCTAAATGCGGATGTAAATTAGCTAAAGATTCTAAATTCTGTCCAGAATGTGGAGATAAAATTAAAGATTAAAATGAAATACTGTCCAAAATGTGGTAGCCAGGTAAAAAACAATACAAAATTTTGCCAGAAATGCGGAGCTAAGTTTCAGGATACTCCTTTAAATCCAAAGGGAATGTATTGTAGTTATTGTGGGTTAAATATTCCGAATGGTGCTACAAAATGTCCGAATTGCGGTAAATATTTAGATGAAGAGGCAAATGATGAACACAAACTAGCTATTGTAATTGGATATATTTTTTCTTTTTTAGTTCCACTAGCAGCTATTGTTGTTGGTTTTTACTTAGTAACTCAGAAAAATGAAGATGTTCATAAACATGGATTAATCATGTTTTTTATAGCTATTGTAGTAGTATTTATCAGCTACTTGTTTTTTGCTAAAGTGTTATAAATATAATTTTATTTCTTTTTTAAATCCATTTATACACAACCTTTATATACTATGTTTTACAAAATAATAATTAAGAAAAGAAAACTCTTTTTAAAAACAAGAAAAACTTAGATTTTTTATAAAACTGTAAAATAAAAACTTGATATTATAGAAGGAATGTTTAATAAGATGAAACAATTCAAAGATAAAACCAAGTACTTTGTTGACGGACTTAATAAACTTGAAGAATGGATGAAATGGTTTTTATTAACTATTATAACCTTAATCATCATTTGGCAAGTTTCTAATATGATTTTAGTACCTATGGGGTGAAATTTTAATGAAAAATAATATGTACGATGAATCATTAGATCCGCAAATACAATTTAGAAATTTTATTAAAAATGAAGCTCCAACAGTTGATGATATAGATGTAGAGTATTATGAATACCGCAATAGAATTGAAGAAGCATATCCTGCAGAATCATTTTTAGATGCCGCAATAATTGAATATAATGAAGAATATGAGGAATCCCTAAATTCAATTATTGAATATGAAAACAATCAGAAGTTTGAAGATGATTTTGATTTTGAAGATGATATTGAAGGATATCTCCCAGATTATGCATTAAGTGAATATAAGCAGGAACAATTCAGAAAAGAAGATTCTATTGAAGGTCCGATGAGCTGTTTTGAACGTGGTTATTATATGGATGAAACATCATATAATCCCCAACATGATTGGACTTTTGAGATGGAAGAACTTCACGACCCTATTGAGGAAGAGAAATATTATCAAAAAATAATCAAATCTGAAGAAAACTATGGGGAAGATGAATACTATCCAGAAATAATCAAATCTGAAGAAATGTGTGCTAAACAAGAACCTGAAATTGATGATTTCATTGTTAATGAAGAAAAATGGATGGAAGAAAAAATAGCTGAATATGAAATAAACTCAGAAAGTGGGATTTAATGGCTAGAAACGAAAATGAAATACTTCTTGATGATTTTTTTAAGTCAGTTTATAGTTATTTAAATTATGGGGATTTTACAAAAGCTTTGGGAGAACTGAAAGACTTTATTGAAATCCTCCCCTCTAAATTTATAGAAAATCCTCAATTTGACTATTTTTACTTTAATAATCCTTTAGAAGAGGAATTATTTAAGAAATATTTTAAAACAAATAAACAGTTAAGAATAATCCCATTTGGCCAGGAATATCCAAGAGTATTTTACTTATACGGGATTGCTCTTATGAATTTATCTAAATTCAAACAGGCAAAAGCAGCTTTTAAAAAAGCATTGTCATATAATTCTGTTTCCTGTGAGATTATCCAGACTACATGATATAACATCTAATTTAGCTAGTTTAAAAGAAACTTCTCTAAAAATTTTAAAATATAGCTATGATCCTTTAGAAATAGCTAGTGCATATAGGGATTTAGCTTATTTCTACTATGAAAATAGAAAGTGTGCTATAGCAAAAGCATTGTATGAAACTAGCTTAGAATATGAAAATCATCCACGTGCACAAATAGATTTACAATTAATAGATGATTATACATCTATTGGTGAAGTTGATGTTAAACAACTTTTAAATGATGAAAATATACCTGTTGGTGTTAATGAAGATATATTGGAGTTGTTAATTTCTCTAGCTATAAAATTTGAAAATAAATCTCTTTTGAATCAGACATTGTTTTTCTATGGTGTTTATTATAATTTAACATATGATGAAGAGATATTAACTAAAATTAATGAATTAGAATCTAAAGTATAACTTTTTAACTTCATATCCAATTTCATATATTCTTTTTTAATTTTCAGATAATAATATATAATTATTTTTAATATTTTTATAAAATAAATAGTTAAATAAAGTTATTTTGTTCATATGTATTATTTAATTAAGTATTTAGCTATATATCATTAGAAAGAGTTCAATAGCTTAAAATAAGTATTTTGAATATTAAATTATTTTTTTGCATCTACTTTTTAATAACAACTTTAATATACTACTTTTTATAAAATTAATTATCATGGAAAATGATGCAGAATATTGTTCAAGATTGGAAAAAATCATTGATAAACAAGATGGATTGTTAAATCATTATGATGCAAAGTTTAATCAGCAAAATTCATTAAATGATGCATTATCTAGACAAAATAAAATTTTAAAAGAGGATTTACAAAAACATAAAAATCTTTTAAAAGATATGAAAAAAAATCTTGGCCAACATAAAAATGTTGTTAATAAATTAAAAAAAGAGCTTGAAGAACAGCTTAAAATACAACAGGATTTACATAAAGATTATGGTGAAGTTATTAAAGAATTAACTGATGAATTAGAGCTTCAAGAAAAACAAAAAGAAGAAATTCAAAATAAAACTAAACAGATTGGAAATAATCAACCAGTAAACAATAATCCTAAACCAAAATCTAATAAAGTAGAATTACCTCCAAGAGAACATGATAATCCTCATGTTTCTGATGCAAAGAATTTATTTAATAATGTTAAAGATAAATCAAAAGAAGCTATTGATGAAATTTCAGATAATCATAAAAAAAATACATCTGCACCTAATAATAATGTTTCAAAAGCAGTTGGGAATAAATGTCCTAAATGTGGTTCAGTTGTAGATGATAGTTTTATATTTTGTGATGCCTGTGGTCATAAACTAAAATAAAGGTGTTTAAATGGGTTTTTTTAACAATATGAAAAATTTAAAAGATCAGGCTTTGGAAAATGAAAAAATCCAGAATTATGAACAACTTCAGGGTTTATTTGATGCAATTGATAATCAAGCTGAAAAAGAAAAAGAAAAAGATAAAAAGGAAAGAGAATATTTCGAAAGTTTAACTCCTGAACAAAAAGTAGAGTATAAACGTGTTAAAAAAAGAAATAAAAACCTTAAAAGACTTGGAATGTATGGTTTAACTGCTGCAAGTATGGCTACAGGTGTTGGTGTTCCTGTTATGATGGCTGCTAATGTAGGATCAATGATTTCTGATGATAGTATGACATTTAACAAAGACCAACATGATGCAAAAATGAAAAAAATGTCTAAACAAAAGAAAAGGCCTCAAGCTAAACCTAATAAACCTAAAACAAAAAAAGTACCTCTTATATCAATAAAATATGATAAAAAAGGCCAACCAAAGGTTCAAACTTTTATAGATAAAGATTGGTACAATATAAACTTCAGATATGCTGAACTTATAAGAGAATAATTAATATTATGGTGTATTAATATGGTTTTTTGCCCTAATTGTGAAAATGAAGTTGGTGAGAGTAAATTTTGCCCTAATTGTGGTTCAAAGATACTTAAACCAGAAATAGCTCCTCAAGAAAATAATACAATGAATTTTTGCCCTAATTGTGGAAATGAAGTTGGTGGAAGTAAGTTTTGTCCTAATTGCGGTTCAAAGATACTTAAATCTGAAGTTGAAACACCTGCTCCTGAAATTAATGTTAATACAAACAATCAGCACACATCTAATGTTGATGAAAAAGATACCTTTGATAAGATAATTGACATTGATGATGAAATTTCAGGTAAAATGGGTGGTTTATTTGCAAAAAGTAAAGTTATGGATACTGTTTTAGATAAAACTGCTTCTTTTAAATATAATCAAATGTCTAAAA
>CAVDAS010000121.1:0-4710 GCA_963606955.1 Bacteroidaceae bacterium
GATATTCAGTTGTTATATATTGAATTGCTTAGATTTATTGATAATGTTTGTAAAAAACATGATATTATTTATTGGTTGGATGGTGGAACTTTATTAGGTGCTGTGAGACATGGTGGTTTTATTCCATGGGATGATGATGTTGATTTAACAATGCTTAGAAAGGATTATAATAAATTGATGGAAGTATTACCCTTAGAAATTTCTAAACATGATTATTTTAAAGAAAATTGTGGATTAACTTTATTAATTGAGGGTCATAAGGACTATTTCAATGATTTTAAGGGTGTTTATGATGTGGGTGATGAAAATGGTTTTTTAGATGATAATAAATTTTCATTTTTGCAAATAGCTTGGCTTAAGCCCTATGTAAAATTGGATTTTTTCCCAAAAGACTTTTTAAAAACTGAAAATATAAGTTTTTTTGAAAAAAATTATCTTTCAAATAAATATAAATTTAATCAAAATGTTAAAAAAGGAAAATATAATTTTTTTGAGAAATTAGATGAATTAAATAATGAATTTGGTTTAGTATCAGATGAAATGCCTCATTTTGCTGATGCATTTGATGTTCTACAATTATGGCCGGTTAGAATTTATGAAACTAATAAAACTTTTCCATTAAATAAGATTCATTTTGAAGGATATGAATTTAATTGTCCAAAGGATGTAAATTATTATTTATCCTTAATTTATGGTAAAAATTTCATGGACCTTCCAAAGGCTATTGAAACTCATAATATGGTGGGTTTTGTTGAAAATCAATTTGACTCAGTTGAAGAAATGAAAAAATCATTTGAAAACTCAAGAAATTATTTAAAAAAAATTAATGATAATTTTTTTGAAGATTAAGAGGTGTGATTAAATGAATTATCTATTATTAATGATGGGCGGTAGTGGTACAAGATTAGGTGCTGACAGGCCCAAACAGTATATAGAAATTGATGGAATTCCAATTTTCTTTTATATATTGCGTTCATATAATAAAGTAGAATGTATTGATGAAATAGTAATTGTATCTAATGAAATGTGGATTGATTATGTCCAGAAATGGGTTGGTAGTTTAGAAATTAAAAAACCCATATCTATTGTTGCTGGTGGTGAAACCCGTTCACATTCTGTATTTTATGGTTTAAAATCAATTGCAAATCGTGCTAAAAGTGATGATATCGTGCTTTTCCATGATGCAACACATCCTTATGTAGATGAAACCGGAACAATTAAAGTTATTGATGCTATTAAAGAATATGGGGGTGCAACATTAGGTGCATTCCAATATGATACTGTATATAAAATGGATAATGAAGGATTTATAACTGATGTAATTCCAAGACAAGAATTGGTTGCAGGTGCATCTCCTGAAGGATTTAAATTTGGTGAAATATTCAATATTTATAATCAATCAAGTGATGAAGAACTTACAAGTATGACTTCTGGAGGAGCTTTAGCTTTAGAATATGGTATTAAAATGAAAACAATAGAAGCTAAGGTTATAAATTTAAAAATAACTTATCCTCAAGATTTAGAAATTTTTAAAAAAACTATTCATAGTTATTTCTTCGAATCTCAAAAATAATTAGTGGTATTTATGGAAAATCCTATTAAAGAAATTCTTAATAAAAGAAGTTCAAATAAGGGCATAGGAATTGCATCATTTTGTACTGCAAATAGTATTGTAATTGAAACTATTTTTGATTATGCAAAACAATTTGATGATTATATTTTAATTGAATGTACTGCCAATCAAGTAAATCAATTTGGAGGATATACAAATATGACTCCATTTGATTTTACAGAATATGTATTTGATATTGCAGATAAAGTTGAATTTCCTAAAGATAAGATTTTATTAGGTGCAGATCATTTTGGACCTTTAGTTTGGGCAGATAAACATGAAGATGAAGCCATGTCAAATGCTAAAGAACTAGTTAAACAAGCAGTATTGGCAGGTTATACTAAAATACACTTAGATACTAGTATGCGTTTAGGTAGTGATGATTTTAATGTGCCATTGTCTGAAGATATAATCGCAGACAGAGGCGTACAGCTTTATAAAGCTTGTGAAGATGCATTTGTTGAAAGAGTTAAGAAATTTCCTAATTCTGTTCATCCAGTTTATGTAATTGGTAGTGAGGTTCCAATTCCCGGTGGTGAGTTTGATGAAGTTGATACTTTAAAAGTAACTTCTCCAAATGATTTTAAAAATACTATAAATGCATATGAAAAGAAATTTAAAGAATATAATATTAAAAATGCATGGGATAACATAATTGCAGTTGTTATACAACCCGGTGTTGAATTTAGTAATGTAAACATTCATTTATATAATAGAAATGATTCTAAAAATATTTCTAATGTTTTAAACGAATATCCTAATTTAGTCTTTGAAGGACATTCCACAGATTATCAACCTGCACATAAATTAAAAGAAATGGTTGAAGATGGGGTGGCTATTCTTAAAGTTGGACCCGCATGTACTTTTGCATTAAGAGAGGGTTTATTTTCTTTATCAATGATGGAAAAAGAACTAATAAATGAGGAAAACTGTGTTAATTTCATTGATAAACTTGAAAATGTGATGATAGAAAATCCTAAATATTGGCAGAATTATTATTGTGGTGACAAATTAGAACAAAAACTTTCAAGGAAATATAGTTTTTCTGATAGATCACGTTATTATATGTCTTGTGAAGATATTAATTTAGCTATTTCAGAGTTGTTTAAAAACATTGATTCTTGTGATTTCCCTTTAGGTATGGTTAAACAATATTTTCCTTCAGCTTTTGAAAAAATATTAGATGATAATTATCCTTCTGATGCAAAGAGTCTTGTGAAATCTTGTATCTTAGATGTAATTGATGATTATTTTTATGCAACTAAATAAATCATTGTTTTAAGAATTCTAATGTTCTTTTAAAACCTTCAAATACTGAGTATTTTCCATTCCAATTTAATTCATTTCTAATTTTTTGTGATGATAAAAGTCCAAATTTAAAAGGAGCATATCCTGCATCTTTGTTTTCATCTTTAATATTAAACACTATTTTTAATTTTTTTTCAGGTAGTATTTTCACCATTGTTTCAGCTAATTGTCTTATTGAAACTTCATTTCTTTCATCGGAAACATTGTAGACCATATCTTTACTTTTTAAGATAATTTTAAACATTGCACTAACAGCATCACTAACATAAGTATATGTTCTTATTGAAGATCCATCACTATTTAATACAATATTTTCCCCATAAAATAAGTTTTTTAAGAAATCTGCTTGGACTCTGCCATCATAAATACTCATTCCCGGCCCATAAGTGTGAGCTAGTCTAACAATTTTAGTATCTATGCCATATTCTTTTTTAAAGCCAACACACATATTTTCAGCAGCTTTTTTACTCTCAGCATATGCATTTCTAGGTACTAATTGATCAATAATTCCAAAACTATCTTCTTTAAAATATTCTTCATTTTGAAGAGGTGCACCATATATCTCTCTTGATGAAATAAACAAATATTTTTTAGTATTATGACTTTTTGCAAACATTAATGTATTAGCAGTACCTAGTGTATTAGCAAAATTTGTTTCAACTGGTTTTTCTTTCATTATTTTTGGACTAGCTGGACTAGCAGCATGAATTATGTAATTAACATCATCATCATATTCTATTTTATCAGTTACATTCTGAATAATTGGATATACATAAGATTTAGAAGTTACTTCTTTGTTTAATTTATTCAAATTCCTGACTAAAGGGATTATTTTAATGTTTGCATTGAAATTTTCATTTAATTTCATTAAAGTATAAACAAAATAGCTCCCAATCATCCCTGAAGCACCAGTAATCATTATTGTTGAATTATACAACTCAGTTAATCCGTCATTTTCATTAATAATTTGTTGGGTGTCTTCATCAATTATTTTATTAATTATCATAATATCACATAATATTTTGGGTAAGTTTTAATTTAAGATTTAAGTAAAGAATATTCTACTAATTTAGTTTAGTATAAAACATCTTTATGTTGTTTAAATTTATTATTAATATAATTGCTGGATTTTATTTGTGAATGTATTTTGGACGCATTTCGTTTGATTATCTTCTCAATTAGTGAGGAATGTATATTTTAATAGAAAAATCATACACATATTGTGTCCAGTATTGTATTGTTTTTTAGTTTTTTGTTATTTATTTATTTATTTTTTGTTTTTGTGTTTCTTTATATTTATGTGATTATCAATTTTTTTAGTTTTTTGCTTTTACTTTTTGAAATTGGTGATTTTATAGATTTTTTCCAGTTTTTAGTTTAGTTTTTTTAATTAAAAATCCAGTATCCAATCTTAAAGTGCTTTGTAATTATTATTTCAATTGTTTGGCTTTTGCTTCTGATATTTTGAGATTTCGCCAGGCACCTTTGTTTACTCTTTTATAAACTAAAAAATTAGGAATGAGTTTCATAGCAAATTTCATAATTGGATTATTTATAGATTTATAAAATAATTTACAAGTTACTGGTATTTCATAATCTTCAATTATTTCATCTTTGAATCCAGATATCTCACTATATTTTACATATAACTTTCGATAAGGATGATATTTATTATACCATGGTCTATCATATCCCCCCTAAAAAATGTAATATTGTTGGATTTTGTTTTGCTTGGTTAATGAGTGTTCCGAATAATTAAATTTTTCAACAAAACTAAAAATAAAAGTATT
>CAVDAS010000122.1:0-4705 GCA_963606955.1 Bacteroidaceae bacterium
CCAGCTGATGCAACTGGTACTGTGTCAGTTAAAGTTGGAAACAAAACTTATAAAGGTATTGTTGAAGATGGTAAAGCTGTTATTCCTACTGATGAGTTAGTTGCTGGTGAATATGAGATTAATGTGACTTATAGTGGTGATAATAAGTACGCTGGTAATTCTACAGCTTCAAAAGTCAGCGTATCTAAAGTATCTGAGTATAACATGACTATTGATGTTCCTGGTGAGGTTCATGTTGGTGAAAACACTACAATTCATGTTGATGTTCCTAAAGACGCAACAGGAAATGTAACTGTATGTGTTAATGGTCAAAACTACACAGATAAAGTCGAAAATGGAGTTGCAGATATTAAAATCCCTGCATTACCTGAAGGCGATTACAATATCACTATAGAGTATTCTGGTGATGATAAATACGACCCAATTACTAAAACAGGTAATATTACTGTATCTAAAGTAGAGGAGTATCCAGTAGATATTGAAATTCCAAGTGATATTAAAGCTGGTGAAAACACTACAATCACAATAGACCTTCCGGAAGATGCAACAGGAAACATAACCGTAACTGTTAATGGTACAAGCTACTCTGGTGAAGTAATTAATGGAACTGCTAATGTTACTATTCCTGCTTTACCTGCTGGTGAGTATAACATTACTGTAAACTATACTGGTGATGATAAGTATGATTCAGTAGCTAAAAACTCTACTATTAGTGTAGCTAAAATATCTGATTATAATATGACTATTGATGTTCCTAGTGATGTTAAAGTTGGCGATGACGCTGTTATTAGGGTTATTGTTCCTAATTCTGCATCTGGTGATATTACAATCGATATTGATGGTACAATATACAATGCTACTATAACTGGTGGTGTTGCTGAGTTTAAAGTATCTAATTTAACTTATGGACCACATACTATCTTTGCAAATTATGCTGGTGATGCTAATTACACTGGTAGCACAGCTAAATCTACTATAACAGTCAATAAAGTAGATGATTACAAAATAAATATTGATATTCCAACTGATCTTAAAGCTGGAGATAAAGCAGTAATTAATATTACTCTTCCAGCTGATGCAACTGGTACTGTGTCAGTTAAAGTTGGAAACAAAACTTATAAAGGTATTGTTGAAGACGGTAAAGCTATTATTCCTACTGATGAACTAGCTACTGGTGATTATCTAATTAATGTAACTTATAGTGGTGATAATAAGTACGCCGGTAATTCTACAACTTCAAAAGTCAGTGTATCTAAAGTATCTGAGTATAATATGACTATTGATGTTCCAGAGGATATTAAAACAGGTGAAAACACTACAATACACATTGATGTTCCTAAAGATGCTACAGGAAATGTAACTGTATATGTTGATAGTCAAAACTACACAGGTAAAGTTGAAAACGGTGTTGCAAATGTTACTATTCCTGCGTTACCTGCAGGTAATCATAATATTACTGTAAATTACACTGGTGATGATAAATACGATTCAGTAGCTAAAAACACTACTATTGTTGTAGATAAAGTAGATAATTATGATGTAAATATCACAATTCCAAGCGATATTAAATCTGATGAAAACACTACAATACACATGGATCTTCCAGAAGATGCTACAGGTAATGTAACTGTATGTGTTGATGGTAAAAACTACACTGGTGAGGTAATTAATGGAACAGCTAATGTTACTATTCCTGCTTTACCTGTTGGTAATCATAATATTACTGTAAATTACACTGGTGATGATAAATATGATTCAGTAGCTAAAAACACTAGTATTGTTGTAGCTCCGAATGTTAATCTTGACGCAAATGATGTTGTTATGACTCATCATGATGGAAACCGTTTAATAGCTAAATTAACCGATTCCAAAGGAAATCCAATCGCAAATGCTAATTTAACTTTTACAATCCATGGTGTAACATATACTAGAACTACTAATGCTAATGGTGTTGCTTCTATAGCTCTTAATCTAGAATCTGGCGTATATAAAGCAACAGTAGCTTACGGGGGCTCTGATATTTATGATAATATCTCCAAAGAAGTATGTGTAACTATTGATCCAAGTATTACAGCTAATGACATTGTTAAAATGTATCAAAATGGCACTCAATTCTATGCTACATTCTTAGATAAAAACGATACAGTACTAGCTAATAGTGATGTAACATTTAACGTCAATGGTGTATTATATGCTCGTACTACTAATGCTAGTGGTGTAGCTAGGTTAAATATTAACTTAAACCCTGGTAGTTATATTTTAACAGCTTACAATCATGTTACTGGTGAGCAAAAAGGATTTAATGTTACTGTTAAACCTTTAATTGAAACCCATGATTTAACTAAATACTATAATAATGCTTCTAAATTCGAAGTTAAAATATGGAATAAAAACGGAACTGTAGCTGCTAATAAAAACGTAACCTTTAACATAATGGATGGTATGTCTTACACAAGAACATCCGATGAAAATGGTATTGTTAGACTAGCTATTACTTTAAGACCTGGAGACTATGTTATAACTTCAATCTATGAAGGATTGTCAGTTGAAAATAACATAAAAGTCTTACCTACCTTAGAAACAAGTGACATTTCCATGAAATACGGTGATGGAAGCAAATTCACAGCTAAAACATTGGATGGTCAGGGTAATCCATTAGCTAATCAGAATTTAACCTTTAACATTCATGGTGTTTTCTACAATAAAACAACTGATGAAAATGGAATAGCTAGTTTAAATATTAATTTAAACAAAGGGGAATACATAATCACTTCTTATTGGAATGATTATCAAATCGGAAATAAAATTACTGTATCTTAAGGGGGTTAATTTAACCTCTCTTTTTTTTATTTGTGGTGTGCAGTTATCATGGCTTATTTTTGAGTTTTTATATCTAATCCAAATGTATTTTTCGGGACTGTCAATTTGTTAGGACTTTTTTTTGATTTTCTATCCATCCATCTTTTCTTGCCATAATATAATTAAATATTCCTTCTGAAGTTCTATAAATTCTTTTTGTATGTTTATCTAATGTATTTCCAAAGTAATTTTCTATTTTATTGTTAGTACTTTCTAATTTTCCGATATATGGTTTTTCAAGAAAAACTAAGTACTTTCTGTAAACGGGAAAGAAATTTTTGTTTAAGTATTCTTGCATCATCTTTGGAAAATTGGTTAATTCTTGTTTTAGAAGTTCTATATAGCTTATTGCTTTATCAAATGATTGTTGGTGGAATAATTCGTATAATAATTCCATGTATATTTTTAATTCTGTAGTTATTTCTTCTTTTTTAGTTTTGCACATTTTTTTGATTTTGGTTTCGGAGATTTGTGGATGTGTTTTTCTTAATTCTGTTTTGTATTTGTCTATTTCTTCTGTTATTTTTGGTTTTAAGTTAGTTGTAATGTTTTTAGTTAGGTGAAATGTGCAGTGTTGATGTGAAAAGCCTAATTTTATCATTATTGGTTCATAGTCTTCTTTTGAATCTGTTATTATTGCTTTACGGTCTTTTAAAGGGATTGATATGTCAATGAAATCTTCAACTATTTTTGATGTTTCTTTTTTTGATATTAAGCATGCTACGGGCATGTTATTAATTATATCAAATAATTCTAACCTGTATATCCATTTTCCTTCTTTTCTAATCCATTGAGCATCATATCCGTAATATCCTGAGAGTTTGAGGTCTTCGTTTAACCAGTATAAACCTTCACTATTTTTTAAAGCTTTTCTAACAGTTTCATGAGATATATTAAAGTTTAATAATGCTTTAAAATCATTTCCTATGTTTCTTAATGATTTCCATCCGTGTCGCAATAGTATTTTTGTTTTGTTTTTTATTTTATTGGGATAATTACAGAATTTTCCCCAGTATTCAGTGAATTCAACTTGGAATTTCTTTTCACATTTCTTACATTCATATCGTTTAATTTTAACTTTAATTGGAATTCCATTCTCTAAATAAAGTAATCTCCAATTATATCCTTTTCTAATATGTTTTTTAGAACCACAATGTTTACAATATGGTTCGCGTTCTTCTAAGATTCCTTCACTATTAACAAAGTAATTATCGTCCAGAATGGACTCAATAGGAAGAATTAATTGAGGATAAATTTTTTTATCAAAATCTTTTTCAACCAAATATCCCTTTCGAATAGAATCTTTATATGCACCGATAAATATATAAGTTTCGCCAACCAATTTAAGATAGGGGAGGCATTTGATTTCTGTTTTCATATATAATTATTTGCCTTCCATCTTATAAATAATTAATTGAACTTAAAATTAAAAATAAAAAATTTTATAAAATATATATTTAATTTACAAAATTATTATTTAATTATAGTAAAATCA
The DNA here is from genome assembly GCA_963606955.1 of Bacteroidaceae bacterium. Lineage (GTDB taxonomy): Archaea > Methanobacteriota > Methanobacteria > Methanobacteriales > Methanobacteriaceae > Methanocatella. Next base: position 4,355 of record CAVDAS010000122.1, read on the forward strand.
AAGCCATAATCATTGGAAAAAAATCTTGAAAAATTATAAAAAAATAAAAAACTAAAATACCTAACCATAATCCATATATAAATTTAACGAAAAATAAAAAACTAAAAAACTAAAAGAAGACTGGAAAACGGATTTTGAAAAAATAAACACAAAATACTAACAAAAGTCCTAACAAATTGACAGTCCCTATTTTTCGCTACTTTGAAGAAGTCTTCTATTTGTCCATGTATTGGTTTTAAGTCTTTTACAATTTTTTAATAAATCTTATAATTTGTTTGTTATGGAATTTATTATGCTTTTAAGATGTTTTGAGTGCTTATTTTTGTTAAATACTTCTAATGGGTAGGACAT
>CAVDAS010000123.1:0-4602 GCA_963606955.1 Bacteroidaceae bacterium
GAGGAGTCACAATCCTTGTTTTAATAGATGGTTCTTTGCAATGAGCTTAGGTGTCAAAGATTATATCACCAAAAAACCGTCACAATCCTTGTTTTAATAGATGGTTCTTTGCAATCCGCGAACATGGTTTAAAACCGAAAACTAAGAGATGTCACAATCCTTGTTTTAATAGATGGTTCTTTGCAATATATAAAAAGTTCGTAAGATATAAAACAGTTCGTAAGGTCACAATCCTTGTTTTAATAGATGGTTCTTTGCAATGTGAGAAAAGAAATGGGAAACATTATTTCCCAAAATGTCACAATCCTTGTTTTAATAGATGGTTCTTTGCAATAGCCAGGAAAATTTCTCAAAATTCTCATTTTACATGCAAAAAACTTGTATTTAGTGACAACTTCTGTGAAGATTACCTCACAAACCTCCTACATATAAAGTATTGCACAAATTATATAAATACTTTACTATCAAAACTAGCTAATATTAAAGCAACAATCAATAATAAACAACATCATTAACACGAAATATTTATTATAAATTTAATCCACTCAAAACTAGCTAAAACAGCATTAATTAAAAAAATAAAAAAGTAATAAATATTTGTTAAAAAATATTATTTAGAGAAAAATTTATAGATCTTCACCATCTTCTTGAAAATCCAACATAATTTTTCTCTTCTCCAGTTAAGTATTTACCTAATAATCGACCCTGATAAAGAATTATATCTTCATAAGTCATTTGTTTATCATTAAAATTAATTTTAGAATTTACTTTATCCATTATTTTTGCTATTAACAATTTACGAGCTTTATCACAAATCCTGATTTGGCCTTCATCAAATTCAAAATCATCAAGGTCAACTTGGTTTTTATTTACAATAGCTAATACTGTTTTATCAACTATCTGTTGTCTAAATTCTTCAATTAAATCAAATACTAAACTTGCTCTTCCATATCTATCAGAGTGTAGAAATCCGCAATACGGATCTAGACCTGCTAGATATATTGATTTCCATATTTCACTTTGTAGTACTGCATATCCATAATTTAGAAGTGAATTAACTGGATCTGTTGCACCTCGACCGCTTCTTAAGCTAAATCCCCATTTTTCATCTAAAACATGCTGAAAACCTAACCAGTATTCAACTGATGCCTGTCCTTCAAAACCTAATATTTTACTTCTTAAATTATCGCTTACATCATTTTTTAAATCATCTAAACTGTCTAAGTAATAATTTAATTTATCTCTTTGTACGGTCAAGAATTCATCATTATTTCTTGATTTTGCAAGTGTTCCTAAAACTGCTTTTTGATTTTCAATTTTAGCACGAATAAAAGCTTTTGCTATCTGACCACTTCTTTTATCAGCCAAAGCAAAAAATTGTTCTTTTTTAACAATTACATTTTTCTTTTCTGGTGGAGTTAACCTATAATCAACATATCCTTTCCAATTGATAGATACACAATCTATATCATGATTGGCTAGTAATGTTAAAGCATCAAAGGTTATTGAACCTTTTCCAGTAAGTAGTATCTGAGATACATCTTCTGCCCTGAAGTAATCAATTTCCTTACCATTTTCTTTTATAACAATTTGATTGTCTCTTTTTGCAACGGATTTTCCAAAACCATCTACAACTAATTTCATTTAAAATCACCTCAAACAAAAACATATTCTTCTTTTTGTGGTAGTATTAACGCTCCTTCAATTAGTATTGAATCAACACATGATTCACAAACTGGGAATAGTGCTATACTATCTTTATCTGAAGATAAGTAAAAATCAAACTCGCTGGCAAGTTCAAATCTATCTTCAATTTCTAAAAGTCCACAAAAGACGGATTTTTGAATTCTTCTAAGTCCATAATACCTTAATCTTTTTATAAGATTATTTCTTGATGCATCTTCTGAAATATCATACATTACAATAACCATCATTTTATAGAAACCTACTTATTCATCAATAATTCGTTTAACAGACCCAAAACCCTGTGAAACTCCTTTACCAAATCCAAAGTAATCAGGAATTTTAAATCTTACTTTAAACTCACCTGTAAAACCAAGCATTTTAACTGATTTATATTCAACACTAACTGGTTCTAAATGAGTTTTAACGTAAATCCTACGATTTACGATAATTCCCAATCCTTTTGCCATAGATAAAATATTACCGATGAGGATTTTATTTAAGAATAGTTTCTTTTCCCTCCATTCTTCTATATTATTATATTTTTTAAAATTTTGAGTATTAAGTGCTAACCAAGGGGTTATAAACTTATAATGAAACTCTTCATTACTGGTGTTTACATCTACTTCTTTTTCATGAATGATTTTTTCTTCGACAAGATATGTTTTATCTAATTTAATTTCTTTTAGATTACCTGAAATATCTTTTAATACTTTTGCTCCATCTTCAATGCCTACAATTAAAGCTTGTCCATTAATAATTTTATATTGAACTAATGGATATGAATATAAAAATCTACCTTCACCATAATGATTATGTAAAATTACTTGGTCTTCAAATTGATTACCTATATACCCTCTAAGTTTACTAGCTGAAGCAGTTATTTCTTTATCTGTTTTGATTATAAAATTACAAATATCTATTTTCATTTTAAACTCCTTCTAAAGTTTTGGAAATTTTGCTAATTCCATACATTTAGTTATATTTGGATAGAATAATATAGAATTATTTAACACTCTTTCATACAAATCTAATGCATCTTCCTTGTTCATTGGATTTAAACCATGAGCTAATATCGAATTATTTCTTTTATTTACAGCCAGATTTAACTGTTTCTTTTTATTTAATTCAATAGCTATATTATCATCTAATTCGATTAAAATATGATATGCTTGAGATTTATGAACTCTAAAAACATCTCGATTAATTAAATAATCCTTAATTCCAAAAGAATAAACTAAATCCTTAACATCTTCACCTACTTTATTATCAAATTGCTCACGATTAATATAAAATATTTTATTTGATTGAAATCTATTTAAATCAATTAAATCAAAATCATTTAATCTGATTTGAGCAATTAATTCAATAGCACGATATAATCTTGCTACTGCATCATCATAAAATCCTATTTCAATTTTTCTATAAGCATTATTCAATAAATCAGGCAAATAATAAAACATGGAAGATTTAACATCATTGGAAATTTTTAACTTTAAAAATTTTAAATTATTTTCTAATTGATTAATAAAATCATTTACATTCTTAAAATCATATTCCAAAAGCTCTTTAGGGCAATTGTCTATAAGTTCTTCTTTTAAATAAATCTGAAGTTTAGATTTTTCCTTCCTTTTTTTAGTATTGTTATAATAATTAATTTTATTATTAAATTTATCCCAATATTGATAAAAATTAACTAAATTAATATAATAAGCTGCTCGTTTTTTTAAATTCTGATCTGTTAATTTTGATTTAGCTGTTTCAAAGTTTTTTAAAGCTGCTTCAAATTGATAATTATTAAAAAAGTTTTTTCCTCTTCTAAATTCTAAAATAGCATATGTCTCATAAGGATTATTTTGAATTTTTAAAGACTCAAAACCATTTTCAACTGTTCCAACACCATTTTTATTTCTAGATTTCAAACCATCTTTATCATTCGAACCAACATAAAGATATTCTGAAGAACTTGTATATTTATCACCAGTTGCTGCTAAAACTAAACCTGCTACCATAGGTTTAGTTCCACCAGTAAAATCAATAATTAAATTATCAAAATCATGATTATGTAAATCTCTAAGAATATCTTTAGATAGTTTATAAGCTTCATCTAAACTCTCATGATTTTTTAATTCTTTTTTTAAATACTTATAACCTTTAGTTTCACGAGTTATTAATTCAATGAATTTAAAAGATTCTTTTGTATATATAAAATAAACCAAATCAGGTTTTTTTTCATTAATAGAATAAATAAGAGGTTGTGGAGAACCTCCTACTGTCATTACAAGAACTTTTTTATTTGGCATTTAATATCCCCTATAATTTGTTTAATCATCTCTAGATAATTGAACCCATCCTAAAGGAATATCTGAATTAACAATTAATTTTTTAGTTTTAGGAAAATCATAATCATAATGTTTACCTACATTATTTTTATTTCTAAACTTGTTAAAATCAAAAGAGTTCCTTGAATTTTTAATATTTAACATTTGACTAACTGCTAAAACACCAGATCCATGACCTAATCTAATAAAAGGACATTCTTCACTATTTAAACTATAAATATTATTATAAAATTTTTCAAGATTATTAAACCCATTATCTTCGGCAAATTTAATTTCTTCATCAAATAAATCCCTAGAAAACTCATAAGAACATTTAAAAATATCATCAATATTATAATAAGATATTTTTCTGTTTAAATTAGGATTTGCAGAATTATAATATTTAAATTTTAAAATTGAACCTTTATCGATTGTTTCTAAAAAACTAAATGTGTTTCTTCTAGTTCCAATTGATTCAACACCATAAATTGTTGGTTCTTTAATTCCATTAAATGTATCTGTGAAAGTTAAATTTCTCATGAAACTATTAAGCTTTTTATCTTCCATGTTAATTCTATTTCTAATTTTATTATTGTAT
>CAVDAS010000124.1:0-4542 GCA_963606955.1 Bacteroidaceae bacterium
TAGATGCTGTTGCTGAGGATACTGATGGTGATGGTGAATTAGATACCATTTATGCGGATACTGATGGTGATGGATATGTGGATACTGTTGGTGTGGATACTGATGGTGATGGTGAATTAGATAGCTATGCTTATGATACTGATGGTGATGGAGAATTTGATGAATATGAATCAGATTATGATGATGTAGACGATGATTATGATGATGACATGTTTTAATTAAATTCTGATACTAAATCATGGATTTCTATCAGATGGAAGTTCATGATATTCTAATTTTTTGTTTTAACTATGGTGAAACATTAAATAAATCAAATATTGTTGTACTAAAATTTTAATAAAAAATGATTAATGGTGAATAAAAAAATGGTTAAATGTCCATCTTGTGGAAAAGAGGTTGGGGATGCTACTTTTTGTAATAATTGCGGATCTAAACTTTCTTCTCAAAAAAATGAAAAAATAAAAACTAGTAAATTCCAAGAAAAAAAATTCTGTGCTAATTGTGGAAGTGAAATGAATGCCAATGCTACATTTTGTTCTAATTGTGGAACTCATGAATTAAAAGCATCTAATCAGGTAGGTAATAATCTTGTTGCTACTTTTAATCCGGGAACTGCATTTTTAATATCCATATACACTACTGGTGCCGGACATATTTATTTAGGATTATTTAAAAGAGGTATATCCTTTTTAATATCTCAAATAGTGCTTATAGTCTTAGTAGCTGTATTTACAATACTATTAAGATATATATGGTATATGTTAGCCGCGATTGTATTATTATTAGGTGTTTTAGTTTGTTTAGCATTACATATTTATTCAATTTATGATTCATATAAATCAATTAAAAAAATAACTAATGGTGAAAGTGTTGAGGATATAGTGTTTTTCAATAATTTCATATGAATTTTTAGCTTAAACCCATGAGGTAAAACAATGATAAAATGTCCAAATTGTGGAAATGAAGTTATTGAAGATGATTTTTGTTCTAAATGTGGATTTAAACTTAATCATACTTCAAAAGAAAATAAACATTATTGTCCAAAGTGTGGTTTTGAAACTAGTATAAAAGATGAGTTTTGCCAAAAATGCGGTGCAAAAATAAATAGTAAATCTAATAATGGGGTTTTGTTAAGTTTTGACAAAACTATTTTTTATCCCATTATTTTAGGATTTATCTTCATTTTAATTGCAATATTTTTCGCAAGTAGACCTGTATTAATTCTTTGTTTATTTGCAGCTGGTGTTCTTTTTGAATTTAAATCAGACAATGGATTTATTAATAGTATTTTAGTTGCTGTAATTCCAGCTATTTTATTTATTATCTTAATGCAAAATATATATTATTTATTGATGTGTTTTATACCTCCAATAACTGGCTATTTTATAGCTGCTGCATATAAGAGAAGGTAAATACACTTAAATATTTTTAAACACTAAAATCAGTTTAAGGAGAAAATATGTTTAGATTAATAATTGGAATAATATATATTTTAACTATAATCCTTTATGGTGTTATTTTATTTAAAAAGCAAATTAAAGATAATAGCACATATTTAAACTTTATAATCTTAATAGCTATTTTCATATTCCTTGTTTATAAGGGATATCTATTTTAAACAAAAGATGTGATTTTTAATGACTTCTACCTACACTCCAGAAGAAAATAAATTACGAGAGCTTACTGGTGGAGATTATTTCTCCCAAGAATTTATGGATAAATTAAAATCCTTAAATCTTACAGTTAAAGAAGCTAATATAATTATTAATCAAATTAAAAATGAAATAACTACTGGTGAATGTTGTCTTGAAGCTATTCCAATCAGATTAAATTATCTTTTAAATCAAATAGCTCCTGAAGTTATAGAAGAAAAAATACCCTCCAATGAATTAATAGCTAAAAAAGAACTTATTTTCCTTTTAAATCAAAAAGATAATAGAACTAGCTGCCATAATTGTCAGGCACAACTTTTTTTAACAGATGAGTTTTGTTATAAGTGCGGTGCTAAAAATATACGTATAAAATCAATTAAACCTTCAAATGATGAGGATTTAAACTTAAATGAAATATACTGTGCTAAGTTATATGAGAAATACCCTATTGAGTTTAAATATGATTATGTTTGTTTTTTAAGAGATTTAGACCAGCGCCCAGAAAAATTAGATTTAGCTAGTTTTAGTAAATTGAAAAAACAGGCTATTAAAGATAATTATATTGCAGATAACACATTAACCTCAGAAGCTAGGAAATTTTTAAAAGAAAATGATTATCTTATTTATTATTTGGATAATAATTTAACAGATTCTATTTCTTTAGAAAAATATGAATCATTATTTAAGAAATCTAAGGTGACTGATTCTATTTATGATGTTTTACATAGATATTATGTTAATATAGCTAATGAATCTGTAGTTAATGAGCAATGGGTACAATATAAGACTGCTATAGGCAATATTATTAATATATCAGTTGATAATATTAGTGATTTAAAATTACTTAAACTTCATCTTAAATATTTTATTTTAGACTTTGATGAAGATTATGATTCTACTTTAGAAATTAATAAATCTAGAAATGAGTTAATAGCTAGTTTAAAATTAGAATTAAATGATCTTCAGGAAATATTTGATGAAGCATGGGATGAAGTTAAAGTACCTTTTTCAAAAAAAGATACTTTTAAAAAATTAATTTTAGCATTTAATAATTACTGATTATATGATTTAAATGTATCTAAAAAGTCATTTAACACATTATTAAAATCAGGATTTGCCATAGCTGCATCAAATGAACCGATAATCGGATCCATTATTAATTGGTTTCTACTTTCACTATCTAACATATCTGTAGTTTCCATACCTATCTGAGAATAGCTGGGTGGTAGCTGGTCTTGATTATATTGCTGTTTTATTTGCTTTCTTAAATCATCATCAATAAAATGCTCAAGTAAGTGGATTATGTCTTCAGCTAGTGTATTTCCTAAAACAAGTGAAAGAGCAACAGTATCAGAATCAAGTTCATCTTTTTGTTCTTCAAGTATTGAATTAAATGATCCGTAATTTTGATAACCATGTGGAATAAATCTTCCTTCAACTGTATGAGCACAGTATTCATTCATTAAATGTATTGTTCCAGATGCAAGGATGTATTGGATGAATACTTCAATTTCATAGGTTTTTTCAACTTCCCAATAATACATTAGAATCTGTTCATGAATCTCAGCAAGCAGGTGATGTGATAGCTCATGGATTAAGGTAGCTATTTGTACTGAGTCATTTAACCGGTCATCTAATTTTATATTGTTTGCTGTGTAAAATCCAAGTTCCCCGCCTTTGGATTTATATGACCATTTTGCATATGCTTCAACAACATCAGCTACTTTTTCCAGGGCAGTTGTTCCATTATTTTTAAGAGATTTTTTACCTATTTCATATATATTGTTTAGTATAAGTTCGTAAATCTCATTTGTTAGTGGTATTTGGTTTAATTGCTCTTTGTGTTTTTGTGTAAACATCTCTTCAAATGAGTTTATTTTATCCCCACTTTTAAAATTATCAACTTTCCTAAGTATGCTTTTACAGTTAATACAATAATCTTCCATTGAGGAGTTTTTCTTACCACATTTTGAGCAAAATATTTCCATCATGTATATTAATTCCTATTTTGTATTGTTTTTTATTTTATTTTCTTATATTATTTATAATTTCATCACAAATAACTGATAATACATCCTCAAATATTTTTTATGAAAAATTGTTTGCATAATAAAAAAATAGTATAAGAGTTTAAAATTGCCTTAAAGCTGTAAAATTATCTTTATTTTTAAAATAAAGTTTATATAATAGCTATTACAAAGTATAATTGTATTTTAAACTGGAATTCCCTAAAATACAAAATAATATTCGAGGAAGCAATAGTATGGCTGATGAAAAAATAACTAATCACGAAGATTTGCTAGTAAAAATGTTAGCAAAAGATTATAGTCAGGAATTTTTAGATTATCTGGAATCCCTATATCAAGAAAATCATAAAAACCCTGTTCTATTACCCTGTGGGAAAATTAAATCAAAAAGCTCAACAGAGATAATAACTCCAACTTTTAAAAATCTTTTCATGGATTTCGCTTATGAAATGGAAGATGGAACTATCCTCCACTACGAACATTACAGCACAAATTTAACTGATAAAAAGCTAACACACACAGGACGTTACGATTTTGAAAAACATGAAGAAACAGGAAAGCAAATAAATACAATAATTGTTTCAACAGGAGATCCTAAAAAATCAATAAGCGAACTGTGGTTAGGAGTACTAACCAACTTCAAACCATACAGAGTAATATTCCTAAAAGATTATGATGGTGGGGAAAGATTAAAAAAGATTAAAAAGAAAATTAAAAACAACAAAAAATTAACATTCTTCGAAATAATCGACTTAGTACTGATGGCCTTTTTTACAAACGAAAAAGCACCAGAAGAAATAGTTGAAGAAGTATGTTATCTAACCACTCAATTAACTAATGCAACATCTAAAGAAAGGAACTTG
>CAVDAS010000125.1:0-4527 GCA_963606955.1 Bacteroidaceae bacterium
GTATGTTTTATTAGCTACTTTGATTGTTACATTTCCTGTTGCACCATCAGCTAGTTTAACAGTGATTGTTGCATTTTGACCAACATTAATGTCATCTACGCTAATATCAAGTTTTGTGTTGATTTTAGATACCTTGAAACTACCACCAGAGGTAATTGCTGTGTAATTATCATTTCCAACCCAAGTAGCTGTAAATGAGTATTGTTTAACAGCTAATTTATCATTAACTTCTAATTTACCTTGACCATTTTCAACTACAACAACATAATCTCTGTTGTTGATATTAACAACCACATTACCATTTAATTCAGCTTTGTTAACACCAGTTAAATTAGCTTTAATAATAAATGCTTTGTTGTGATCAATGTCTTTAATAGCTACATTGAGTGTCGGAGTCGCTTTAGCTACATTAATAGTTTTAGTAACTTCATCACCAAGGTATTTATCACTTTCAGGATATATAACTACAACAGTATGATTGCCGGCAGCTAAATCATCAATAGTCTTACTAGCTGCACCACCATTAATAGCTGCAGTGTATGTAGCTTTATCAACGATAATAGTTACATTGCCAGTAGCATCAGCAGGTAAATTAGTAACTTTGATTTCTAAAGTTTCACCGAATTTAATATCACTAACACTTACATTCATTTCAGAAGCTATTTTAGATACAATAAAACTAGCTTTTGTACTTATAGTAGTGTAGTTCGTATCACCAGAATATGTAACAGTTACAGTGTAAGTACCTGCTTTAAGATTAGCTATATCTATAGTAGCTACACCATTTGTAATATCAGCAGTTTGATTAGTAATTCCATCTCCAGAAACAGTGACTTTTCCTGTAGCATCATCAGGTAAATTAACAGTTATAGTTTCTGTATCACCAACATTAATATTGTTAGTATTAATTGAGATAGTTGGAGCTATTTGATTAACATTAAAACTACCTTCGAATTCAGCTTTAGTGTAATTATTGTTTCCATTCCAATTAGCTGTAAATGAGTATGTATCAGCAGCTAATTTATCATCAACAGTTAAAGTACCTTTACCATTAGTGACATTGACATTGTAAGTCTTAGTACCTATTTTGACAGTTACAGTTCCGTTTAAAGGAGTTGCACCAACACCATTTAAAAATGCATCAATAGTAAATTTATCATTGTAATTAATGTCTCCAATAACCACATTTAAAGTAGCATTTGTCTGAGCAACATTAATGGTTTTATTAATTGTATTTTGAGTGTATTTATCACTTTCAGCATAGTTTACTGTAATTTTATGTTCACCAGCAGCTAAATCCTTAATATACTCAGTAGCTCTACCATTTATAACAGTTACTTCTTTAGAAGTGCCTTTATCAATAGCAACAGTTACTTTACCATTAATATCTGTTGGTAATTCAATAATAAGAGTTGCAACATCACCATATATAATATCTGCAACAGCAGCACTCATTTTAGGATCTATTTTAGATACGCTAAATTTAACCTCTTTATTTTCATATTCTTTGTAATTAGTATCACCAGAATACTTAACAGTTACAGTGTAATTGCCTGCTGCAAGATTATTTACAGATATAGTAGCTATGCCGTTTTCAACCTTAGCACTACCCAAACTAGTTTCACCATTATAAACAGTAACAGTACCAGCAGCATCTTTATTTAAGTTAACAGTAATAATTTCCACATCACCAACATTAATATCTTTAGTATTAATTGGGGAGATAGCTGGATCTATTTTATTAACATTAAAGCTATTAGTATCTTTTGCATTAGTGTAGTTATCATTTCCATCCCAGGTAGCTGTAAATGAGTATTGTTTAACAGATAATTTATCATTAACAGTTAAAGTACCTTGACCATTTTCAACTACAACAACATATTTTCTGTTATTTATCTCAACAGTTACATTACCATTTAATTTAGCATCCTTAACACCAGTTAAATTAGCTTTAATAGTAAATGCATCGCTGTAATTAATGTCTTCAATAGCTACATCTAATGTTGGAGTTTCTTTAGTTACATTGACAGATTTAATAACTTCATCAGCTAAGTATTTCTCATTACCTGCATATTTAACAACAATAGTGTGAGTACCAGCAGCTAAATCCTTAATAGTCTTACTTCCATCACTAATAGGTTCTGGAGCAGCTCCGTCAACACTAATTGTTACATCACCAGTAATACCTTCAGGTAATTGGACACTAACAGTTAAATCCTTACCAAATTTGATATTATCAGCAGTTATATTCATTTTAGGATCGTATTTAGATACATTTAAAATAGCATTCTTAATGGTTACATAGTTTGCATCTACACCAGCATAGAATGCATTAACAATTTTCTCACCAGAGAACTTTATAATATAATCAAAGGTATAAGTACCATTATTATTACTGGTTGCCTCATATTTACTATTATCTATTGTGAAGTAGAGTTTTTGACCAGCTACACTAGCTCCATCAGAAGCAATAGTAGCAACTAAGGTAATCACATCATCATAGTACTTATCAACAGTTGTATTTCCTAAAACAGTAATCTCACAAGAAGAAATAGTACCATTATTGTAGATATAAGTTTTATTTTCACTAATTTCAGAGTAGTCATTATTAATTAAGCTAAGAGTACCATTATTGTAAATTACACCACCATCTGCAGTGTTGTTACTTAATTTAGAATCTTTTAAAATTAAACTACCATTATTATAAATAGCTCCACCTTTATCAGATTTACCATTAGCTAAAGTAACATTAGTTAAAGTAACAGTAACACCATTAGCTATATTAAATATTCTTCCTAAATTCTTAGCATCAATAGTAAATCCTTTACCATCAATAGTTATGTCTTTAGAAATAGTAATTCCACCTACAAAGTTAGCTGATTCAGCAACTTCCAATGTAATATTAGAATCAAGTTCAACAAGATTACCTTCTTTGTTTATTTCCTCTTGCAAAGCAGTGAATGTTTCAACATGGTTAGTCAATTTAGCTGTGTTAACAGATACATTACTTGCACCAGCATAACTTGCACTAATAAGCGCAGGTTTATCAAATGTATTTGGTATTGTATATTTATAAGTATAATTACCATCACCAGGAGATTTTACACCCACACCAGCATCACCAATCAAGAATTTAAATACATTATCAGATATACCCAGTGTGTCACCTGTTACACTAGCTCCATCACTAGTAATAGTAGCATATAATGCAATTTGATCATTAGATTTACATTTAATAGTATTATTTTCTAAAATAGTAATTACTACAGAAGAAAGTTTACCAGTATTGTAAATATGAGTTTTACCCACATCAGCATCAGAATAACTATTATTAATTAATGAAAGACTACCATCACCATTAGAATTACCAATATTACTAATTACCGCCCTATTTGCAGTATTATTAATAAATACAGATCCATTTATAGCAAAGGAATTTCCTTGAGTATTATAGACTGCACCACCCTCTTTTGTAGCAGCATTATTAACAAATTGAGAGTCAATTATGTTAAAGTAATCTCCTTTACCACTGTAAATTGCACCACCATCAGTTGTAGCAGTGTTATTAACAAATTTAGAACCATTTACATTAAAGTAATCTCCCAAATTATTGTAAATTGCACCACCCTGATCTGTAGCAGTGTTATTAACAAATTTAGAGTCAGTTATATTAGTGTAATTTCCATTATTGTAAATTGCACCGCCATCTCTTGTAGCAGTATTATTAATTAAAGTAACATTAATCAAATTTAATTTACCCGCCTTAACAATATAAATAGCTCCACCATCAGCATTAGTACCAGTTTTACCATTAGCTAAAGTAACATTAATTAAAGTAACAGTACCTGACTTAATATTAAAGATTCTACCTAACTGTTTAGCATCAATAGTATAACCCATACCATTAATAGTAATATTTTTAGAAATATCAATTCCATTTTTAAATGTTTCTTTTTCACTTTCAGACATTGTAACATTGGATGAGAGAGTTATTTTACCATCAACAAGACTTATTGCATTTTTTAAATCAGTAAAATTTTTAATATCTAAATTCAAAATGTTGTTATTATAAATTTCACCTTTAGGGGACTTATTTTTTACAAATTCTGTACTTGAAATATTACATTCAGCAGCAGGATACTCATAAATAGCTCCGCCAGCAGTACCTGCAGTGTTTTCACTAAATTTAGAAGCATTTATATCAAAGCCAGTAGCAATATTAGCTATAGCTCCACCAGCAACAGCAGCAGCATTCTGAGTAAAAGTAGAACTATTTACACTAAAATCAGCAGCACCTGCACCATTATAGATAGCTCCACCAACATAATTAGCAGTATTCTTAGTAAAAGTAGAACTATTTACACTAAAATCAGTACCATTATAATTAAAGATAGCTGCACCAGAACCAGATTCACCAGTCGCTTTGTTACCGGTAAAAGTAGAATTATTTACAGTAAAATCAGCACCTTCACCATTATAAATAGCAGCACCACCAAAACCGGTTGCAGTATTATCTGTGAAATTAGA
>CAVDAS010000126.1:0-4499 GCA_963606955.1 Bacteroidaceae bacterium
AAACTAGTGATATTTCTATGAAATATGGTGATGGAACTAAATTTATAGCTAAAACCTTGGATGGTCAAGGTAATCCATTAGCTAATCAGAATTTAACATTTAACATACATGGTGTTTTCTACAATAAAACAACTGATGAAAATGGAATAGCTAGATTAAATATTAATTTAAACAAAGGGGAATACATAATCACTTCTTATTGGAGGGATTATGAAATCGGAAACAAAATTACTGTATCTTAAGAGGTTAATTTTTTAACCTTTTTATTTTTTTTTCGTGTGAAATGATATTAAATATATTTTTTTAGTGAGGTGTTTGTTATTAGATGTGTTAAGAATCTGTTTATTTTTGTAGCTGGTGCATTGATTTTTTTCATGTTGATTGGATCAATATCTGCACAAGAAAATGTTACTGAAATAGTTAATGATAATGTTAGTCAAGAAAATATACAAGTCAATACTGTTAAAAATTTTGATGATTTGAAAAGTGATATTAATGCTTTGTCTGATGGTGATAGTTTAAATTTAAATTGTAGTTATAATTACACTGGTTCTGGTGATTTTTCAGGTATTAATATTACTCAAAATAATATTGTAATTGATGGTAGGGGTAATACTATAGATGCAAATGCAAATGATAAAAATGTGAGAATATTTGATATATCTGGAAATAATGTGACTCTTAAGAATTTAGTTTTTGCTAATGCAAATGTGGATACTTTAGGTGGTGCTATTCGTAATGTAGGATTTAATTTTACAATTGTTAATTCCACATTTATTAATAATTGTGCTTATAGTGGTGCAGCTATTAGTAATACAGGTTCAGGTTTAACTGTTATGGATTCTACATTTAAAAGTAATGTTGCATCTTATTTTGGTGGTGCTATTCAAAATGTTGGTGATACTAGTGATTTTCAGGTTTTAAATTCTACATTTATAAATAATTCTGCAAGTGCTGGTGGAGCTATTATGAATGAAGCAACCAAATTTTCTGTAATTTCATCTAATTTTGAAAATAATTCTGCAATTAATGAAGGTGGAGCTATTATTAATATGGGTAAAAATGCTGATGTTAAAAAGTCTAGTTTCATCAATAACACTGCAAATCGGGGTAATGCTATTTCTGCTAATGTAAATCTTGTCGCTAGTGATAATTGGTGGGGTGATAATAATCCTGATTTTGAAAAATTAATTCATGGTAAATTTGTTGTTGATAGTCATGCTATTCTAACTTTAAGGGTATGTGATGGAATAGCTTATGTTAATTTCTATAATAATAAAACTAATGTTGTTAGTAATATTTATCCACGTAATCTTAAATTAACTGTAGAAGATGAAATTATCATAGGTAAAATTGTCAATGGTATGTTTAAAACAGATTATGATGTTCCTGATGATACATACAAAGTTGTTTTAAATGTGGATAATCAAGAATTGTCTTTAAATGTCCCTAAAATGAGTGTTGTTGTTGATGATATCACTTATGGTGAAAATTTAGTAATTATTACTACTTTACCTGATGATGCTACTGGTAATATAATTGTCACTGTTGATAATATTGTTTGTAATGTTACTGTAGAAGATGGTAAAACCAAGTGTTCATTTTCTAATTTGGATGCAGGGGATTATAATGTTACTGTTCAGTATTCTGGTAATGATAAGTATTGTCCTGTTAAATTCAATAAGACAGTTACTGTTGCTCGTGCAAATCCAAATATTAATGTTGTTGATACTAATATGACTTTCGGGGATAATAAAACCTTAGAAATTAATTTACCAACTGATGCAACAGGAAACATGACAATTATACTTAATGATGAAGAGTTTGATGTTACTGTTAAAGATGGTCTAGCAACAATTAACATTCCATTATTGGATGTAGGAGAATATCCTATTAATATTAGTTATAGTGGAGATAAGAATTACAATGCTGAGAATTTAGTTATTTCTTTTAAAGTAAATCCTGCTAATCCTAACTTAAATGCAAATATCACAGATATTAAATATGGCCAAATAGCAAATATTACAGTTAGTTTAACTGGTATAAATAACACAGGTTTAAATGGAGAAGTTATTATAACTATAGAAAATAAGACTTACTCTGTTTTTGTTAAAAATGGTATGGGTACAATATCTAAAAATATTACATTGCCTGTAGGAGAGTATAATTTCACTGCATTTTGGAAGAGTAATTCTAAAAACTATAATAATGCAAAATTTGAAGGGGTATTTAATATATCTAAAATATCTGATTATTCTATGAATGTTACTATCCCTGAAGAGGTGAAAATCACTGAAGATATTCCAATTATTGTAGATTTACCTGGTGATGCTACTGGTAATGTTACAATTACTGTTGATGGTAGAGATAACTACACCATACCTATTGAAAATGGAACTGCAAATATAACAATCCCTCCTTTAGCTGTTGGTGAGCACAATATCACTGTAAATTATCCTGGTGATGATAAATATGAGCCTAAAACAGACATTGGAAATATTATAGTTATGGATCCTGGTTATGAAATGAATATCACTGCAAATGACATTTTTGTTGGTGAAGTTGCTATTATTAAAGTAAATCTTCCGGATGATGCAACTGGAAATGTGACTATATCTATTGATGGTAAAAAATATGATGTAGCTATTATTGAAGGTATAGCTATGTGTAATGTGTCAAATTTAAGTGAAGGTAATTATAGTATTATTGCTGGTTATAATGGAGATAGTAAATACTCTCCTAATTATGCAAGAGGTACAATCAAAGTATCTAAAGTATCTGATTATCCTATGAATGTTACTATTAATCCTGAAGATGTGAAAACTGATGAAAATGCTACAATTATTGTTGATCTTCCAGATGATGCAACTGGAAATGTAACTATAACTGTTGATGATGTTCCATATACTGTACCTATTGTTAATGGTAGTGCAAATGTTACAACTCCTTATTTGCCTGCTGGTAAGCACAATGTTAGTGTAGATTATCCAGGGGATGATAAATATGCTCCTAATAAGGTAAATTCAACATTTGATGTATCTAAAGTATCTGATTATCCTATGAATGTGACTATTCCTGGGATTATAAAAGAGGGTGAAAATGCTACAATTATTGTTGATCTTCCAGATGATGCAACTGGAAATGTAACTATAACTGTTGATGATGTCCCATATACTGTACCTGTTGTTAATGGTAGTGCGATTGTATCTGTTCCGGATTTACCTGCTGGAAAACATAATGTCACTGCTGTTTATGATGGGGATGATAAATATAATTCTACTGTTAAAAATGATATTTTCAAAGTATTTGGTCCAAATGATGTTATTTTAATAGCTAATGATGTTTTAATGATTTATAAGGATGGATCTCGTTTAGAAGCTATTTTATGTGATGTTGATGGTAAACCTCTTTCTAATAGGAGTTTAACTTTCAGTATTAATGGTGTAAATTATACTAGAACTACTAATGCAAGTGGTGTTGCTTCTATTGCTATTAATTTAGAATCTGGAATTTATAATGCAACTGTTACTTTTGATGGTGATGATTATTATAATGGGGACAGTGTTGTTTCAACTGTAACAATCAATCCGTCAATTATAGGTAATGATTTAGTTAAAATGTGGAGAAATGGAACTCAATTCTATGCAACATTTTTAGGTAAAGGAAGTACACCTTTAGCAAACACTAATGTAACTTTTAACATAAATGGTGTAGTTTATACTCGTCAAACTAATGTAAGCGGTACAGCTAAGTTAAATATTAATTTAGATCCAGGTAACTATACTTTAACAGCATATAATCCATTTAGCAAAGAACAAAGAGGGTTCAATGTTTTAGTAAAACCATTGATCTACACTTCTGATTTAACTAAATACTACATTAATGGCTCTAAATTCGAAGCTAAAGTATACAATTATAATGGAAGTGTTGCAGCATATAAAAATGTAACTTTCAATATTAATGGTGTATTCTATACAAGAACATCTGATGAAAATGGAACAGTTAAATTAGCTATTACTTTAAGACCTGGAGACTACATTATTACTTCAATGTATGAAGGACTCTCTATTGGAAACAAAGTAAAAGTCCTACCTACTCTAGAAACTAGTGATATTTCTATGAAATATGGTGATGGAACTAAATTTATAGCTAAAACATTGGATGGTCAAGGTAATCCTTTAGCTAATCAGGATTTAATATTTAATATTCATGGTGTTTTCTATTACAAAACAACTGATGAAAATGGAATAGCTAGTTTAAATATTACTTTAAATAAAGGTAAATACATAATCACTTCTTATTGGAAAGATTATGAAATCGGAAACAAAATTACTGTATATTAAGGGGTTAATTTAACCTCTTAATCTTTTTTTATTGCATTTTTTCATTTGCTATTTAACAAAAATGTTATATTTTATACTTCTTCTCGAAAAGTTTATACCTAAGATAGGGTCCTAGATTTTAGTGAAAAATTGAAGGGTGGATTGTTTTTCTTTTAG
>CAVDAS010000127.1:0-4455 GCA_963606955.1 Bacteroidaceae bacterium
GGGGTACTAACGACCCTGTTTGGAGTAATTTAGTTACTAGTAATGTTAAACATGATTCTTACGCAGTTTTAAGTTTAACAGCTACTTATGTGAATGTAGCTATTAATGTCTATAGGAATGGAACTGATAAGGTTTTACCTATCTCTCGTGATTTTACATTAACTATTGTTAATACAACCGATTCTGGGAAAATTGTGGATGGAACATTTGAAAAAAGCTATTCTACTTCAGAAACTGATTATATGGTAAATGCTACGGTGGATAATCAAAAATTAGCTCGTGAGTTTATTAATTATATTTATGTGGATTCTACCAAGGGTGATGATACTAAAGATGGATCTACTTTAGAGAATGCTGTTAAAACTATTACACGGGCATTGAATTTAGTAGATGAAAAAAGAACTAAAATTTATCTTGCGAACGGAACTTACAATGTAGAGAGTATAATAACTATTAGTAAGTCTGCAACTATTGTAGGTAATAGTAAAGCAGTTATAACAAACAAAGATAATAGCATATTTAATATAACTGCTGATAATGTAGCTATTTATAATTGTACTTTTGAATATAATGCTACTGATAGTGGCATAATTATTAATTCAAAAGCTAATTTTACTGTATGTGGATGTAATTTTATTAACAAGACAGCAAATGGTAATGTGATATCTAGTACTGGTTCCTGCGGAGCTAATAATAACTGGTGGGGTACTAACAACCCAGATTGGGATAATTTAGTTAGTAAGGATGTTAAACATGATTCTTATGCTGTTTTAAGTTTAACTGCTACTGTTAATAGTATAAATGTTACTTTCTATAAAAATGGAACTACTGAGGTTTTACCTATTTCACGTAATTTCAAGTTAGATATTGGTAATGCAAGTACTGATGAAGAAATTGTTGGTGGAAAATTCACAAAAACATATTCTGCTTTAACAACTGAGTATAATATTACAGCTACTGTGGATAATGCAAAAGTAACTGTTAGATTCCTTGATAAGATTTATGTAGATCCTAATGGAAATGATGCAAATAGTGGTGTTGACTGGAAGAATGCTGTTAAAACTATTGAACATGCAATGGATGTAGTTATAGTTAATGGTAAGATTTATCTTGCTGATGGAAATTATAAGATAAATAATAGAATAACTATTGATAAGAGTGTATCTATTATTGGTAATGGAACTAAAACGGTTATAACTAATGGTAAAAATAGAGTATTTTTGGTAAGTAGTCCTGCTACTGAGGTAGCTATTTATAATTGTACTTTTGAAAATAATTCTATGAGTACTCACAATGGTGGTGTGATTTACAATACTGTTGCTAAGCTTATTATAAGCGGTTGTACTTTTATTGGAAATTCTGCATTGGGTACTAATAATGATGGTGGTGTGATTTACAATAGTGCTGCTGGTTTGACTGTAAGTAATTGTACTTTTATTAATAATACTGCAAGTGGTCGTGGTGGTGTAATATTTAATAGTGGTGATAATGCTATTGTAAGTAATTGTACTTTTATTAATAATACTGCTAAAACTGGTGATGGTGGTGTAATATGGAATGGTTGGGAGGGTGATAGTTTTACTGTAAGTAATTCTACTTTTATCAACAACTCCGCAGATGATGGTGGTGCAATTTACGATGGTGCTTCTGGTTTTAATGTGAATACGTCTGTATTTATTGGCAACAAAGCAAGTTCTGGTGGTGCAATCTATAGTAGTGCTGGTTCTGATTATGCTCTTAGTGTTTCTAATTCCACATTTATTAACAATGTTGCGACTTATGTTTATGAAGGAAAATGTAGTGGTGCAATAAGTAGTAATAAGGTTTGTAGAGCTAATGATAACTGGTGGAGTACTAACGACCCTGTTTGGAGTGTGTTAGTTAATAGTAATGTTGAGCATGGTTCTTATGCTGTTTTAGATTTAACAGCTACTCCTAAATCTGTAGCCGTTAATTTCTATAGAAATGGAACTGCTGATAAGGTTTTATCTATTTCCCGTAATTTAACTTTAGCTATTGGTGATACAACCACTTCTGAGAAAATTGTTGATGGAACATTCATAAATAAGAATCCTGTTCCTGAAGGTAATTATGTTGTAACAGCTAGTGTTGATAATGAAAAACTAGCTAAGAATGTTGTTAATTATGTTCATGTAGCTCCTAACGGCGATGATAAGAATGATGGATTTGATTGGAATCATACTGTTCAAAGTATTGCACATGCAATAGAGATAGTACCAGAAAATGGTAGGATTTATCTTGCTGATGGAATTTATATGGTAAATGATATAATAACTGTTGATAAGAGTGTATCTATTATTGGTAATGGATCTAAAACTTTAATAACAAATAATAAAAAGGGTAAAGGAGTATTTAATATAACTGCTGAGAATGTAGCTATTTATAATTGTACTTTTGTAAATAACTCTGGAAGTTATGGTGGTGCTATTTATAATAAAGGTACTTTAACTTTAACAAATGTTACATTAGATAGTAATACTGCTACTTATGGTAGCGCTATTTATAATAATGGTACTCTTACATTAACTAATAACATATATTCAGGAATTGAAGCTGGTAAAACATATATTTACAATGAAGGTACTATTTCTTCTGATGTATGTGTTACTGTTTTAGAAAGTAAAACAGTTGAAACCAGTCCTGGTCAAAAATTTACATTGTCTGCTACTGTTACTGCTGATGGTGTTAATGTATCTGGCGGATCATTAACATTCCTTTTTAATAATGAGAAATGCTCTGCAATTAGTAATGCTGATGGTAGTTATACTTATGAATATCCTATAACTTACTTTGATGAATCTAAATTGATTGTTAGTGCAAGTTATGAGAAAGCAAGCAAAGTATCTGTTGTGAATGCTACATTGCTTTATTCTATTAAAACATTTACAGATTTACAAAATGTAATAAATCTTGTTAATATTGAAATAGCTCTTAAATCTAATGTTACAATGTCTGATGATGAAAAAAATAAATTTGTAAATGGAATTACTGTTAATAAAACTGTTACTATTGATGGTAAAAGATATACTATTAATGCAAATAATTTAGGTAGAATCTTTAACATAACTAAAGATGGTACTTTAACTTTGAAGAATGCTGTATTAGCTAATGGTAAATCTGCTGATAAAGGTAGTGCTATTTATAATAATGGTACTCTTACATTAACTGATAATACATATTCAGGAATTGAAGCTGGTAAAACATATATTTACAATGAAGGTACTATTTCTTCTGATGTATGTGTTACTGTTTTAGAAAGTAAAACAGTTGAAACCAGTCCTGGTCAAAAATTTACATTGTCTGCTACTGTTACTGCTGATGGTGTTAATGTATCTGGCGGATCATTAACATTCCTTTTTAATAATGAGAAATGCTCTGCAATTAGTAATGCTGATGGTAGTTATACTTATGAATATCCTATAACTTACTTTGATGAATCTAAATTGATTGTTAGTGCAAGTTATGAGAAAGCAAGCAAAGTATCTGTTGTGAATGCTACATTGATTTATTCTATTGAAACATTTACTGATTTACAAAATGTAGTAAATCTTTTTGATGGTGAAATAGCTCTTAAATCTAATGTTACAATGTCTAACGGTGAAAAAGAAATTGCGATTAGTAAAAATATTACTATTAATGGTATGGGTTATACTATTGATGCTAAACAGTTAGGTAGGATTTTTAACATAGCTAGTGGTGTTACTTTAACTTTAACTAATGTTACATTAGCTAATGGTAAATCTGCTGATAATGGTGGTGCTATTTATAATAATGGTAACTTAATATTAAAAGATGCTAATTTAATTAACAACACTGCAGGATATTATGGTGGTGCTATTTACAGCTTAGGTAATTTAACTGTAAACGGTACTGATTTAATTAATAACACTGCTGTTTATTATGGTGGTGCTATTTATAATAAAATCTATAACTTCACTGTAAGTAATTCTACTTTCATTAATAATGCTGTAACTACTCTTGAAATCTCTTCAGGTGGTGGAGCTATATATAATAAGGCAAATAACTCTGTTGTAAGTAATTCTACTTTCATTAACAACACTGAAAAAATGAATAAAAAGGAAAATGATGGTGGTGCTGCAATCTGTAATGCTGGTGATAACTTCAATGTAGTTGATTCTACTTTCATTAACAATACTGCTGCTGATGTAGGTGGAGCTATTTATAATGATGGTAATTATATGGTAGTAAGTAATTCTACATTTGAAAATAACTCTGCAGCTAATGGTGGTGGAGCTATAGTTAGTATTGTTGGTCATGATGTTACTGTAAAAGACTCTACTTTCACTAATAATAGTGCTGGTGTTGGTGGAGCTATCTTTAATGATGATGCTAGATGTTGTAATTTCACAGTTTTGAATTCTAATTTCACAGATAATACTGCAACCGGTTTTGGTGGTGCTGCTATTTATAATG
>CAVDAS010000128.1:0-4419 GCA_963606955.1 Bacteroidaceae bacterium
ATATTATACTAATTATTATTTATGGCAAATAATGAAAACAAATGGGGGAGTAACCTATCATTTTTACTAGCTATGATTGGTTCTGCAGTTGGGCTTGGTAATATTTGGCGATATCCTTATGTGTTGTATAGTAATGGTGGTGGCGCATTTTTTATTCCATATATTGTAGCAGTTTTAATTTTAGGGGTTCCTTTTTTAATTTTAGAGTATGGAGTTGGATATAATTTTAGATCCTCTTTTCCAAAGGCAATTAGGTCAATTTCAAGGAAATGGGAGTATTTAGGTTGGTTTTTACCAGTAACTATTTTTATGGTTTTAGTTTATTATATTTCAATTCTTGGTTGGGACGGATTTTATGTAATTATCTCTGCATTTAAAGGATGGGGTGCTAATCCAAATAATTACTTTACACATACATTTTTACAAGCAACAGAGTCAGTTAGTGGGTTTACAACTATTGTGCCTATAATAGCTATTTCAATTCTTGTTTGCTGGTTTATATTATGGTTTATTTCTCATAAAAATCTTGAAGATGGTATTGGTAAAGTTTCTAAAGCATTAGTGCCGTTATTATTTATAATCATGTTTGGTATTGTAATATTTTCCCTAACTTTACCTGGAGCCAGTATTGGTCTTGCAGAGCTTTTCCATCCTGATTGGAGTTTACTGGCTGATTTTAATATTTGGATGGCTGCATTTGGTCAGATTATATTTTCCTTAAGTTTAGGTATGTGTATAGCATTTACATATTCCAGTTATGCTGAAGATGACTCAGATTTAGTTACTAATGTTTTATATGTAGCACTGGCTAATTGTGGTTTTGAAAACTTCGCAGCTATTGGTGTTTTCTCAATTTTAGGTTATATGTCACTTCAAAGTGGTGTTGCAGTAACGGATCTTGTTACTCAGGGAACTGGTTTGGTATTTGTTGTATATCCTGAAGTATTTAATGTTTTAGGCAGTATAGCTAATATTATTGGACCATTGTTCTTTTTTACAGTGTTTTTAGCTGGTATAACAAGTGTTTTAGCATTACTCGAACCTGTATCTGTTTCTATTCAAAATAAGTTTGACTGGTCACGTAGTAAGGCAGTAACTTTTTTATGTATTATTGGAGCTGTTGCATCTATGATTTATGCAACTGCAATGGGTTCATATATTTTAGGAATAGCTGATACATTTTTAAATCAAATAGCCCTGCTTGTTGGTGTTATATTAGAATGTATTCTATTTGCATGGGTATTTAAAACTGAAAGAATTATCCCAATGCTTAATAAGAATAGTAAATATTTAAAAATTGGTAAATGGTGGGTTAATTTAATTAAATACATTATTCCAATTGTTTTAGGATTTGTATGGGTTGGTGGATTATTTGGTGTTATATCTTCAGGATCAAATGTTGAGTTAGCTATTTTATTTAGTTTAGCTATTATTCTTTTAGTGGTAGCATTCATATTTATGAAACTTCCTGCAAAATCTGATAAATGGGATGAAATTAATCAGAGATTTTAACCCCATTTTCATTTAATGTTTTAAAATAATTTTTAGCTTTAAAACAGTATGAAAATATGTTATTATGACTCAGTAACTATAACTATTCCTGATTATGTTATTTTAGATACTGTTAAAGTAGCTAATTCCACAGTAATTGTTGCTGGTAAAAAAGTTGGATACACTGTTGTTGTTACAAACAATGGTCCTTCTAATGCAACTGACGTTGTATTAAAAGATATATTCAACAGTAAAGAATTAATCAATGTAGAATACTCATTAGATGGAAATAAATGGATAAAATATTAATTTAGGTACTATTAACGCTAACACTAACTTAACAGTATACTTTAGAGCTAATGTTAACAGCTCAGCTCATGGAAGTGTTTTAAACACTGTAAACATTACTACATCTGTTTTAGATGCACGCGGTAACTTCACAGCTAATGAAACAGTTAATATAATTGCCAATACAACTTTAGCTGTTATTAAAGATGCAGAAATTAAAGCACTTAATCCAGGTGATAGAGCTCACTTCATTATTACTGTAGTTGCTGGCGGATCTTCAGATTCCCTAAATGTTGTCTTAAAAGATATCTTAGATTCAAAATTATTAGATATTGAATCTGCAACCTACAAAGTAAATGGAGGTAGTTTAAACAACTACACCGAAGTTATTTCATTAGGAAACATAGCTACCGGTAGTGAAGCTGTTGTAGATATTTATGCTACAATCTTAGATACTACTGGCAGTGATGTCTTTAACTTAGCTAATGTTACTAGTGACGAACATCCTGAAGGTAATACTTCAAATACTACAATACATGTAAATATTGCTGATTTAGAAATTACCAAATTAGTAAATAACACTACTCCAAACTACGGAGATGTAATTACATACACAATAATCGTTAAAAACAATGGTCCAGATAATAAAAATTTCAGAAATACTAGCGGATAACTTAGAATTCATCCAAGCTATTGCTTCTAAAGGACAATACAATTTAACACAAGGTGTTTGGGTAGTAAGCAATTTAACTAACAATGAAACAGCTGAACTGTAAAAATAGTTAAAACAGGATTTATACAAAATAACGTTAGCGTAGATGGAGATGCATATAATCCAAATATGACTAACAACAAAGCTAGTGTAAATGTAACTGTTAACCAAACAGCAGACTTATCTGTTGTAAAAACAGTTAATGTTGAAACTGCAACTGTTGGTGATAAAATTGTCTACACTATTACTGTTAAAAACAATGGTCCTGACACAGCTTTAGGTGTCTATGCGGTTGATAAACTCTCAGATGCTCTTAAATTTGTTTCATACAAAGCAAATGTCGGAGTATTTGATTCCATAACTGGTATCTGGACAATTGGTAGTTTAGCTAATGGTAGTGAAGCAATATTAGAAATTACTTGTGTTGTATTAAAAGAAGGCGTAGTAGCTAATGATGTATTTGTAAACGGAACTACAGCTGACTTAAATATGTCCAATAACTATGACAATGTTTCAGTTACTGTAAATCCAGCTCCACAACCTCCAACTCCTACTCCTGTAGGTCCGGACGGTGGTAAAGTTTCACCTTCTGATATAGGTGGAAGTTCTGCTTGAAGTTCTGCTGCTGTTGATACAATGGCAAAAACAGGTAATCCAATATTTGTCCTATTAGTTGTTTTAATCCTTGGAATCCTCGGACTTGGAACATCTAGAAGGAAAAAATAAATTTAAAAAAGGATTTTTTCATAAAATCCTTATTTTTTTACTTTTTTGATAAAATTTTTCTTTGTTTAAATTAATTTTAGCTAGTTTTATTTTAGTGGTTATTGCTTTTTTATGTGTTTTAATAAATTGGTTTAGCTAGTAAATGCATTGTTTTGTTAGAAATTGTTTGGAATGTTGTTGTGTAGCTACATGTGAAGAGTTACTTTTGGTATTTTTTAAAAGTATGTGCAGCTATGTTTGTATTTTGAAAAAAGTTTTTAAAATCTATTATGAGGAATAATTTCATTTTCAAAGCAATTTTTCTATTTTAAAGCAATTTTTAAGATTAAATATCTGTTTTTATGTGTAACCGACAGTGTTATATATTTTAAAAATTATATTAGTGATTGTAAGAGGTATTTTTATATGTGTTCTTTTTGGTTTAAACAGAATATTTTATCTTAAGATGCAAAAGAATATTGTCCCTTCTTTAAGTGGTAGATGAATTGGATTTAATATTAATTGCGAAAACCAAGCAGTTAGATAAAATTTATTATTTAATAATATCTTTTTCGTCGAGGGGACATCGGTTAGTTGCCTAGCTTTAATGTTAGGAATCCACCACTTCTCAAAAGTGGCGGTAGTTCAAATAAATTTGACTGGGGGGTTAAGATATGGATGAGTACCTAGATTTTTTTCCTGAGACTAATGGGTTCATAATAAATGATTTATCAGATGCTTTTAAGAATTCAATAATAACCAATTCTGAATTTAAATGTGATATTGAAGATGTTTATAAGAAGTTGTTATTAAATATAGGAAAAACAAATGTTTCTATTTTTAATTTTAACTATATTATGGCATTTGAAAGTTTTGCTAAAAAAGATAGTGAAAATAAGGAGTTAGTAGAATTTTCCAAATCAATAATAAAACATATAAGATAGCTATTTTAAAGAATTGGATTTCAGTTTAAACATTAAAAACAAAGAGGATTTAGATAATTTAAATTATATTCTAAAATTATCTTCAATTGTATTGGAGGATGCAATTGAAGAAGATGATATTGAATTGGCTTATGAATCTTTTTTTCAACTAGAACAAAGAATCAAAAAATATACTTTGTCTAATGGTTTATAAAAGTTATATTGGTGATAATATTAAATATTTGGGCACTGTCCAAAATTGTCATGATGTTGCTTTGATTTTTTGATTTGTAGTTATAT
>CAVDAS010000129.1:0-4213 GCA_963606955.1 Bacteroidaceae bacterium
AAGCTGTTAAAGCAGGAGGTAAAAGAGCATACTGCATAAGTGTAAAATCAAATCTGACAATACAATAAATTATAATTAATGCAGAAATAACAACAACTATAACCATACCTAATTGTGATTTTCTTCCGGATGCGTCTAAATTAAAGTTAATAATACTCCCCCCATCTATTAAAACTAAATGAAGACTGGAAAAAGGACTTTGTGAAAATAAAAGTCTTAACAAATTGACAGCTTCATTTATTATCTATAAATAAGTTTGATGTGAAAAATATTCACACCAATTAATTTAAAATTTCCTCCATGTGCTCTACTCTTTTATTAACAAGTTCAGTAGTTCCTACATCACTTCTGTGGTATACATTACCTTTTATACAAGCACATGCTTTTTCAGCTATTATTTCAGCTTCTTCAATAGAATCTCCACTAGCTACAATACCTAATGCTCTAGAACCTGAAAGGTGTATTCCGTCATCTTCTAAGTTTACTGCTGCATAGAATACTTTAGCTCCTAACTCTTCAATAGCTTTTTCATCAACTTCAATGACTTCTCCAGCATATTTGGTTTCTGGATATCCGTCAGGAACAATATATTTACATACACTAGCTTTATCATTAAATTCTACTTTATCTAAATTACCATCAACAATAGCCCGACATACATCAGCTAACGGAGTTTTAAGTAGAGGTAAAACATTCATAGCTTCAGGATCACCGAATCTTGCATTATATTCTATTAATTTAGGTCCATCTGCAGTTAACATGAATTGCCCATAAAGAATACCTTTATAAGGCTCTGCTTCTTTTGCAATAGCTTCTAAGGTAGCTTCCATTATTTTTACTGCTGCATCATAATCTTCTTTAGATAAAAATGGTAATAATCCTCCTTTATCAGAGTAAGATCCCATACCACCAGTAATTGCACCTACATCTCCTTCAAAAGCATGAGGATGGTCTTGTGCTGCAGGCATTGGTGCTAAGTGAGTTCCGTCACAGAAAGCTTGAATAGTAAATTCTTCACCAATTAATCTTTCTTCAATAATAACTTGAGTAAATCCGCCCATTGCATTATCAATTACTTCTTTTGAGTATTCTTTAGCTTCTTCATTGTCTTTTAAATGGTCACCTACGATTTTAACTCCTTTTCCACCAGTTAAACCAACAGGTTTTACAACTACATCTTTATCAAAATCATCTAAAAAGGCACTAACATCCTCATAGGTGTCAAATACTTTGTAAACAAGTGATCCTTCAATATTATAATCTTCAAATAGTTTTCTCATGAAAGATTTATCAGTTTCTATTCTAGCTGCACTCTGAGATGGTCCAACACAGCTAATTCCATTTTTTTCAAGTTCATCAACAATTCCTTTTCCTAAAGGAGCTTCCGGACCGATAAATGCTATGTCAATATTGTTATTTCGGGCAAATTCAGCTACTTTTTTGATTTCCCCTTCATCACCTTGCTCAAATTCTGCGATTTTTGAAATTCCTGGATTTACTTTACTCATATAACAATATAACTCAACATCATCTTTAAGTGCATCAGCTATTGCATGTTCACGAGCACCAGTTCCAACTACTAAGACCTTCATAATAATTCACCAATTTCTTAATATATTATAAATTTATATAAATTGACATTAAAATATATTACCTATAACTTAAGGAAAAAATCGTGAATGAATGAAAACAAGAATATAAAAGAAATTACTGGTAACCCTAAAAAAGCTATTAAAAAGTTAGCATACCCAATTATGATAAGTATGTTACTTGTAATGAGTAACAATATCATCGACAGTATTTGGGTTGCAGGATTAGGTCCCGAGCCACTAGCTGCAATTGGTTTTGTAACTCCTTTGTTTCTTATTTTAGTTGGAATTGGAACAGGTATTGGAGCAGGTGTAAATTCATTAATTTCCCGTTATGTAGGTAGCAAAAATCAAATAAAAGCAAATGAAGCCGCAGTTCAGTCAGTAGTTTTAGGTGTAATTGTTTCTATAATAATTACAATTATTTTTCTAGCTATTTTAGAACCAACACTTTATATTATGGGTGCAGGTGAAGTAATTAGCTATTCTCTTGAATATGCAATACCATTATTTGTATTTTCAATTGTTACTGTTCTTCCTGTAGCTTACGCCGGAATATTTAGAGCTGAAGGAGATATTAAAAGAGCCACACTTCCAATGTGTGTTTCAGCTATTTTAAACATGATTTTAGATCCTATTTTTATTTACACTTTAAATTTAGGAATATCCGGTGCTGCAATAGCTACAGTACTTAGTATTTTTGTTGAACTGTTTTTAATGTTATATTGGATGTTTATTAAAAAAGATACATACTTCAAATATAATTTTAAAGGCTTTAAAATAAATTTTGGAATGTATAAAGAGATTTTAAATGTTGGAATTCCAGCAGGTCTTGAAGAGCTTTTAATGGCAGTTGTTGCAATAATAATTAATTTAATCTTAGAAATAATTGGAGGAACAAATTCAGTAGCTATATATACAATTATAATGAGATTAGCCAGTATTGCAATAATGCCAACTATTGGAATCGCAACATCAACAATTACAGTTGTTGGAATAGCTTATGGAGCAAGAAATTATAAAAATATTAAAATAGCCACCAGATATTCAGTGAAATTAGGGTTTATATTCTCAATTATAACTTCATTAATCTTTATTGTATTTTCTAATCAAATTGCATATCTGTTTTCATATTCAGCAAATAGTAGTTCACTTGCACCAACAATTAGCTATATTTTAAGATATTTATGGCTATTTATAATTCCAGTATCTTTTGGTGCAACAGCAGGTTATGCATTCCAGGGAATGGGAAAAGGATTAACCAGCTTTGTTTTAACAATGCAAAGAGAAGCTATTTTAGTAATTATATTTGCAGCTCTTTTAGGAATAACACTAGGATTAGGAGTTCCTGGAGTATACTACGGAATTGTTATTGGTGATGCTGTTGGATCACTAGTAGGTATTTTAACTATTGAAATATTTATTAGTCGCCTACTTAAGAGTTAACTCTTTTTTAACCTAGCCATATGCCATGAATCACCATAATACATCAGATATTCGGCATCACTTACATCAGGAAGATATTTAAGATCTGAAGCCCTAGATGTTTTACTAAAAGCAATTTTTTCACTATTTGCAACATAACCTACCTTATCATCACCTACATAGACAGCAATTGCATCCTTATCATAAGAATTATCCGGCTCTTTAACTAATTTCAATCTCGTTCCTTCTTCAAGCTTTACTGCTTTGTGAAAATAAGTTCCGGCTATTGTAATTAACTCTTTTTTTGAGTGTTGATTAAGTATATTTAGTTGTTTTACTCTTTTTCTAGCTTCTGCTTCCCTTTTTAGTAGTAACTCCTCATCAATAATTTGTTTTATTCTTTTTTTAGTGTTTGCATCAAATTTTACTGGTGAATCTAATAATTCAATTAATACGGAACCACCATTATTATCCCTATAATTAAATTTTCCTGGATACCTACAAAAATATTTGGCATATGATATTTTTGGAAGGTTTTTAAGCTCGGTAACTGATG
The DNA here is from genome assembly GCA_963606955.1 of Bacteroidaceae bacterium. GTDB lineage: Archaea > Methanobacteriota > Methanobacteria > Methanobacteriales > Methanobacteriaceae > Methanocatella. The sequence continues at coordinate 3,571 of CAVDAS010000129.1, forward strand.
AATAATATTTTTCACACTCATAAGTCTCTGAAATATAACCAACTTTTATATCCTCATAATATACGCTGATAAATCCATCATCATCCTTTACCAATTTAAAAACTAAATCATTAGGATTAAAGTTATAATAATATCTTCGCATATTAACTAATTTATTCCTATCTTTCTTTTTTAGAATCTCTTCATAGTGTTTATTAGCGTCTTCATCTCTTATATACTCTTGAATTTCAGCTCTTAAACCAAATGCCAGATCTTTTAAATCACTTAATTCACCATAATTACCAATTTCATTAATAGCACTATTAACTAATCTCATGGCTCTGCCATAATTATAATTACCTCTCGCTTCGAACATTGCTGAGTTTATTTTTTCGTCTGCACTCCAGCGTATTGCCCATAAATCCACAGGAGGATTACTAGAGACATTCCCACCAGACTCGCTACTTGTAACTTCTCTGACACCACCACAAGATCTGCATACATCCCCTTCATCAACCCAACTACCACATCTTGGACAAATTCCCATTATATCATGCCTCAAATTTAAATCTTAATGAGTAATTTATCTTCTACTCACCATAATAACACTATTATGACAATAGCATATAAAAGTATTGTTTATATTATGTTATTAAAATGTTTA
>CAVDAS010000130.1:0-4207 GCA_963606955.1 Bacteroidaceae bacterium
GATAATCATAAAAAAGCTAATTTATGAAGTACGCTAAAAAAATATAGACGAGTAAATACACTAATTTGATACTATATAGTAATCAAAATCATCACATCTACAAAACCAACATCACACTCGAAAAACTCAAGTGCTCATTAAATATGTTTAGCTACATGTGGAAAAGCAGTCATCATAGTTATAATTGTTAATACAATGTAACTTAAACCAACGCCATATAACACATAGCACATCTAATAGACAGAAAGATTATATTAACAAATTCAATTAAAAATTATTGCAAAAATAAATCAAATAGAAATATATCAATATACAATACATAATATACTAAAAAACAATAGCTAAATCAATAATTAGTCCAAATAGCTAATTTAATAAATATTACTCATAAAAATTTTAAAACTTAAATTAAAAATAAAAAATAAAAAAATCTCGTTAGAAATAAATAATTTAGAAAAAAAGTAGATATGATATATAAATAAACAAATTCCATTACTAAGTAATATATAAACTTACCCATTCATTTATAAATAAATAAAAAAAATTAAACATTTTTCTTACGAATAACTGAAATTATTCTAGTTAAACTTCTATGCATTTTAATTCCATATTGCTCAACTAATTCAAAACCAACTTCATCAATCATTGGCTCTAAATCAACATAATGAGGACTAGCCATACACAAATAGGCATCATCTTTCATATTATCATAAATAGAGTGGAAAAACTCATTGAAAATTTCATCCCCCTCAACATCTCCTGTTGAAGTAGAAATCCCATAAGGAGGGTCCGTAACTACACTAGCTACTTTTTCATACATTTTAAGTTCACGTACATCAACATTAAAAGTTTTATAATCAGTTATTCCACAATAATCTAAATTAATAGCACTTCCATTTTTCATTTTCCAATTAACATCAGAACCTACAACTTTACAACCTATTAATCCAGCTTCAATAAGTATTCCTCCAGTTCCGCAAAATGGATCCAATACCAAATCTCCAACATTAGCTCTAGATAAATTAACCATACACCTAGCTAATTTTGGACTCATTGAACCTGGATAGAAAAATGGTCTTTTATGAGGCTTTATTTCTTCAAAATGTTTTTTATTAAGTTTGAATTTCTCAATAGCTATATAAATAGTATCTTCATAGGCAATTAATCTAATTAATGAATCAGGTTTTTTTAATTTTACTTTTATATTATTGCACTTAGATAAAATTAATGATCCTACTTTTCTTTCAATAGCTACTGTATCAATTGGAGAGTTAAACCTTTTTACTCTTACAGCAAAGTTTTTAGAAATATATTTACTCCAATCAATAGCTAAAATATCTTTTTCCAGGTTATCTACAGATGATTTTAATATTACTTCTTCTACTTCGTGAGTATAACCTAATCTTCTTACAAGTGTTTGATAATAATCATCTGAATTTTCATTAGAAATATCAGTTAATAGAACTAAACCTTCAGTTATTTTAGAAATATTTAATTCCATATTTTCACATTCAGTAACTGCTTTTAGTTCTGCAAGAGGTAATTTATCATGTTCCTGAGATTGTATACATAGTAGTTCCATTAACTTCACCTAATCATTTAAAAAAATTATTTTTTGAATTTATCAAAATGTCTTTTAATAATAGTTTCTTTAGAATCTTTTGTTTGAGTATCTATATTCTCCTGTTCAAATTCTGAGTCCTGAATATCTGCATCATTATAATAAAGTTCTGCTTCATTTTCATTATAGTAATCATCATCACTATAAGAATAATCATCCATATTTTCATTATAATAGCTTCCATTTTGAGACCTGTTATCCATATTATTAACAGCATTTTCAATATTTCTCTCTAAAGAATCATCATTATATGGTTCATATTCATAATTATGCCTGTTATCCTGTTTGAAGTCTAATTTTTCAGGATAATATTCATAATCTCTCACAGGTTCTTTTTTATAATAATCCTGAGGCTCATAATACTCATCTTCATCATAATACTCATCATCTAAATATGGTCTTCTTTTTGAATAATAATCCTCTCTAGCAGGTTCATAATATTCATCATCATAATATTCATTTTGTTGTCTGTTTATATAATAATCATCTCTAGAATGCATATTCCTTAAATTATTTTGCTGATTAGATATTCTTGAAAATATTATATTTTCAACCTCATTAACATTAGAAATATTGGCTAATTTCATTTGATTGTTATCATAAGCACTATAAACAGAAACTGTTCCAACATTTAATATTTTAGCTACAATACTTTGAGAGGTACTTACATCCTGAATTGTTCCATAAGGCATGTAATTTTTTCTAGTATATAAGACCCCTGATTTAATAATAATTCTTGAATCAGTTAAAATATACTCCATATAATACCAGTTAACTAATTGCCAAATTATATAGAGAATAATAAAAAGTATAATTACAAAAAGTGCAATAGCTGCATATCTTGTTAAAGATAATTTAACATAAGATATTAAATATACTTGCATCTGTCCAATAAAATTAATAATAGGTGATGCAACAGATAAAACAACTATTAATAAAATAACTCCAAAAATAGCTTTTTTACATCCTAAAAGCATATTAGGTTTGGTTTGATAAATAGTTTTTTCATTAGCTATTTTATCATTTTTATTAAACAACATAATACTGTATTAGAACTTAATTTTAAATAAAGTTTTTTAAAAAATAAGAATTAAAAAGTAAGCCTCAGCTCGCCCATCATTCATCACATATCAGAGCTCATAGGGTTCATCATAGGCTTACAAATTTATTTAAGCAAACATTACGCCTGCTTCTTTTATAAATTCATCATCACGTCCCTTATCAAGAACTTTTTCTACAGCATCCATGAAATCAGTTACTGAAACTTTGTCTCTTTTTTCACGAATAGCAAACATACCTGCTTCTGTACATACTGCTTTTAAATCAGCACCAGAAAGACCGTCAGTTAAACTGCTAAGTAAATCTAAGTCTGCTTCTTCATCTAATGCCATGTTTTTAGTATGTATTTTTAAGATTTGTTTTCTTCCCTCATTGTTAGGAAGTGGAACTTCTATGAACCTATCAAAACGACCTGGCCTTAATAATGCAGGATCTAAAATATCCGGACGGTTTGTTGCTCCAATAATTCCAATATCTCCTCTAGATTCAAATCCATCAAGTTCTGCAAGTAATTGCATTAAAGTTCTTTGAACTTCTCTATCTCCACTAGTGGAACTTTTAAGTCTTTTAGCTGCAACAGCATCAAGTTCATCAATGAAAATAATAGCTGGTGCTTTTTCTTTAGCTAATTCAAATACTTCACGAACAAGTCTGGCCCCTTCTCCAATGTATTTTTTAACAAATTCAGAAGCTACAATTTTAATAAATGTTGCATTTGTTTCATTAGCTACTGCTTTTGCAAGTAAAGTTTTACCAGTTCCTGGAGGTCCATATAATAATATTCCTTTAGGAGGATCAATACCTATTTTTTCAAATAATTCAGGTTCTTTTAAAGGAAGCTCAACAGTTTCTTTAACTTCAATTATTTGATCTTCAAGACCACCAATTTTATCATAAGTAATGTCAGGTTTTGTTTCAATTTCCATACCAGAAACATTTGCATCTTTTTCTGACGGTAAAACTTCTACAATACCAAAGGTTTGTTGGTTTAGTGCAACTCTAGAACCTGGTACTAATAGTTTTTCATCTAAAAATTTTGAATAATTAACTAAAAAGCTAGGTCCTGTACTACTTTTAACAGTCATTCTGTGATCATCTAAAACTTCAGTAATAGTAGCTAAAACTAAAGGAGGGGATCTAAATCTTTCTACTTCCGAACGTAAGGATTTGTTTTCCCGCTCTAATCTAATTTTTTCATTTTCAATTAGAACTTTATCTTTTTCTAATTTCCTAACTTTCCACATTAAATTACTTTTAGCTCTGGAGTTTTCTTCTTTTAATGAATCGATTTCCTCTTCCATTGATTCAACTTTCTCAGTTAATTCCTCTTTTGAAGAATTCTCCAAATCATTAATATTATCCATGGGAATCATCTCCAATAATATTGATTGAAAATTTTTATAATTTCGACATCTATGTTACTTTAATAACCATTAGTAACATTAACATATTTAAATGTATTTATTATTAATCATGCACCGAAACTTAAGTGATTTTTGTTGACTTTTATTTTTTTCTTAATTTTTA
>CAVDAS010000131.1:0-4137 GCA_963606955.1 Bacteroidaceae bacterium
AGGAAAGACAAAAAATGAAAAATATTCAGACTCAAATAATATCTGCCAACACTCTTTATGATAATTTTTAAATATTGTGTATTATTATAAATATGATATGTATTATGCTGTTGTGTTATTTTTCCAGAATGCTGGAAAATGTGTTTAAATAGCTTAAAATAGAATTATGGAGGAAAACAATGGAAAATAAATTTATTAGTTTAATAGCTATTATTTTAGGAATAATAATTTTAGTATTTCCATTAACAGGAGTTATTGAAACTAATACAGTAATAGGTGTGTCTATTTTTGTAATTTCAATTTTTTTACTGGTTATGGGTGGAAATCTGTTGAATAATAATAAAATTAGAGCAATTATTTCTTTAATTATTGGAATTTTTTTATTGATTTTAAGTATTGCCGTAATATTTGATGTTAGTTCATTTTCATTCCTTACTCAAGTTTTACTTTATCTTGGTGCATTAACATTTATTATCTCAGGAGCTTACTTGTTAATTAATCAGGATACTAAATTTGGATTTTATCCTGGTGTAATTGGCATTGTATTAGGGTTAATTTACATAGTTGCCAGTACTTTTGTAACAGCTAACATCATTCATGGTGTTTTAATTGGATTATGGTTAATTATAGCTGGTGGTTCAACACTTATGAGATAATTAACTCCAGTTTTCTTTTTTTAGATGAGAAAAAGTAAAAGATGGGTTTTTTTTGGATTTTATAAGATTTGTCTAATGTTTTAAAGAATATTTGTGATGGTTTGGTTATTAAATTAATAATTGATTTATAATATGTTTGAAGAACCCATATCTTCTTTTATAACATCCAATACAGTTTGAGTATATGTTCTTTCTATATTTGGATCTTTAACTAATTCTTTAATGAATGTATTTAATTCATCAGTATCTCTGAATTTAGCTATTAAAAAAGCATCATACTCTCCAGTTACGTCGTAGATACCTACTACATTTTTATTAAAGAAAGTTTTTTCTTCCCAATTTTTGAGTTTCCCACCTTTAACTCTTACTCCAATTATAGTTGTGAGGACATAACCTAGTATTTCATGATCAATTACTGGTGAAAACTTTTTAATTACTCCTGTTTTAACCATTTTATCAATACGGTTGTGGACAGTTCCAACAGATACATCTAAACTGCGTGATATTTGCCTATATGATGTTCTAACATCTTCATTTATTATTTTTAAGATGCTGACATCAATATTATCTAATTTAATAAATTCTTTTTCTTCATTAGCCATCTTTATAACCTCTCTATGACTATATTAATTGTTTAATTAATAAGCAATTAATATAAGCATGTTATTTTTTGTATGTTCTTATTATATAAATTATTCGTACAATTTTTAGTTTTTTTAATGCTCTTTTAAATATGGTTCTGAAATTCCACTATTAAACTGTAGAATTTTTGTTATGTAATTTTTGAATGTAATGGGAGTATTTGATATATTTTTTTCGTTTTTATTAAATTAATATGCAATTTGTGTTATATTAAAAAATTTTTATTTTTTTTAATGATTTATTGGATATTTATGTTGTAGAAAAAAATATATTTGCACATGGGTATATTTTTTTCCAATTCTATTAAAAAAATAATGTTGGTAAAATTAATATTTTTTCAATGTTTTTAAATAATTTAGAAGTTCTATCTATTTTTTCACTATTTGTGCATTTTGAATATTTGTTTAATTTGAAGAGGATAAATTTATTATAATTTCTTTAATTTTTTTTATTGGTGCATTTGTTTTTATTCCTAATGGGTTAAAATGTGTTTTAACAGCTTCAAATCCTTCTTTTTCAAGATTATCAAATACTAAATCAAGTTTTGGAGCACTGATTTTTAAAATTTTACAGATTTTGTGAACATCGTAAAATGTAGCAGGGCTTTTGGATTCTATTAAACAGCTGTTTAAAAGTTTCAAAACATCATCTTTTGTATTTAATTTTTTATTTTCAGCTTCTTTAATCATTTTTGAGATAAACTCTTCATTTTGAATTTCTCCAAGCCATAATGGTCCTGCCTGTATTAGTTTTTCACCACATTCTGGACATATTTCTGGTGTTGAAGTAGCTAATCCTTTATTTGTCTGTCTGTATAAGCAATGTTTACAATGGCTAATGTATCCGATATTTTTTAAACATTCATCACTTTTCTTTGAGCCTTTTGTAACCTCAATATATAATCTCATGTAATGTTCAGTGCTATGTGATAATTTAACTTCTATAGCTTTACTATATTTAGCTAGGGTGAGTGCTACAAACCCAGCTAATATACGTATACCTGTTTCATGACAATATTCGCTTTTGTAGGGCTTTGCATTGTATTTGCGAATACATGGTTCTTTGTATGTTCCGCATAATGCAGAGGTATCAGTAGCTGTAACACATAATAAGGAGTTTCTACGTGAACAATAGCCGGCAGAGTCTAGGAACGGTGAAGGTGTTCCAAATGGATCAATATCTATAACATCAAATTCTCCTCTGTGCATTCTTAAAAACATACTTGCATCATGTTGAAATATTTCAACATCATCTAAATTATTTAATTTAACATTGTGTCTTTCATATTCATTTGCAGTTTCGCTTATATCATTTATAAAAACCTGGTCTACACCATCAATTTCATTTTTATAACGAACACCGCGGATTCCACTACCTCCAAACAAATCACAAATGTTTATATCTCGTGATTCTTGTTTTTGAAAGGTTTGAAGTGCTAAAATAGAAATATCTCTATTTAACTCCATGTGGGGATTGTAAAAAACAGGTGCATCAGATGATATTTTATCAAATTCTGGAAATTGAATTTTAGTTAACCCTTCATTGACTGTTTTAATGTTATATCCGTCCATAAATTATCACTTTTTTTTAAATAATCAAGTAATATTTTAAATATTATTAGATTTAAATATTATTGTAAGTTTAAATTAATCTATTTTTAGGATTTGGTGATAAAATGGCAGATATTAAAGTTCCAATTGCAAAACCAATAATTGGAGAAAAAGAAATTGAAAATGTTGTAGAAGTTTTAAAATCTGGTATGATTGCTCAAGGTCCTAAAGTAGCTGAATTTGAAGAAAAATTCGCTGCTTGGATTGGAACAAAATTTGCAATCGCAACTAATTCCGGAACTTCTGCTCTACATGTAGCTTTACTTGCAGCGGGAATTGGTAAAGGAGATGAAGTAATAACTACTCCATTTACATTTATAGCTACTGGAAATTCAATTGTTTATACTGGTGCAACTCCTGTTTTTGCAGATGTTGATTTAAAAACATATACTATGGATCCAGATAGTATTGAAGCATTAATTACTGATAAAACAAAAGCTATTTTGCCTGTTCAGTTATACGGACAATCTGCAGATATGGACAAAATTAACGAAATTGCCAAAAAACACGATTTAAAAGTTATTGAAGATGCTGCACAAGCTCACGGTGCAATGTATAAAGGTAAAAATGTAGGTGCACTTGGAGATGCAGGCTGTTTTAGTTTTTATCCTACCAAAAACATGACTACTAGTGAAGGCGGAATTATAACTACTGATGATGAGGAGTTAGCTACAAGAGCACGTATGTTTAGAGCTCATGGTTCAAGTATTAAATATACTCATGATGAAATAGGTTATAACTTTAGAATGACTGATATTTCTGCAGCTATTGGTCTTGCACAATTAGATGTAATTGATGGATTTAATGACAAAAGAATAGCTAATGCAAAATACTTAAATGAAGGTTTAAAAGATGTTGATGGAGTAAGAACTCCTTATTGTGGTGATGATTTTAAACATGTTTATCATCAGTACACTATTTTTGTTGAAAAAGGAAAAAGAGATGATTGGGTTAAATTTTTAGCTGAGGAAGGTATTGGAACTGGTGTTCATTATCCTATACCATTATATAATCAGCCAATCTATGAAAAATTAGAAATTGAAGGTAGCTCACCAAATGCAGAACTTGCAGCAAATCATGTAATTTCCTTACCTGTACATCCTTCATTAACACAAAAAGATTTAGATTTAGTTATCGAAGCTGTTAAAAAAGCTAGTGATAGCTTTAATTAATTTGGGAGTGTCCGATAATTATTGGATTTTTAAATCTCCCTTAATTTTTATTTATTT
>CAVDAS010000132.1:0-4121 GCA_963606955.1 Bacteroidaceae bacterium
ATTATGAATACTATATGTTAGTATAATATAATATTTTTATTAAAATTTTCGTAATGAGAACTGTGAGGTGGAAAAATTTCAAAGATAAATAAAATATTGTTTATTTCAGTAATCGCTACATTCTTCTTATTATTAGGGTCTGTATGCGCTGCAGATATAAATAATGTTTCAAATATCGAAAATTCAAAATTGATACAAGATGATAATCAATTATCTTATCAAAATTTAGAAGTTTCTAGTAATGGATCTATCTCAAATGATTATTCTCATAATTCTAATATCAATTATTCTGATAATAAAGTGGTTGGTGCGGATTATAAGAATAGAGATGTTATAGAATCACAACAGATTTCAAATAGTGGTGCTATTTCTGATTCCAAAGCTTCTGTTTCAAATACTACTTTAAGTGGTAACAACACAACTTTATATTATAAAAATGGTACTACTTATGATGTAAAATTAACTGATATTGCTGGTAAATCAGTATCTAATCAAACAATAACCTTTGTAATAAATGGTAATAGTTATAATCGTACTACTGGTGATAATGGTGTTGCATCTATTAAAATCAATTTAAATGCAGGTAAATATAATATTGCTGCAAGTTATGCAGGTTCTTCAATATATGGAAGTTCTTCAACTTCAAATTTAGTTGAAGTATTATCTACAATATCTGCAAATGATGTTGTTAAATTCTATAAAAATGGTACTCAATATTATGCAAAATTTGTTAACGGAATTGGAAACCCATTAATTAATACTGAGGTTAAGTTTAATATTAATGGTGTTTTATATACTCGTAATACTAATGCTAGTGGTATAGCTAAGTTAACTATTAACTTAAATCCAGGTAATTATATATTGACTGCTTATCACCTTAATAATGGTGAAGAGTATGCTAATAATATTACTGTGTTGTCTACTATTGATAGTACTAATATAACCAAATACTTTAAGAATGATACTCAATATTATGCTAAATTTGTTGATGGGGATGGAAGTCCATTAATTAATACTGAGGTTAAGTTTAATATTAATGGTGTTTTATATACTCGTGATACCAATGAAAGTGGTATAGCTAAGTTAACTATTAACTTAAATCCAGGTAGTTATATATTGACTGCTTATCACCCTAATAGTGAATCACAAGGTTTTAATATTACTGTATTACCTACTTTAATTGGTTATGATATCGATATGTATTATGGTGATGGTACTGCATTTACTGTTAATGTCCTTGATGGTCAAGGTAAAGCTTTAGTAAATGCTACTGTTAGATTTAATATTAATGGTGTATTGTATGATAAGGTTAGTGATGAAAATGGTACTGCAAAATTAAGTATTAATTTATATCCTAATCATTATACTATTACAAGTGCGTACAATGATTTAGAAATATCTAATACTATTGATATTATTAAATCAAGTACGAATATAATTGGTAATGATGCTTATCTTATCATTAATACTATTAATAGTAATTATACTGTAACATTAGTGGATATGAAAGGAAATCCAATATCATCTGGATTAGTTTACTTTAGATATAATAATAAGGAAGTTACTGCACTTACTAATAATGATGGAAATGCAACTATCACTATTTCTAATTTGGAAAAAGGTGATTATAATATAACTTATGGCTTTAAAGGAAATGCAGGTTATAATGCTTCTCAATCAAGCAGTATACTTCATATTATAAATTCAACTACTATATTGGTTGGTGAAGATTTAGAAGCAGTTTATGGTGATGGTTCTAAGTTTAATGTTACATTAACTGATTTAAATGGCAAACCTTTAGGTAATAAGACTATTACTTTCTTAATTAATGGTAAATATTATAACTGTACAACTGATTTAAATGGTGTGGCAGGTATAACTATTAATTTAATTCCAGGAAATTACGTAATTTCTTATTATTATTCTACTGTAGGTTCTTTAGATTATAATGAAGGAACAAACAATGTGGTTGTTACTAAGCAGTCTTTAAATGTTGAAGGAAAAGATTTAGTAATGTTACCAAATGATGGTTCTGCTTTTGAAGTTGCAGTCACTGATAAAGATAAGAAACCTGTTAAAGACATTGCTGTTCTACTTACTGTATCTGGAGTTACTTATACTAGATATACTAATGAATCAGGTATTGCTAAATTAAACATTAATTTTAATGTAGGTTATTACAATGTTTCCTATGAAATTAATGACACCTGTTATCAAGGTTCTGGATCAAATACAATTTTGGTAAATGGAACTATAATTACTGCAGATGATATTAATATACAAGTAGGAAATAAAGGAACTTTCACAGTTAAATTAACTGATGCTAAAGGCAATCCAGTTAATGGAGCAAATATTAAAGTATATTATGAAGGTATTACTGAGTATGTAATGACTAATGCTAAAGGTATAGCTACAGTAACTATCACTGATTCTTTAGAAGTGGGTGATTATCCAATAGCTTACTATTACTATCCTTCAGTTGGTAATTACACAAGTAGCGGACAATCATATATTCATGTATATGGATCCATTTCAATTGCAAGCTTAATTGATGCAAGTAATCGTGTAGTCAATTATATTGAAACATATTCTAAATTGCCAAATACTGTTGCAATAGATAATAAAACTTATTCTATTGCAGAATTCTTATATCTTGCTTCTGTAGCAACTGTAAATATAAAGAATAGTGATTTGAGCGATTTAAGTCCTAAAGATGTAACTAATCCATCAAACTATACTAAAACTGGTAATTTAGGTAATTTAGCAGATTACATTAGTGTTGCAAAATATATTATAGATTATGTAAATACTAATGGTATAGCTCCTATATCAGTCTCTTCTAGTGTGGGAAATATAACTTTTGATGGTTTAGTATATGCATTTGCTCGTGTAGTTGCATTTTATGGATCTAGTAAATATTTACCTTCTTATGTATCTATTAAGCCTGTAGATTCTGAAGTATCTCCGTTCCCAATTAACAGAGTTAATGAAAAAGCTACTGAAAGTGAATTGGCAAATCGTGATGCATATTTAAAAGCTACTAATAATTGTCAAGTTAATGACCCTACAATTGTTGCTTTAGCTCAAAGTTTAACTGCAGGTTTATCAACTGCAACACAGAAAGCTACTGCAATACTTAATTATGTTATTAATAATATTGCATATGCGAGTTATTATAATACTGTCCGTGGTGCTAAACAAACTTTAATTGATAAGCGTGGAAACTGTTGTGACCAAGCTCATCTGGTTATAGCATTGTTTAGAGCAGCAGACCTTCCAGCAAGATATGTTCATGGAAAATGTACTTTTTCAAGTGGAACTCTTGGACATGTTTGGGCTCAAGTTTTAATTGGTGATGTATGGGTTGTTGCTGATCCAGTAAGTACTAGAAACTCATTAGGTGTAGTAAACAATTGGAATATTAATACATTTATTTTAAATAATCATTATATTTCTTTACCATTCTAATTTTTACTACTTCTTTTTTTTATTTTTTCAAATTCTTTTTTTAGTCATAACTAATTTTTAAATCGCTAATATTTTATAATAGTTCCTATAAAGTTATATTAACAAAGTAATTTAGGACAATATTATGGACCATAAAAAATATAAGAAAATAGCTATTGGTGGAACTTTTGACAAGCTTCATGATGGCCATAAAAAGTTACTTACAACAGCTTTTGAGCTTGGTGAAAAAGTTGAAATAGGAGTAACTTCCAATGCTTTTGGTGGTCTTAAGGGGAATATCGATTCTTGTGAAGATAGGATGAATGGTCTTAAAGAATTCTTTTTTGATAAGTCAAATTATGTTGTCAGTATTTTGGAAGATTCTTATGGAACAACTGTTTTTGATGATAAATTTGATGCAATTGTAGTTAGTGAAGAAACTGAACCTGTTGCAGTTGAAATTAATGAAATTAGGAATTCTAAAGGAATGCTTCCATTAGATATTGTTGTGGTTAGCTTTGTTTTGGCAGATGATGGCCGTCCTATTTCGTCTACACGAATTAGGAATGGCGAAATTAATAAAAAAGGAAATATTTTAAAATAATATTTTATTGGTAAATTAAATCGACATGTTTATATATTCATTTCGACAATGTATTAATTGATATTAAAAT
>CAVDAS010000133.1:0-4106 GCA_963606955.1 Bacteroidaceae bacterium
CTATAACACATAATATATAAATCTATTCAAATAACCAATCAACAGACAAATATCTTGAACCATCATCAGGTAAAATAGCTAATATTCTTTTATTTTTATTTTCATCCCTTTTAGCTACTTGAATTGCTGCCCATACCGCAGCACCAGAAGAAATTCCTGCAAATATCCCTTCTTTTTTAGCTAAATCAAGTAAAGTATTACCAGCATCTTCATCTTTAACTGGAATAATTTCATCAATAACATCAGGGTCATAAATTGAAGGAACAAAACCTGCGCCAATACCCTGAATTTTGTGTGATCCTTTAACTCCTTTTCCTAATGTTTGAGAGCTTTCAGGTTCAACAGCTATAATTTGAACATCAGGATTTTGCTCTTTTAAAAATTTACCAATACCCGTAATAGTCCCTCCAGTTCCTACAGCCGCAATTACAGCATCGATTTTACCTTCAGTATCTCTTAAAATTTCTTTAGCAGTAGTTTGGGAATGAATTTTAGTATTAGCTTCATTATCAAATTGATGTAAGACAATACCATTTGGAATTTCTTTTTCCAATTCATCAGCTTTAGCTATAGCTCCACTCATACCTTCTGAACCTGGAGTTAGTACTAACTCTGCTCCGAAAATTCCTAATAATTTTCTTCTTTCAACAGACATGGTTTCAGGCATTGTTAAAATTAATTTGTAACCTTTAGCAGCTGCAGCAAAACCTAATCCGATACCAGTATTTCCACTAGTTGGTTCAATAATTACTGCACCTTCTTTAAGTAAACCTTTTTCTTCAGCATCTTCAATCATTGCAACTGCAACACGGTCTTTTACACTTCCAGTTGGATTGAAAGCTTCCATTTTTACATCTACTTCTGCATCTAAATCTTTAGTAATATTATTTAATTTTACGATAGGAGTATTTCCAATAGCATCAACAACACTATCTAAGACTCCTCTTTTTAATTCTGGGATATTTACCATAATTATTTCTCCTAATTAATTAATTTAAGGTATATTATAAAGGGTTATCATAAAAAGTTATAAAATATAACAATAGTTATTGTTTATAACTACTGTTATATAATAATGTTTTTATTTATAAAGCTTTCGGAAAAATTAGATATAATCACAAATATCTGAAATCGGACAAATCCCACATTGAGGACTCATCGGTTTACAAATACTTTGACCAAACTGAACCATTAAATCATTTAATTTAATCCACAAATCCTTAGGAGCTATTTTAGCTAATTCAACTTCAGTTTGTTCCGGTGTTTTAGTATTTACCAAACCAATCCTATTAGAAATTCTATGAACATGAGTATCAACAGGAATCGCAGGAGATTCAAATGCATAAACCAAAACACAGTTAGCTGTTTTACGACCAACACCAGGAAGTTCAACTAGCTCTTTTAAATTATCCGGAACTTCCCCACCATATTGATCAATTAAAATCCTTGAAACTTCCTTAATTCTACCTGCTTTTACACGATAAAATCCAGAACATCTAACTAATTCTTCAATATCTTCAAGTGGAGCATCAGCAACTTCATAAATATTTTTATATTTGCCAAATAAGTTTTTAGTAGCTTGATCAGTATTTTCATCACGGGTTCTTTGAGATAAAATTGTTCTAATTAAAACTTTATAAGAGTCTTTATCTACAAATTCCCTAATTTTATATAATTTATTTAACTCTTCAACGATTTTAATAACTTTATCAGTTTTTGTTAACTCAGACACTAAAACACTTCCCTAAACTAACTCTAATTCCACTCCAATTTCTGCCATAGCCTCAATGAAATTAGGAAAAGACACATCAAAGACTTCACCATTTGTAATTTCTATATCATGTTTTAAACCAACTAATGAAAATGCCATAGCTAATCTGTGGTCTTTATGTGAATCAACAATACCTGAATGGATTCCACCTTCAATAGACATACCATCTTCAAATTCTTTTAAATTACAACCTAATTTCTTAAGTTCACTACACGTAGTAGCTATTCTATCAGTTTCTTTAACTCTGGCATGTTTAACACCTTTGATATTAGTAGTTCCACTAGACATAGCTGCTAAAATAGCTACGGTAATTAATAAATCAGGAGCATTTGATAAATCAATGTCAATTCCATGTAAATCTCCATTAGATGAAATTTCAACATAATCATCAGATATATCTATTTTTGCCCCCATTTTTTCTAAAATATCTAAAATTAATTTATCTCCCTGTTTAGAATCTTTAAATAAATTTAATATTTTAGCTTTTCCACCATAAATAGCTATAGCTGCAAGCAAATAAGACGCAGATGAATAATCACCTTCAACTACATAATCACAGGATTTATATTCCTGTTTAGCTATGTTAAATTCATCAATGCGACAGTTTTTAAAATCTTTTTTACAGTCATCATGGCGTATATAAAATTCATTTTTAATATTAACACCAAATTTAGCCATTATATCACAAGTCATATTTACATAAGGTCGTGATTTAAATTCAGGAAGAACAAATAAATCAACTCCTTTTTTAGACAAAGGAGCAGAAATTAAAATTGATGAAATAAATTGAGAACTAACATTACCTAAAATATTAGTTTCACCACCTACATAACCTGGTTTAACTAAAATAGGTGCTTTTCCATTATCTTTAATTGAAGTTGCACATACACCTAATAATTCTAATGAATCTATTAAAATTTCCATTGGTCTTGTTTGAAGAGACTCATCACCTGTTAAAATAACTTCATTGTCAGCTAAACTAGCTATACTTGTTATTAATCTTAAAGTAGTTCCAGAATTACCTAAATCAATAGGAACTTCAGAGGAATTATGTAACTTCCCACCAGTTCCAATTACTTCTAAATAATCCTCTTTTTTAGTGATTTTTGCACCTAAAGTCCTGCAAACATTAATAGAAGATAAAACATCCTGTGAAAAAAGCATGTCATAAAGTTTAGATGTTCCATTAGCTAGTGATGCTAATATAACTGCCCTGTGAGAATAGCTTTTAGATGGAGGTGCTTTAACCTCACCACCAATATTAGAAATATTTTTAACTTTAAGATTCATTGTTATCAATTGTTAATTTTATCCCATAATAATTATTATAGTTATCTAAATTACAATTGATACTAAATGATTACTTTTTTAACCAAAAATACATTTATTTCCCCACAAGTAAGTAGATTGAATAATGAATTTCAAATCATATAAAATAACTAAACATTGTGTTTTTTAATAAAATTACACTTTGAAAATATTTATTATTAATGAAACTATATATAATTAAAAAAGGAAATGGTGATTTTGATGATTTTTACTATTGACAATATCAAAAAAAAAGTTACACCAATTGTCATCAAATACGGAGTAAATACATTTAGTCTTTTTGGATCTTATGCCCGTGGTGAAGCTAATGAAGATAGTGATTTAGATTTTGTAATGGATAAAGGGGATTTGAAAGGCCTTCAATATGTTTCTTTAGTCCAAAACTTAGAAAATGAATTCAATTGCCATGTTGATGTAATCAGTAAAGGCAGCTCAAATAAGAAATTTCTTGATGCAGTAAGTGACGAAGAGGTTATTTTATATGAACGAGAAAGATAAAAGACATGCCAAGACTATTGTAATCATATTGATGATTAGTTAAATCGTTTTGATGATGATAAAAAAATATATATGTCTGATAATTTATATAAAGATGCTTGTGCATTGGTTATTCTTCAGATGGGTGAATTTACAAATAGATTCCCAGATGACTTCCTTAAAGAGTATGATGAAATTGAATGGAGTCAATTAATTGGCTTAAGAAATATCACTGCCCATAATTATGAGAATATTGTAGATGATATATTTTGGGAGATTATGCACGAAGATGTTCCAGAAATTAAACAATATTTGGAAAAAATTCTCTATGATTAAACCAGACACTAAATTTTTTTCTCAATGACATTGCCAATAAAGATATAATTTAATAAATGTCCTTCATTTTAATGATAAATAGTTCTTTATTTATAAAATGTTTATTTTTAGTTTTTGCTGAACTTTTTGTTTTAACTTTTTGAGTGTTGGCAGATATTCTCAGAATTTAATTGTCGTTCATTTTTATATTAAT
>CAVDAS010000134.1:0-4102 GCA_963606955.1 Bacteroidaceae bacterium
AAATTTTTAAAACAAACAACTATTATTTTTAAAAAATATTATAAAATAATCATAATTTAGGAAAATCAAAATTATTATAAAAAATAGCTAAAGTAATACTAAATTACTTTATATAATACTTGAAACATAATAAAAATATTATGCAAGTTGTAGCAGATGTTGGAGGAATTCCTGGAAAGGATTGTAATGGTTTTTGTAAATACTGTTACTTTAGAAAGGTAAAAGAAGTTAAAGCATTTGGCTGTGCTCACTGTTTACCTAATAAAATTGGCTGTGACAGATGTAGTAAAGGAATAACCGACTCACAAAGCGAATTCAAATCACCTTTTGAAGTAATCACTGAAGTTCAGAATGCTTTAATGATGCAACCTAATTTTAGAGGAAATAACATCAAAGCTAATATTAGCGGAGGAGGGGATGTTAGCTGTTATCCTTATCTTGAAAATTTAACAGCTAATTTAAATCAATTTTCACTTAATTCCCATTTAGGTTATACCTGTGGAAAAGGCATTACTGATAGTGAAATAGCATCCAGATTAATTAATAATGGTGTTGATGAAGTTACATTTACGGTTTTTTCAACAGACCCTAAACTTAGAAGGCAATGGGTAAAAGACCAAAAACCTGAAGAAGCTCTAAAAGCTTGCCAAATATTTTGTGAAAATGTTGATTTAACAGGAGCAGGAGTAATAATACCTGGAGTTAATGATGGTGATGTACTTAGACAAACATGTAATACCTTAGAAGAATGGGGTGCTAAAGGATTTATCTTAATGAGGTTTGCAAACACATTCAATGAAGGATTAATTCTAGGAAATGAACCGATTCTTAAAGGAATTGAATCACAACCTGTTGAAGAATTTGGTCAATTAGTTGAAGAAATTAATAAAGAGTATAACTTTAGAGTAACTGGTACTCCAGTATGTGATCCTGAAACAGGCGGGCCATTTGCAATAGCTAAAGATGAAAATGAAATATTCCTACAATTTATTAAAAAAGTAACTGGAGAAGCTACTATAATCACTTCTAAAATAGCTGCACCATATATAGCTAAAATATTTAATAAAATAGGTGCAGAAGATGTAAATGTAGTAAGTGTTCCAAAAGAAATAGCCTGTTTAATTACGAAAGAAGATTTAGAACAAATTGATTTAGACGAACTGCAACAGGCAGTTATTATTCCAGGACGTGCTTTTGTTCATCAATTAGATGCCCAAAGAATTCTAAGTTCTGATGGTGTTGAACGTATTGTTGGTCGCGGGCCAGATACTTTAACAATAGATGGAGAACTTAGCTTTGATAAAACAGATGAAAATGTTATTGAAGAAGAATTAACACAATTTAATGATTTAGTTGATGCTATTAACTTCTTCGGAATGAAAATCTAATCTTCATCAATAATTGAACTTTCAGTATGCATTTTTACTAAAATATAATCATACATGAAAGATTTTTTAATTTCAGCCAGATTAGCTAATTTTTCACCTTCAATCATCACATTTTCAATTAATTCATGATATTTATCATAATCCAATTTTACTCTAACACCATCAAGTTGTACTGTAATTGGAGCCGGAGATATAATATCTTCAATAGCTGGAACTTGATTTTCAATAGCATTTTTAACTACAATAGAAGGTACAAGTGGTGGATCTAGAGCCATTTCTCTTTTTTTATTATTTAAAATTGTTTCAATTGTTTCAACTAAATTATCAAGTGCTCTAATATCCGGACCTCTTTTAAGTCTTCTTGGAATTCTGCCAAGGCCACTTACATATGCATCAGCACCAGGAAGTTCTTCAAGAGGGATTTCAGGAGCACCAGTTACAATAACCGGAATATTAATATCATCATATAAAAAGGATTTTTCTTGAATACAATTTTTAAAACTGCCTAATGCAAAAACAGCCACATCATGCTCTTCAATTAATTTTTTTTCTTCTTCAGTAATTCCTGAAGTTCCTTTTCCGTCTCCACGAGCTAAACCAATCATATTATCCTTAGCACCGAATTCACGTAAATATTCAGAAATATCACAGGCCGCATGAGGTAAGTGATGTCTTGCAAGTGTTGGAGATACAATAGCTATTTCAGAACCTGCCATTGGAGCTATTGTTACAGTAGCAAGTAATTCTTTAGCTTTATTTTTAATAACATCCACATCTTCTAAAGGAATAGCTAAATTTAAAACTAATTCCATTTGTAAAATATTTTCCTGAAGGATAAAACCTCCCAAATCCTCAATAAGTTCTTTTACTTCTTCACTTTTGTGAACTCCGCCAGTATACGTTAATGTTTCATACATAAAAAATCCCTCATATTACTTAAATTTTTTAGATTATTTATTATATTAATTTTTCCAAAATTTCATATCTTTTTTCAAGTCTTAAAAATGGATTTTTAGATACAAAATTATGTGAAGAAATCTTAATTAGTGTTTTTGTTTCATTTTTAACCTTATCTTCCAAATAATCAGGATATACTACATAATCATAGTTTTTATCATCAATAATAAAGCCCATACTTTCAACTGTATCTTTTAAAAAGTTAGAATAAACTTTAATGTGAATATTGTTTTGAATATTGCTATTAAGGTATTTTTTAGCTAATGGATAGCTATCAAAAAATGAAAGTATCTCTTTGTCAGTTAAATGATTGTCAAAGTCAATTTTTTTAATACTTTCAAAAATTTGAGCTGATGAATTAACTTTAATTGGAATAGAGTCTATTTCTACTTTACTTTCAGATAATAAAATAGCTAAATCACCATCATCTTTAGTAGGGTGTTTATTAACCTTATAATTTTTTATCCCAACTAATTTTACAAGTTCCTCACACATTGGTGTTGTGACAATTTTCATAGTAATTAATATTAATTTATCAGATATATAAAACTTGAAATTTTGGGACTATCAATTTGTTAGGACTTTTTTGATTTTCTATCCATCCATCTTTTCTTACTATAATATAATCAAATATTTCTTCTGAAGTTCTATAAATTCTTTTTGTATGTTTATCTAATATATTTCCAAAGTAATTTTCTATTTTATTGTTAGTACATTCTAATTTTCCAATATATGGTTTTTTCAAGAAAAACTAAGTATTTTCTGTAAACTGGGAAGAAATTCTTGTTTAAGTAGTCATGTATCATCTTTGGAAAATTGGTTAATTCTTGTTTTAGAAGTTCTATGCAACTTATTGCTTTATCAAATGATTGTTGGTGGAATAATTCGTATAATAATTCCAGGCATATTTTTAATTCTGTAGTTATTTCTTCTTTTTTAGTTTTGCTTTTGGAGATTTGTAGATGTGTTTTTCTTAATTCTGTTTTGTATTTGTCTATTTTTTCTGTTATTTTTGATTTTAAGTTAGTTGTGATGTTTTTAGTTAGTGAAATGTGCAGTGTTGATGTAGAAATCCTAATTTTATCATCAAAAAATAATTTAATCGAAAACTATATATTAGTATATCAAAAGTATACTATAGAACTTATATGAGAAACACAAAATGAATAAAACAACAATAAAAATTAGTAGGGATGTTAAGTCACAACTTGACTCCCTCAAAACTGGAAATGACACATATAATGATGTTATAGAAAGAATTCTTGACCTACTTTATATCTCAAACGAAATAGGAGTTGAACTATACAATGAAAACTTTAAAATCTATTGTGAAGTTGATTTTGAAGATGAACATTTTTATTTCCTTGACGATATAGGAAATAGAAGTGAATTCATAAAAGCAACAGCTTCATTTGTTGATAACAATATTCAAAAACAATACGAAGAATTCTTAAGCAAAATCAATGAAGTAACACAAAAAGATTTAAATTTATTACTTGACTATGCAGCTGAATTAGATATTAATGAAACAGTAGAATTAGATGGATTCCATATGAAAAGAACTTATTAAAAAAAGATAAATGGCTTATTTTGAATTCATGTAAATCATTTATATCATCCATACTTAAATCAATAATCAAATGTGGCTTTGTTTTACATATTTGTAAAACATATTAAAACAGGACTCTTTTTAAAAAAAATAAAAAGAAGTGAATAGCTAAATTCACTTCTAATAAATAGTTATATTATTTCCAACT
>CAVDAS010000135.1:0-4029 GCA_963606955.1 Bacteroidaceae bacterium
ATTGTAGTCCACACCATCAATAGTTACAGTAATATTTCCAGTTGCATCATCTGGAGCATCAACAGTAATTGTAGTGTTTGATCCATATTTTGCTTCTGGAATTGTAACATTTACATCATAATCACTTACTTTTGATACAGTAAAGTTATAGTCACCGGTTATTGGATTGTAATTGTTATCTCCATCATAAATTACTTTAACTGTGTAATTACCTTCTTTTAAACCGGAAATTGCTTCAGTAGTTGCAACACCGTCTTCAATAGCTGCAGTGTAATTTTCACCATTAACACTAACAGTTACATTACCTGTTGCATCAAATGGTACGAAAACAGTGATTATTTCATCTTCTCCAACTTTAATATCAGTTACTGAAGCATTGATAGTTGAGTTGATTTTAGCTACATCAAAGCTACCGTTATCATTAGCTGAGTTGTAATTAGTGTCACCTTTCCAAACAGCATTAAATTCATACATATTAACAGGTAATTTAATACCTTCTAAAATACCTTGACCCTCTTTAACATCTACGAAGTATTGTTTATCATTAACATTAACAACAACTATACCATTTAATGAAGTGTTATTTACACCATTCAAGGTTGCTTCTATAGTGAATATTTCACCATAATCAATATTAGCTATTTTAACATTTAATGTTGGGTTTGCCTTAGCTACATTAATAACTTCACTAACTTCAGCTTTGGTGTATTTATCATTACCATCATATTTAACAGTAATTTCATGATTTCCAGCATCTAAACCAAAAACAGACACATTAGCTTTTCCATTTTCAATTATGATAGATTTATAGCTTTCACCATCAACATAGACATCAATTATACCAGAAACAATATCAGTTGGTAAAGTAACATTTACAATAGCATCCTCACCAAATACAATATTTCCTACTTCAATATCCATAACAGTATCTACTTTAGATACACTGAATTTATAGTCAGCTACAATAGCATTGTAATTAGAATCACCCTCATAATCTACATTAACTGTGTAATTTCCTTCTTTAGGAGCAGGTATTACTATACTACCTTTTGGAGCATCAATAGTGTATGTATCTTTACCTATAGTGATAGTTACTTTACCAATAGCGTCAGCAGGTAAAACAACTTCAATAGTTTCATCTTCACCAACTTTAATGTCACCTACATTAACATCAAGAGTTGGGTTGATTTTAGCTACAACAAAGCTACCTTTAGCATCAACTGAGTTGTAATTAGAGTTACCTTCCCAGTTAGCTGTGAAATTATATTTTCCAGCAGGTAAATCTTTTGTAGTAACACCAATACCATCAACAATATTTATTGTGTAAGAGGTATTATTGATTATTACACTTACTTCACCAGTTAAATGAGTTCCATTTACACCATTTAATGTTGCAGTAATAATTGATGTTTCACCATAGTTTACATCATTAATAATAACATTAAATGCAGGATTTGCTTTAATTACATTAAATTTAACATCAGCAGAGGATTCTTTGTATGTATCATCACCATTATATTTAACAGTGACATTGTGATTACCTGCATTTAATCCACTGACAGTTAAATTAGCTACTCCATTAGTAAGCTCAACAGATTGTGGATCATTATTATCAATAGTGATAATTACGTTACCAGTAGCCCCGGCAGGTAAAATAACAATCATATTTTCATTTTCACCAAATACAATGTCATTAACTCTAACATCAATATCATATTCATCTACTTTAGATACTGTGAAATTATATTTACCGGAAACAGAGTAGTAATTATTATCACCTAAATAGGTTACAACAATTTCATAAGTATCTGCTTCAAGACTATCGAGATTTATACTTGCAACACCATTTATTACATCAATTGTGTGATCTACACCGCCAATGGTAACATTTACTTTACCAGTAGCATCTTCAGGTAATAAAACACTGACAATTTCATCTTCACCAACATTAATATCATATACAAGAACATCAAAAGTTGATGGATTAATTTTAGCTACATTAAATGTATGTGAGTCAGAAGCATTATTGTAATTATCGTCACCCAACCAGTATCCGTCAGCAGTGTAGTTTCCAGCATCTAATACAACACCATTAACTGAACCACTACCCTCTTTAACTTTTATAGGGTATAATGTGTTACCTATTTTTACATATACAGTACCGTTTAAATAAGTACCTTGAATACCGGATAATGTAGCAGTGATTTTGAATATATTTCCATAAGTTACATTATCAATAGCAATAATAAGAGTAGGATTTACTTTAGCTACATTAATGGTTTTAGTAACACTGCCTTCAGCATATTTATGATCACCACTGTATTTAACTATGACATCATAAGTTCCACCAGTTAAACCAGAAATAGATACAGTAGCTACTCCAGTATCATCAACAACAGCCTCATATTCTTCACCATCAACAACAACAGTTATATTACCAGTAGCATCGGTTTCTAATATTACACATACATTTTCATTTTCACCATATTTAATATCATCAGCAATAACCTCAAATTTATAATCATCTGAATTTATTTTAGATACTGTGAAATTAGCTTTTTCAAATATATCATTGTAATTAGAATCACCGTCATAACTTACATTAAATGTATAATTAGCAGCTTCAAGACCAGAGATTGTTTTAGTTGCAACACCGCCTATAATAGGTGCTGTGTAGTACTCACCATTAACACAAATAGTTACATTACCTTTAGCATCATCAGGTAAGACAACTTTAATAATTTCTTTATCTCCAACATTAATATTTTCTGCAGAAATCACAACAGCTGGATTAGCTTTACTTATTTTAAAAATACCTTCATCAAAAGCCACATTATAATTTTTATTACCATTCCAAGTTGCTTTGAATTCATAATCACCAGCAGGTAATGCAATATTATTTAAAATTCCTTTACCATTAACAATACCCACATCATAAGTTAAATATTGATTAAACAATATTGTTACAGTACCATTTAAAGGCATATTATGGATACCAGTTAATATTGCAGTAATAGTTGATGCCTCACCATAGGTTACATTATCAATAATAACTCCTAAATCAGCATCTGCAGGATATACTTCAAATACAGTGTTGAATGTATTATCTAAATATTTATAATTACCTTTGTATACAATAGAAACATTATAAATACCTGCGTCTAAATTAGCTATATTTAATTTACCAAAACCATCTGTAATATTTAGGTCGTCATATTTTGTATTGTTTACATAAACAGAAACAATATCATTAATATCTAAAGGTAAATTGATTGAAATAGTAGCATCATCACCATAGGAAATGTTTCCTATATCAACGTTAAACTTAGGTAATATTTTATAAACATTGAAACTTGCATTTACACTAGATTCATTATATCTATCATTACCAGGATAGCTTGCAGTTATATTATATAAACCAGCAGTTAAATTTTCGAAGTGGAATTCAACTTTACCATTATAAATTGGTAATGTGTAATTTGCACCATTTATTGTTAAAGTTATAAGACCAGTTACATCATCTAAGGTAGTTACAGTAATATTTTGATGATTTTCAACAAAAATATCAGAAACAGTGATATTTAATGCTGGATTACCTTTAGATGAAGCTAAAGTAGCGTTGAGAACTGTCATATTCTTAGGATCAGCACCATCGTAAGATGCACTAACAGTACGGTTATCACAGAAGTTTACAGTATAATTAGCAATATAAGTACCATTTGCTAAGCTAGTTGCATTAATAGTAGTTCCATTAATAATGAATACTAAGTTTTTACCAGATACACTAGCTTCATCAACAGTAATAGTAGCAGTTAATGAAATAACTTCACTATAAGATGTTTTAACAGTTTGATTTCCTAAAACAGTAACAATAGCATCATCAAGAGTACCATTGTTGTAAATATTGGTTTTAGTTTCAGTTACTGTGTATGTATTATCATCTGCAGCAAAATTTCCATCATTGTAAATATCAACACCTAAAGTAGCATCGTTATTTTCAAATGTTGAATTAGCTACAACTAATTCATA
>CAVDAS010000136.1:0-3992 GCA_963606955.1 Bacteroidaceae bacterium
AAAACCAAGTGTTATAAGCTTAAAGTATTATACTCCCAAATCTAGAAGATTACCTCAATTAAACACCAATTACATTTATTGATGTTTCTTTTTTAAACTCCTTATCAAAAGATATTAAATTATCAATATTATTTCCGTTCATAGTGGTTATAATTCCAGCATCTGTAAAACTTAACTTACCATTATAATTGTTAAATATTTCCAGGGTTTTATCATTGTAATTTGCTATGTCATACTCATTAAGTATATTAAAGTTATCAATAAGAATATAATATACTTCATTACTAATAGCTAAGCTTTTTGTTTTATTGAAACTAACACTAACACATTCATTTAAAACACCATTGTTTATATAACAATTATTTTTTAATATTAACGACTCCAAAGAATCTGTTTTAATATGTTGGTTATCAGTAGCTATTGTATAAGCCATAATAAATGAAGTATCTAAAAAATAAGACATACTCATTGGTATAACTCCTTTTTTAATTCTGTACTATTAGTTTCATAATCTAACTTAATCAAACCTTTTAACTCTTTAAAGTTTCTTTTCCTCCTAAAATTAATCTCTGGTTTTCCATTATCGTTGATACTCCACTCAAGAATAGTATATTTGTCAACATGGAAATTTTTTCTTATTTCTTTTGGTATAGTAGTCTGGTAATTACATTGCACTTTACTTGTAGCTATTACATTTACCATAAAAAAAACTCTCCTATAAAATATATTATACTATATATTATATTTATAGGATTTTATAAATATATCTGAATAAAAATATTTAGCAACATTAGGAAAAACAAAAGAAATAATTAAGAAATTTATACAAATCATAATAATTTCTTTTCTTTAATCTCATTTTGGAAATACAAATACTTAGAATCAACTACTTTACGAATATTAGCTGCTGTTTTTTTACCAATACCTTCAACTTCCTGAAGCTGGCTCTCAGAAGCATTGATAATATTAGCTACTGTTCCAAAATGTTCCAATAGATTTTTAGCATTAACCGGACCTATATTTGGAAGAGATTCAATTATAAACAGTTGCTGTTCCCATAAATTAACAGGTTTTTTATCTGTTCTTATTTGAATTGGTGTTTTTTCACCGCTTTGCTCTCTAATAGCTATTCTTTTAATCATAGCTGCAGTATCCTGAGCATTTCTCGTTGGTATAATACTAATTCCAAAATCCAGAGCTATTGAAGCTATTGAACCCCTAATAGCATTTGGATTAATCATACCATTATATAAATCATCACCTTCAAGAATGATTAATGGGCGTTTAAATTCCTCCATTAATGATCTTGCCTGTTTAAATAATCTTTTATCAATGATTGAGTCAACAAAGTCTTTAGCTGTTTTACGTTCTATAACAACTTCATCACTTACCTGATAATCACCAACAGCCATTGCCTGAACTTTAACATCAATATCTATTTCAGATAAATGCCTAATTACTTTTGAATTACCTTCACGAGTATCAGCAAAAACAACTGGACGTTCTTCTTTTTTAGGAACTGGATCCAAAACTTTTACTCTTTTTTCATTATCCATTCTTTCAATAGCATTAGCATTTAACTCTTCTAAAACATCAGGATTAATTAATTGATTTTTCATCCTACGTTCTTTATTAACTGAAGCCCAGTAATAACTTTCATCTCTAGTTCCATTTGTAATAAGAACTTTCACACGACCTGAACGTTTACGGCCAGTTCTTCCTCTTCTTTGAATCATTCTAACTTCAGATGGAACTGGTTCATAAAGAACAACCAAATCAACAGCAGGAATATCAATTCCCTCTTCAGCTACACTTGTAGATAATAATACATCATATTCACCAATTTTAAAAGCTTTAATGATTTCTTTTTGTTCTTTTTGAGTTAATCCTTTTTCACCATCTCTTGAAGCCTGACCAAAGAACTTAGCTGATTTGATTCCTTCTTTTTCAAGTTTTTGATGAATCATTTCAAGAGAATCCCTATACTGAGTAAATACTATTATTTTTGAGGATTTCTGGTCAGCTTCTTTACCATACCTGTCAGATTGTAATTTAGTCTGACCATTTTGCCCCAATTCCTTTTTAATAATGTCACATACTTTTTTAAGTTTTGGATGTTCCAGTCCATGTTTTTCAGCTTCTCTTGCAAGATAAATAGCTTTACCAAAATTAGGATCCTGAATTAATGATTTAGCAGCTTTTGTTTTCTTTTTACGTAATCTAGCTACATATTTGTTAAATGTAATTACTCCCTGTGTTTCAATAAGTTCCTGAGAGTGCTGTATGTTAATAACTGCACTTAAAATAGAAATAGCCTGGAAACATTCCTTTTTAGGATTTACAGTTCTTGCAATTGCCCCCTGAACTTTTGCTCTTGCGTTTAAAACATCTCTTTTATTAACAGAAACTGTTCTAATAATTCCCATGTTTTTAAGGCCTTTAAGACGAACTTTAAGAGCTTTATCAACATGTGTTTTAATTTTTTCCAGCTCAGAACTCATTTTAACTCTAACCCAATCTATTGCAACCGGATTGAAATAAGGTCTTACATCAGAATCTTCTTCAGTTTTAACCACAATATTTTGAATATATAAATTATCACAAACTTCTTTTATTTTTTCTTTATCAGAACCTGGAGAAGCTGTTAATCCTAAAATTAAGTTAAAATTAGACTCTTTAACATATCTTGAAGCTAAATATACATAAGAATAAGCTCCAACACCATGATGACACTCATCAAAAACAATTAGAGATACATCTTTTAGGGAATATCTTCCTTTTAATAAATCAGATTCAACAGTTTGTGGAGTTGCACTAATTATTTGAGACTCTTCCCATCTTTTAACTCGCTCATCAGTTTTAACAGAACCTGTAATTGATGAACAAGGAACAGTTAAAAATTCTTTAAAAGTAGATTCATGCTGTATAGCTAATGGTTTACTTGGAGATAATACTAATATTTTAGAGTTTTTAACTTTTTCTAATCTATCTGCAGCTACTAAAATAGCAACTATAGTTTTACCTAATGCTGTAGGAGCAACAATCATCGTATTTCCTTTTTTTAAAACATCAGCAGCTAATACTTGCTGATATAACCTAGCTTCAATAGAATTAGATTTTATTAATGGGTGGTCAATATAATGTGCCATGATACAAGATAGTAATTAAATGCTTATAAATGTTTAATAAGAGCATTTGAAAAGTAACAAAAAAGTTAATTTTACTTATCTCTTTTAAAAAAAAAAAGAGAAATTGGAGTTAATTACTCCATAAGACTAAAAATACCAGCTATTAATAACCATAATCCGATTAAATAACCATGGAAAACCGGATTTGCTACGAAAGCAGCGACACCCATGTAAATTAAACCTAATAATATTCCTATTACACCAGAGAATAATCCGAATCTAGCATCACTACTAAATAAAGAAAGAATACCAGCAATGATTAATGCAATTCCAACAATATAAATTGAAAATCCAGTAAGGAATGACAATATAGCGAAATTACATAATAAACCAATACTTAAGATTAATAATAAAATCCCGACAATTAAATTAACAATCGCACCGGATTTATTAAAACCAAACATATTTACTCCCACAGCAAGTAAAAAGATTGAAATTACAAAAATAGACAATCCTATTAATGTACTAGTTCCAATAACACCTGCTAAAGGACATGCAAGGATTATTAACCCTAAAATAATAGCTAGTATACTAACAAATTTATTTTGCATTTTATTTTCCTCCCATCATTAATAAGTTAAGCCATAGATGACTTTAAAATCATTTATTCAATTATTGAAATTATGATATATCCATATTTGTTTAAAATAATATTTAAATTAATTACATTAAGATTAGAATACTGAAAACTTTTTAAAAAAAATGGATTAAACTTAAAAGAAAAAATAGCTATTTGCAAAAAAAAAAATAAAAAGAGATTAAAGAAGGTTTTAATCTCTAAGATCTAATTGTAATTTTGTTTCC
>CAVDAS010000137.1:0-3938 GCA_963606955.1 Bacteroidaceae bacterium
GAAGGTAATGTTAATATTGTTGATTTAGATACTAATACGAGAATGAATGCTACTAATGTTGATATGAACTATGGTGCTGATGAAAATTTCACAGTTACCTTAACTGACGATAAGGGTAATCCTTTAGTTGGACAAAACATTATCATAACTTTAACTAATTATTATAAAAATGTAACTACTTTTATGATTAAAACTAATAGTAATGGTCAAGCTATTTTATCACTTAAAGAACAAAATCCTGGAAGATACAGTGTACTTTCAACTTTTGATGGTAATGGACAATATTCTGCAGTAAACAGAACTAATTCTATTAAAATCTGCTCTAAGGAGTACAGTTCTGTTGTTTTAATTCCATCTAAAGTAACTATGACTGAAGGAGATTCTGTTAACATAACTGGTTATGTTGTTGACGAATACTGGGAACCTAGTACAGCATTTGATGGCTGTGCCTATCATGTAGAATGGACAGATCATTCAGGAAAACCTCATGCTATATCTGGTGGATTATTTGTATATGATGGTGAATTTACTTTTGATTTATCTGATTGTCATTTATCTACTCAGGATGAACTATATAACGTAACATTCATAGTAGAAGATGAATATGAGGAAATTAATGCTAGTGTAGAAGTAGATATGTCTAAAATCATGCCTCCTGTACCTGAAGATATTAATGTTATATATGTTGCTAAAAATGGTAATGATACAACAGGTACTGGTAGTGAAGATAAACCATTAGCTAGTGTTCAAATGGCTTTATATGTTAATAGTAAATTCGGTGGTAATAAAACTATTTTTGTAAAAGAAGGAATTTATGATATTGCAGTTTATACTCTTTATGATAATGTAACAGTTATTGGTCAATACAATAAAACTATATTCAGACAACATACTGGTAAAATGGGTATGTTTATGATTGATCAGGGAACTGTAGCTAATTTTACTAATATTACATTTATTAATGGATATACAACACCTACTCCTTATTCTTTACTTACAGTAAGATATGATACAGTAGTTAATATTGATGGATGTATTTTCAGAAATAACACTTGTCTTAATGGTGGGGCAATAGCTGTATCTGGCGGAGCTGTTGCAAATATTAATAATTCAATATTTGAAGATAACAAAGCTATTTTAATAACTTCTGAAGGTGGAGCAATTTGGGTGTATCAAGGTACTTTAAATGTTTACAATTCATTATTCTACAATAATACAGCATGTGACGGTGGAGCTATATACTTTGGTCATGGTTCTATTGCTAATATTGTAAATACAACTTTTGATAACAACACAGCATATAAAACTACTATTGAAATTGGTGGTGGAGGAGCTATTTATGCAACATCTGATGTTGATATTAAAATAGATAATTCTACATTTGTTAATAACTATGCTGATTTAACAGCAGGTGCAATTTATCTTTCTGGTTCAAATATGACTATTACTAAATCATACTTTGAAAACAATATGGTTAAAAACGATGGTCATTCAAAACCTACTGATATTGGTTCTGATCAAACATATCCGACTTTCTTAAATGTTACTTACACTGTTTTCATAACTAACAGCTCATACTTTGATCAAGTTTCATTTGGAGGATATGGTGAAGAATATTACATAGATTTAGATGGTAACTACTGGGGAAGAAACTCTAAAGGAAGAACTAGTGAACCTCTTCATAATTGGGTAATTATTCAAGCTGATATTGACAAATCCTTTGTTGAAGTTGGTGATAATGTAGAAATAAACATTAAATTTAAAGGATACTCTCAAGATAGTACTTTTGATTTAAATGGAAGCATGCATGACTTTAAAGTTGATTTAACTCCAACATTAAATAAAGTAAATCCTTCAACTGTAACTATTGTTGATAATGTAGCTAAAACTAATTATACAGCTACTAATGAAGGAAACGAAACAATAAACTTCACAGATGTTAATGGTAAAGTAATTTATGTCTTGTCATTTGAGGTGGAAAAACATATTGATAGAACTAATTCCACTTTAAGTGCGGATAATCTTGAAATGTATTATTTAGATGGTTCTAAATTTGTAGCTAAACTAGTTAATGTTAATGGTACTCCAATAGCTGGTGCTACTGTTTCATTTACTATT
This sequence comes from Bacteroidaceae bacterium, assembly GCA_963606955.1. Classification (GTDB taxonomy): domain Archaea; phylum Methanobacteriota; class Methanobacteria; order Methanobacteriales; family Methanobacteriaceae; genus Methanocatella. The sequence goes on from CAVDAS010000137.1 coordinate 2,119, forward strand.
AATAATGTAACTTATGATAGAATTACTGATGCAAATGGTAATGCTTACTTAAATATTAATTTAAATGATGGTTCATACAATATAAGTTCTGTATTTGAAGGAAACAGATATTATTATCCATCTAAAAGCATTAACAACACTGTTTTAGTAAAAGCAGTAGCTACTGCAATGACTGTATCTGCAGATGATATTTTTGTTGGTGATGAGGCAGTTATTACTGCTAAAATTAATGCAACTGAAGGTGTTGTTTTATTTAATATAAGTGGCAATCCTCAATATGCAACAGTAACTGATGGAACAGCTACTGCAAGATTTGCTAATTTAGGCAATGGTACATATACTGTAGTTGCTAAATATGATAAATTCAAAGGATATTTAGGATGTGAAAATACCACTTCATTTACTGTAAGTAAAGTAAGTAAATATGATTTTAATGCTGATGTAAGTGATGTAAAAGTGGGTGAAGATGTAACCGTCAATGTTGACTTACCTGATGATGCAAATGGTGAAGTTGTAGCTATTATAGGTACTAACAACTATACAGCTAATGTAGTTAAAGGTAGTGCTAAAATAACTATTTCTAACTTAACTATGGGCAAATATAATATTAGCATAGTTTACAAAGGAGATTCTAAATATGCTTCAAGTACTATTTATAAAACAGTTAATGTTGGTAAAAGTGATGTTATTTTCACTGTAGTTGATTTAGAAAAATATATGGGTGGTAGTGAAAAATTAGAAGCTATATTACTTGATATTAATGGTAATGCAATTGCTAATGAATCTGTTATATTTAATGTTAATGGTAAAGATTATGTTAGATATACTGATGAAAATGGTAGTGCATTTATGAATATTGGATTAACTCCTGGTAAATATGATGTAAGTGCTAAATTTAATGGAACTAAAGATTATAACTCAGCTCGTGCAAATGCTACTGTAGTTATTAAATCTACTACTGCTGGTCAAAATATTGTTAAAATGTTTAGAAACACAACTCAATATTATGTATTATTCTTAGATGGCGATGGTAAAGCTTTAGTAAACACTACTATTAAATTTAATATTAATGGTGTAATGTATGAACGTAAAACCAATGGATCTGGAATAGCTAAATTAAACATTAATTTAAATGCTGGAGATTATGTAATTACTAATTATAATACAGTTACTGGTGAAGAAAACTCAAACAATATTACTGTTAAATCATTAATTGTAGATAATTATGATTTAACTAAATACTACTTAAATGGGTCTAAATACACTATTAAAGTAATTGGTAAAGACGGTAATATTGCAGCTAATCAGGAAGTAACCTTTAATATTAATGGTGCAATCTACAAACGTACTACTGGTGATGACGGTATTGTAAGCTTAAATATTAATTTACGTCCAGGTAATTACAGGGTAACTGCTGAATACGAAGGATGTAGAGTTTCAAATAGTATTACTGTTTTAGATACTTTAATTACAAAAGATTTATCTATGAATTACAAAGACGGATCTAAATTCACTGCTACTGTTTTAGATGGTCAAGGTAGGCCATTAGCTAATCAAAATGTAGCATTTAATGTAAATGGGGTATTCTATTACAAAAATACTAATGATAAGGGTATAGCTTCATTAAATATCAACTTGATGAGAGGTAAATATATCATTACTTCTGCATGGAATAACTATCAAGTTGGAAACAACATAATTATATCTTAAAAGTAAATAATTTATATATTATTTACTTCTTTTTTTATTTTTTTGCAACATTAAGACACTGCTATAAAGTTAAGAAATTTTTGTGTGAATTATAGTTTGTTTTAGTGATC
>CAVDAS010000138.1:0-3883 GCA_963606955.1 Bacteroidaceae bacterium
TTTTTAACCTTTTATATCATTAATCAGTTCTTCCCATACAGGTTTTTTAGCTAATGTATTTATTTTTTCATTCATTGTTTTTAGAAATAGCTCTCCTTTTTCGGTTATTGTGTAAACTTTGATATTTTTATTATTTTGAAGTTCCCATTCTCCAATGATTAATCCTGCACTTTCTAATTTTTTAAGTATGGGATAAATTCTGCTGGGATTTGCTTTATTTACTATTCCTAGTTCTATTTCTTCTTCAAAAAATTCATCTATACATTTCATAAGGCCGTATCCATGTATTTTTCCTTTTGATATTCTCCAAATTAGTATAAAACGTGTTAATCCAATTATGACATGTTTGCTTATGTTTTTATTTTCTTCAAACATTTCTTCCATTATTGGTTCTAATTTTTTCTGGCTCATAATTTCATCCTATTTTATTTATTTATGAAATATTTCATAAAAAGATTTATATATTATAAGAATATATTTTCTATTTAGACATATATCTTAATAGGATATATAGTTTAGGAGAAAATTCAAATGTTAGATAATATATCAAAAATTGCAAAAGCAGATTTTCATGCTTTAATTCATAATCCAAAGGTAGTACTTGCTTTAATTATCATAATGTTAGTCCCTTCACTGTATGGTTTGTGTAATACTGCAGCATTTTGGGATCCTGTAGAAGGCTGTGATAATTTAGACTTTGCAATTGTAAATAATGATAATCCTGTTGTTATTCAAAATCAAAAGTATGATTTTGGATCTCAGGTAGTTGATAAAATAAATGAAACTGATAATTTTAATTGGGTAAGTGTTGATGAAGACACAGCAAGAGACGGTGTTGAAAATGGGACTTATAGTGCAGCACTGGTAATTCCTGAGAATTATTCTGAAAGTATTGTCTCAATTGTTACTGCTGGAAGTTCTAATCCAGCAGAAATGGAATTTTTATTAAATGATAAATCAAGCCCGTCAATGGCTACTATAACTAATACAACAGTTCGCGAAATTCAGCATGAAATAAATAAGGAAATTTCAACTCAAAATTCCAGTGATGCTGTAAAAATAGTTGAAAACGTTGAAAATCCAAGAGATAATTTTGGTAGTGGTGTTTATCCATTTTATGTGTCCCTTTCATTGTGGGTAGGATGTTTAGCAGCTTGTCTGTTGTTAAGTTTCAAACCAACTATTGGAGGTGAATTTAAGCAACGTGATGTCTTTGTAGGTAAATCTTTCTTATTTATCGCAATGGCTATTATACAAGCAATATTTGTTGTAATTGGAACATTAGCTATGGGAGTTCAAGTAAATAACCCTTTAGAGTATTCTTTATTCTTGATATTAGCTAGTGTTTGCTTTATGGGTGTAATGTATTCATTATGTTCTGCTTTAGGTAATATTGGAAAAGTAATTGGTTTAATATTGTTGGTTTTCCAAGTAGCTGCAACAAGTGGAATTTATCCTATTGGTGTAACAACAGTCTTTAGTAATATATTTGCTATGATAAATCCATATCTTCCAGTAACTTATTCAGTTCTAGGTTTAAGAGAAGCATTATTTGGAATTTATTGGCCAAATTTCACTAATGATATTTTAACAATTTGTGTATTCCCTATTGTTTTATTTGCATTTGGATTATTATGTAAATCATCAAAAACATTAAATAAAATCTTAGATGGCTTTGATGAAAGCTTACAAAATAGTGGAATATTTAAATAATTCTCTTTAATTTTAAGTAATAGTTCTTATAATATTATATCAAGAATTATTACTTAAGTTGATTTTTTATGATTGATTGTAGAAATATTGCTAAAGGAAAAGACAAAGGTAAATTAATAGTAAGTGATGAACCAATTAGTTTTTTAGGGGGAGTAGACCCTAAAACTGGAATTGTAATTGATCCAAATCACGAACTTAAAGGAGAATCTATTAAAGATAAAGTTTTATTCATTCCTGGTGGTAAAGGTTCAACTGTTGGATCTTATGTTATATTTCAAATGAAAAAGAACAATACTGCACCTAAAGCAATCATATGTTTAAATGCAGAACCAATAATAGCTACTGGAGCAATAATGTCTGATATTCCTATGGTTGACTCCCCGGAAGATGTCTCTCAATTAAAAAACGATGTTTTAGTTGAAGTAGATGGAAATAATGGTAAAATAGCTATTTTATAGTGTAGGATGATTATGCAAACATTAATCAAAAATGTAAACATTTTAAATCCGAATGAAGAGATTAAAACTTCATATAATGTTTTAATTGAAGATAGGCATATTAAAGAAATAGCTAGTGGAAAAATACACACTAAAAATAGTGTTGAAGTTATTGACGGTCAAGATAACTATTTAATGGCTGGTTTTATTGATTGTCATGCACATATTATGGCTAATGGTTTTCATAAAGAGGAAAATATGGCAAATCCGTTAGCTTTGCATTTTTATAATACAATTACTCATGGAAAACAAACAGTTGATGCAGGTGTTACAACAATTAGGGATTGTGGTCCTGCGGACATTGGAGTTAAAATAGCTCAGCAAAAAGGTTTATTTACAGCTCCTAAAATGGAAATTTCTGTTACTCCTTTATTAACAACAGGAGGGCACTTTGATTTATTTTTACAATCTGGATTTGACATGGAAATAATTTATCCCGGATTTCCTAAAGGACGCTGTGACGGGCCTTCAGAAGTTTTAAAAAAGATCCGTGAAATTAAAAGAGCTGGAGCAGACTTTATAAAAGTAATGGCTAGTGGCGGAGTTATAACAACAAATACCTCTCCAGAACACCCTCAATTCAATCTTGATGAACTTAAAACAATCGTTGGGGAAGCTAATCCTAGTGATTTAAAAGTTTCTGCTCATTGTCATAGTTTAAAAGGAATGAATAACTGTATAGATGCAGGATTTGACTCTATTGAACATGGAACATTTATTGACAGGAAAACTTCCAGAAAAATGGTTGAAAATAATGTTAAATTAGTTCCAACAATGTTAGTTCATGATTTTTTATATCACAATGGTTTTCCACCATGGGATAATTATGCAGCTGAAAAAACAGCTAAATTAAAAGAAATAGTTAAAGTTCATAAGCAAAACATAGCTATTGCTTATGAAGAAGGCGTAGAATTATTAATGGGAACAGATAGTGGAGTAATTACTCATGGCCATAATTTAGAAGAATTGGGCCATTTGGTTGATATTGGAATGAGTCCTGATGAAGCTATAGCTAGTGGAACAATAAAAGCTGCAGAATTCATTGGTAAAAAAGATTCATTAGGCTCAGTTAGTGAAAATAAACTAGCTGATTTAATTTTAGTTAAAGGTAATCCTTTAGTTGATATTGATATTTTAGCTAATAATGATAATATTTTAAAGGTTTTCCAAGAGGGAACTCTTGTTAAAAACCTTTAATTTTCATTCTTATCTAATTTGTACTACTTTTTTTGTAATGTTATAAGCTAAAATTAGGTCAATTTATAGAAAAAAATGCTAAATCATAATTTCTAGAAATTGGGGTAAATTTTATAAATAAGAATGTCAAAAATAATATACATCTTATATAGATACATTTTTTTTATATAAGATGCGATAGTAAATTTTAGTTGTTTAAAGTAATTTAATTTGTAATTAATACAATAAAACAGATTATTTTTAAGCAATCTAAAAGAATTAAATGACTTAAAATAAATAGGGATATGATAGTTATTAAATTTAATAGGAAATCAGTTCTTCTAATAACTACCTTGCTAATCTTTTTGTTAGTTGGTGTTGTATCAGCAGCTGAAACTAATGATACAGTTAGTAGTGTAGCTATGGAAGATAATGCACTAGAAATAGCTAGTGTAAGTCAAAATAATAGTAGTGAGTTAAATTTACAACAAGATAAT
>CAVDAS010000139.1:0-3710 GCA_963606955.1 Bacteroidaceae bacterium
AAGAAAAATTCAAGCACCAATAATCAAAAAATCAGTACCAAATAGGACAGAGCCTCATTTCTCTTCTAAATCGGCATCTTCAATAATATATAAACCACTATCCAAATGCCATGTTTTTTTATCTTTTAAAATATTAATTCTTTTTTTAAAAATTGGACCATCAATAACTAATGTTTCTGCCTCGCCGCCTTCAAAAGCTAAATTAATACCAACTTTACTGTTGATTTTAACTAATTCATCAATAGCTTCATTATCAATTTTACGACCTAACCATGATTCATCTAAACCATAAGCAAAAACACCACTTATTATAACCTCAAAACCTAGAGAAACAATTTCCCTCATGTATTCAAGCTCATCTACATGCCAATAAGGTGAGATAATTTTAAGTCCTACTTCATCACCTAATTTTTCAATTCTTGATTTTTGATAAACAGAATAAAGTGCTCCTGTGTATATAGCTTCAACACCTAAATTTTTAAGTTTTATGAAAGCTATTTTTAAATCTTCGAGTTCCTCTTCTTTAATTCCTTGAGTTTGTGCAGTAATAATTGGAATATCTAAAGCCTGAGCAAGTAAATCAGTTATATGAATATTAGGAACATGAAACATGTAAGATTCATCATTGACAGATTTCATAGAAAGAAGATATTTAACATCTTCTCCTACATCTAAAGCATTGTACAATGCCATAGTACTGTCTTTTCCTCCAGAAAATAAAACTGCTACTTTCATTAAATACTACCTTTTAACTTTGTTATTAAGGAACTTTTTGAATTTTCTATAAGCAACAACAACACTATCAAAGTAAATACCAATAATAGCAACAACTACACCAATAACCCCTGAAACTGCTACAAATTCATTATAAGATAACATAGACTGATTAGTTTGATTAATCGTATTTTGAATTGGTCCTTCAATATCCGATGCGACAATTCCCCTTTCCAATAGAGCATCTTCAAATTTATCTAAAGAAGCAGATGATACAACTAATTTAGCATGTATTTGAGCATAAGCAATAGTATCACCATAAACTAATTTATACCAATCAGAAAATGACTGTAAAGCAGAACTAGAGCTGTAACCCGGTTCTAAAGTAATATCAATTTTACCAGAAGCATCAACTGTATAATCTTTATAATGAGAATCAACATTTCCTACTACTTTATTAAAATAAGCTAACTCTCGATCATTGAACTTCCACATAGAAAACGTAATTCCAGTTTCGTTAAATGATTTAAAACCATCAATTTGAGATAAATTTTGTTTTAATTCACCTATATCAGTGGCAGAAGATAAATCTAAATATAATGTTTCTTCATTTCCAGGAACATTCTTTTCTACCGCAGCAACAATGTTTGGAACTTCTTCATACAATGGTTCCAGGAAAAATGCTCCTCCAATAGACCCTATAAGGAAAGCTACAACAAGAACAAGTGCTATTTCTCGTTTAGGCATAAATGGCTTTAACATTCCTATAGAAAAAACAAATACCATTAATATAAGGAATAAAATAACATATACAATAGCTATTAAAATATCCATAAAATTCACGCGCCAAATAAAATATATTATTATTTAAGATAACAAGTAATTTAAATAAGTTTTGGATAATATTATGGATTTAATAGCTATTAAAAAAAGAATTAATTATCATAAAATTTCTGATTAACACACTTCCAAAGCATAGTATATTCATCTTCCTGACTTACAAATTCAAATTCTGTTTTGGGAGCTAAAAGAATATCACAACCCATTTCAGGGTCCATCATACCCCCCAAATAAACAGTTTTAGTGTCTTTTGGAAGTATTAAGACATTTAAATAAGGAATATGATCATTAAAATGCATATTTACACTAGCTTTAAATGGATCTTGAGAAGAATAAATACCATCAATAGCTTGTTTTTTCATTAAAGGTTCATTTTCACGATAATAAACTTTAACATCCTGATTTAAAGGTCTAGCTTTTTCAAAAATCCAATTATTATGATTATCTTCTACTTTAAATAAATCAAAAAAAGAATCCAAATCTATACAAATGCTATACTCACTAGATGGATTTATCATAATTTCATCAATTTCTGGAGAATCTTCCAACATATCTTTTAAATCTTTCATAAAAATAGCTATTACAGAAACTGGAGGCTTATCTCTTTTTAATTCATCATTATCTGTAAATAAAGGAATGCACTTACATCCATTTTCTTCAATAACCATAGGTTTAAAACTAAGAGGTTCATTTATTTCATCACTTTGAGCTTTAGAGTATATCTCAACAGGAAGTAAAAGCTGAGCTTTTTTAAATTCATCCACAAAACTCCCGTATTCTTCTTTGCTCATGGATTCCGGTTCAATTTTCATTAATTCTTTAAGTTTAGCATTATCTAGATTACTCATAAATTAACCTCATATATTAATTTTCATAATTCAATACTTAAAACTAATCATTGTTTTTTATTTTTTAGAAAACAAATTTAAAAAGTCATCTAAGTGAATACTTATTGAAAATTTAGAAAAAGGATTTATAGAAATTTCATCAATATTTTCTTTATTTTTTAGCATATTAGCTAAATCTTGAGTAAATAATCCGAAAGCATGAAATTTAGCACCAGTTTTTCTTAATTCCTCATCATTTGTAAATAATAGAATAATATTTCTATTTAAATCATTTTTAAAAATTACTGGTTTGAAACGAAGAGCCTCATCTAGAGTTCCAGTTTGACCTACTTCTAAATCTTCAAAATTAGATAACCCTCTTGTAATCTCAATAGGCATTAAAAATTGAGATTCTTTTAATATAGTTAAAAATTCGTGATATTGCTCTTTAGTCAAATCCTGTGGCTCGATTTTCAATAATTCCTCAAGTCTTTTATTATCCATCTCACACATAATACCACCTTTGAAACAATATTATTTTTTAGAGATAAATATCTTTTCGCTGCCTACTGGCCATTCAATAACAACTGTATTTTTACCTTTATCTAATTTTAAAACTCCACTGCTAACATCACTGTCATGATTTACTCTAATTAACTTAGATGACTTATCATTAAACTTTACAGTAGCTGAAATGTGTTTTTTGTAAATATTTACATTAACACTTTGATCTAGTTCTAAATTAACAGTCTGTTTTGCACCTTGACCTTCGCTATATACCTGGTTAATTCCACTAGCTATTTTATATAATTGAGATTTGACATTTATAGCATCTGAAACATCTGTTGTTTTCTCAATAGCTAGATTAGCTAAAGGTAGAGTAAATATAGTTAGAATAATTAAAGCTATTGCAAAAATAAATAGATATTCAACTGAAATTTGACCATTATTTTCCTTAAACATCTACATCACCAAAAAGAAGTTTTTTATAAACAATACCATTAAATCACCATAGATAACAGCTATTAAAAAACCGATAAATATTGCCGGTGCAAATGGAAAACCTATTTTTATTGATATATTATTTGATATAATATTTTGAGCATTCATAATCTTTAATAAATACATATCCTGAGCAGTTATTCCTCCGGCACTTTGGGATTTAAAGTAATAATCAAAATTCGGATTATCTTTTGTTTTATAGACTTTTAAATTGCTATCAATATCATTTATTAAACTATATATTTTTTCATTATTAAAATAATAATCATTAATTATCATTCCTTCTTTTAAATCTTCAAATTTTAAGACATCTGATCTTAAAATAGG
>CAVDAS010000140.1:0-3575 GCA_963606955.1 Bacteroidaceae bacterium
TCACCATAAACAACATTATCAACATAGACACCTACATCAACACTAAGTTTAGTTATATTTAAAACAGCTGTATTAACTGAAATATTATTAGCATTTGCATAAGTTACATTAACTAATTTCTCACCATAAGTATCTACAGTATAAGTAAAACTGTAAGTACCATTTGTTTGGCTAGTTGCAACATAATTATTACCATTGATTGTGAAGCTTAAGTTTCCTCCACTTACAATAGCACCATCACTTGTTACAATATTAGCTAATAAAGTTACATTTTGACCATATTTTGTGTTAATAGTTTGATTTCCTAAAACAGTTATAATAACTGGTGAAATAATCATACCCTCATTGTAAATATGGATTTTACCATTTGTGATTCCAGAGTACTTGTTGCTTGTTAAATTAACCGTACCCCTAACACTACCCTCATAAAAACTATTGTAGAGAACCATACCTTTATTTGCAGTGTTATTGATGAAATTATTACCACCAACCGTAAAATTCACACCATAATGATTGAAGATTGCTCCACCATCATCTGCTGTGTTATTAGTGAAGTTGTTGTTACTTACAGTGCAAAACATATTATTGTAGATTGCTCCACCATCATTTGTCGCTATGTTATTAGTGAAGTTATTGTTACTTACAGTACAATAACCCTTATTAGTATTATAGATTGCTCCACCATCACCTGCTGTGTTATTAGTGAATTTATTACCGCTAACAGCGCAATTGTCACCATTATTATAGATTGCTCCACCATCACCTGCTACGTTATTGGTGAACTCATTGTTACTTATAGTAGAATTTCGAGCCTCAGTGCTGATTGCTCCACCCTCACGACTTGCTGTGTTGTTGATAAAATTATTACCAATAATAATACAATAATTCGCACTATACATCATGATTGCTCCACCATACCAAGGTCCCGCCGTATTATTGATGAAATTATTACCACTAATAGTACAAGAACCCCAAGAACTAATTGCTCCACCATTATTATATCTTGCTGTGTTGTTAATGAAATTATTATTACTTACAATACAATTCGCACCACCATTATAGATTGCTCCACCACCCCGTGCAGTATTGTTAATGAAATTATTATTACATACAGTACAATTCGTACCATCATAAATATAAATTGCTCCACCATCACCATATTTTGGTGCGTTGTTGATGAAGTTATTACCACTAACAGTAAAATTCACACCATTATAATTGTAGATTACAGCACCAACATTATCATTAGTATTATTTTCAAAAGTAGAGTTATAAATACCTACATTATTTGCAGTTACCTTAAATACTCCTTTATCATTTCCTTTATTTGTTACAACGGTCTTAGTTCCATTACCTATAATAGCTACGGTCTTAGAAATAGCTATTTGACTAGTTACAACATGAGTTCCATCTGCAAGGTAAATTTTACCGTTTTCTTGTACTATTTCCATTGCATGTTTAATAGTTTTAACCGCAGTATTCCAGCTAAATCCATCTTTAGTATCATCACCGTTTTCGTAATCTACATAAACATAAGATGCTACATTAAGAGCGCCTGTTTTAACGGTTATATTATTTGCATTTGCATAAGTTGCATTAACTAATTGTTTACCAACAACAATTGGAGCATATTCATAAGTATAATTACCATTATCTTGACTAATTGCCGTGTAATTATTACCACCAATAATGAAGTTTAATGTTCCTCCACTTACACTAGCTCCATCACTTGTTATAATATTAGCAAATAAAATTACTTTTTGACCATATTTCGTGTTAATAGTCTGGTTTCCTAAAACAGTAATTGTAACAGACGATAAAGTACCATTATTATAAAGTGTTTTGTCTTTACTAACACCAAAGTAAATATTATTAAATACATTAAGATTAGCAATAAAAATCTTGTCCTGGTACTTGTCATTGTAATTACTATTGTAAATGGCAACTCCCTTATTTGCAGTGTTATTATTAAAAGTGGAATTATAAACAGTCATATTGGTATCATATCCATAATTTGCACAATTAGAAATTGCTCCCCCACAATCTGCAGTGTTATTAATGAAAGTACCATTAATTATAGTACAATTTCCTCCCCAATTTTGGATTGCACCTCCAAAAGTTGTTGATGTATTGTTAATAAAAATACTATTAATTATTGTAGCACTCCCATCACTATTGTGGATTGTAGCTCCCCCACGAAGTGAATCCTGTGAATTTAAAGTATTATTGATAAATTTACTGCCACTTATGGTGAAATTCGCACCATAGTTACAGATTGCACCACCATAGCCACCTGCAGAATTATTTACAAAATTACAATTATTTACAGTGAAATTAGATGCTCCATTATTATATATAGCAGAACCAGTTCCTGAAAGGTTAGTAAAATTACAATTGATTACAGTAGAATTAACAGCCCCCCACTCATTATATATCGCACCAACAGCGGTAGAGTTAGTAAAAAGACAATTGTTTACAATTAAATTCACACCCCAATTATGGATTGCTCCACCACCATTTGCTGTGTTGTTAGTGAAAGTACAGTTACTTGCAGTAAAATTCACACCACGATTATCGATTGCTCCACCACCATAACTTGCTGTGTTGTTAGTGAAAGTACAGTTACTTACAGTAAAATTCACACCATCATAATTATAGATTGCTCCACCATACCAACTTGCTGTGTTGTTGGTGAAAGTATTTTTACTTACAGTAAAATTCACACCACCATTATTATAGATTGCTCCACCATACCCATTTGCTGTGTTATTAATAAATGTACAATTACTTACACAAAATAGATTTCCAGTGTTGTAGATTGCTCCACCATACGCTCCACTATACTCATTTGCTGTGTTATTAATAAATGTACAATTACTTACACAAAAATAGCTTCCAGTGTTGTAGATTGCTGCACCATCATCGGTAATGTTTGCATTTATTAAAATTAGATTTTTAAGAGTGACACTAGTACCAGTCACATTAAATATTCGTACATTATTACTTCCAGCATTTGCATCTAATGTATGACCATGACCATCAATAGTAAAATTATTTTTAGTAATAGTAATACCATTAAAACTAGCTGTTCCTGTGTATTTATAGTCACTAGCTAAATCTAGTACACTATTATCTGATTTATTATTTATTTCAGTTTGTAAATCATCAAAACTTTTTTCAGTATTTGAAGATGCTTTAATTTCACCTTCAGTGTTTACATTCTCATTCAAATCAACAGCTCCACTTCCTAAATTAGAAGTAGCAACTTCTGAAATGTTTCCGTTTGATTCATCAACTAAAGTAGTATTCATTGATGATGAATCGCTAGCACTAGCTATGCCAATAGATACTAATGCTAATATTAAGATTATAAAAATAAAAAACTTATTTTTAAACATAAATATTCCTTTTCCTCCTAACAAAAAATGTTAATTTTATTCATTAACAAACAAGTAAAATATAATTTACTATCTAAAATTATAAAAATAATAATATTTAAAGGTTGTGTCTAAAAAAGAAGCATTGGGCTTTTTTAAAACAATAGGGTTTTGCCCCCCCCCAAATGTGAGATTTAA
>CAVDAS010000141.1:0-3540 GCA_963606955.1 Bacteroidaceae bacterium
GTAGTAATTACTTTTTTAAATAATATTAATTCTGTTTTAAAAACAACAAATGGGATTGAAAAGCCAAATAATAAACCAGTAATAAATCTTAATGTATTATTACTTGTTCTTAAACCATAATATTGGGTAGTTCCATCAATAATTAAAGGAATAAACCCTAAAATAAATAATAAACTAGGTGTAGTTAAAATAGCTATTATAAAACCAATAACTGCACCTATTACAATTCCTGTACACCTGCTGCAAATTGGAAACTGTTTTTGTTTGTAGAAAAATGACCGCTCAGGTTTTTGATGGCATAAATATTTGCAAATATTCATTATCTGATTATAAATCAAAATATCAATCCTATAATATATAATATTACTATAACAAATACAATTAAAATACAACAGCCCCAGCAATCACCATCATTTGAGCTAGTAGTAGTTGTTTGTGTGCCGGATGAAGCATAACTTGCAGAAGAATTAGGATTGGATCCGCAATAGGGACAAATTCTTAAATCACTGTCTATTGAATTACCGCAACTATAACACTGTTTTTTAGTATTTGGAATTACACTGGCCTGTTTAACCTCTGCTTCTAATTTAGTACCGCATTTTCTGCAAAATTTCTCATTATCTGAAGATGCAACAGCTCCGCAATTAGGACATTTCATTTTAAAAACCTCGTTGTATTTAAATTATGTACAAAGTAGGTAATAAACTTAAGGATTGCACACCTGACACGGAACTTTACCATCAGCTATAGCTGCATCCCTGGAATTATAAGTAATCTTATTTTTTGAATTTATCTTTTGAGCCCACTCACAATCAGGTAAATGGAACTTATCAGACTTCTGAGAGCAGACATAAGTAATATTTCCACTATCTGCAGTAGAATTTACCTCTTCAGAAGTAGTATTATTCGTGCCAGCCTGTGAATCATCACTACCGCCGCCTAATGTTAAACCAACACCTAATGCAACAACAGCTACAACAGCAACAATAGCTATAAGTAAAATAGGATTGAAACCACCTTTTTTATCTGTAGCTATTTTAGGATTTTTAGGATTGTCCTCATTACTTTTTAAAGGAGTTCTACATTTAGGACAGAATTTAGCATTATCTGAAACCTCACTATTACACTCTGGACATTGAACCATTAATTAAACCTCACATAAATTTTACAAAAGCAAGTAAAAATTGCTAACTAATGAATATTTTATACAAAGATAATAATAAAGTTGTTTAATTGATTTTAGGAAAAAGTAATAGCTAAAGGACTACCTCCATTACCTCATTTTCTTGTTATTATGATAGCTGTGAAGTTAAAATCTACTACTCCAAAGTGCCTAAAGATGATTTTAGCTAATATAAATATGATTTTGAGGGATAAATAATCCCTATAATATGGTTAAAAAAAGAAGAGTGGTGTTTTCTTTATTATTATGCATTAGATTTATAAATATTGGAATCAGAATCTAAAACAATTAAAGTGAAGTCTTTATTTTCACCAGTTACAGTATTATGAACAGTTACAATGTAGTGACCAGGATTTAAATTAACACACAAAGCAGCAACACCATTATCATCAGTATTCCTCTCATAAACAGTATTAATGTCTTTAAAGATAAATTGGACAGTAGTACCATTTAATGGGTTTCCATTCTCATCGAAAAATGTTGCAACAAATCTTGTTCCATCACGGCATGTCATAACAACATCTTTACTGTCAATTGAACCAGTAATATTGTTTGTTTTATTTACTGCTGAATCGTTATTTTCAGATTCTGTATGCACTGAAGTATGATTATCAATAACTGAATTTACATTATAATCACAGGTCATATTATCAGATTCTAATTGTTTATAAATATTATAATCAGAATATAAAACAATTAAAGTGAAGTCTTTATTTTCACCAGTTACAGTATTATGAACAGTTACAATGTAGTGACCAGGATTTAAATTAACACACAAAGCAGCAACACCATTATCATCAGTATTCCTCTCATAAACAGTATTAATGTCTTTAAAGATAAATTGGACAGTAGTACCATTTAATGGGTTTCCATTTTCATCGAAAAATGTTGCAACAAATCTTGTTCCATCACGGTATGACATAACAACATCTTTACTGTCAATTGAACTAGTAGTATTCTTATTTTTAGATTCTGTATGAAGTGAAGTATGATTATCAATAACTGAACTTGAATTATCAGATTCTGCTTGAATTGGATCAGTATTGCCACAGCCTCCGCATTGGCCAAGTTCTGTATCATTAATTGGAACTGTATTATTACCTTCAACTACACCTATAACACTATTTGTATCATCACAAGCTGATACACTGCCTACTATTACAAAAAAAGACAGCAATAGTAAAATTAAACTAATTTTTTTATTTAACATTTTTCTCACTTATATTCGCTTTCAGATGAAATATGCACATATGTACATGTATTCATAATAATAAGTTATTTTAAAAGATATATAAAGCTTTTGTAGGTCAAATAAACAGTTTCAAGAATAAACAGTTCATCAAGAAACAATAAAATAATATTTAAAAAAAAGTATTTTTGGTAAGAACAGACTTACCACAATTATATTTTCAATTATATGAATCTATAATTTTCCACTATGAGGGTCGATATAACCGCCATCATCATCATCGTAAGAATATTCTCTATATTCCATAGATAATGGAGTATTTACATTATCAGCTGTATTATCTGATAAAACAGAATTTAAGTCTAAACTATCGTCACTAACTTTTACAACACCGCCTACATCATCACAAGCTGATACACTACCTACTATCATAAAAAAAGACAGGAATAGTAAAATTAAACTAATTTTTTTATTTATCATTTTTTTCTCACCCATTTTTGATTTCAGATGAAACGTGCATATATTTACACACATTCATAATAAGTTATTTTAAAAGACATATAAAGCTTTTGTAGGTCAAATAAACAGTTTCAACAATAAACAGTTCATCAACGAACATTTTGGGGAAGGAATAATCCGCAATGAGGACAGATCATATCCTCTTCATCTATGTGATGGCCACAAAAAGGGCAGTGTTTGTGTTTATCTTCTTTATTCATTTATTCGCCTCCCAAATACAAATTTTCCGCATTTTTTGCAGTAAATATCTTTGCTGCTTATTTCATTTCTGCAGTGAGGACAAAGTTCTTTTTTATCTTCTATGAAATTATACCAGTCATAAACCATGTTTAAAAATGGGAATTTAGAAAGTTCAGATATCTCAAAGTCAGGATTTTCACAATACTTTTCTAAAACTTCATTAAAAAAGCGATTGTAGTATTCATATATCATAGAATAGTTTATGCAAATTAAGAATAATTTATCAAGAAAGTCAAATAATTCATTTTCAGATAATTCAGAATCCTTAGTTTTTTCTTTAAATTCCTGTGTAAAATGAAAATCCTCATTATAATCCATAAAGAAAATACGTCTTTCAAGTTCAAATTTCTCATTTTTTGTAAATTTAGTCTTTTTAAGCTTAGCTATTGCATTTTCATGCTTTAAATTA
>CAVDAS010000142.1:0-3511 GCA_963606955.1 Bacteroidaceae bacterium
TTTTGAGATTGTTTATATGCGGATATTTAGAAAGTTTTTATGAATTGTTGTTAAAAATATTATAAATCTTTAATTACAATTAACACACCAATATTAATATTTTAGTATTTTTATCAAACTTTTCTAAAAATTTTCTATAATTTTTAAGTAATAATAGGAGAGCTTATTTTTATCTCTAAAATTAACCTTATTTTTCTTAGTATAACCTATTTTATTGCAGTGCACTTATTTTTTTCAAGATTTTGTTAGTAAGTTATATATAGGCAGGTAACCAAATATAAAAATGCTGTTGACAGTTATGTTGGCAGATTGGTGTGTTATTCTAAATTTTTTAAATGGAGGTAAAATTTTTGGATTTTAGAAATAAACTATGTGTATTGTTTGTTTTGTTGGCATTGCTAACAATCTCTGCAGTTTCTGCTACTGATGCGTCTGTAGATAATAGTACACTAGTACAAAATAATGGTGGTGATATACCAGTAACTACTGGTAATGATCCTATTAATTTCACATCTCTACAAAAAGACATTGATTCTGAAGGATATATTAAGCTTCAAAATGATGTTAAACATGGAGTTGATGAAGTAAATGTTAAAAATATCACTATTTCAAATACTACGGTTTTAAATGGAAACGGACATACTATTGATGCTAATAATCAAGCAGGTATTTTCGTTGTAAAATCTGGTAAGGTTTTAACTTTAAGTGATATAACTTTAATTAATGCAAATAATGGTGCTATTTCTGTAGAAAATGGTGCTACATTATCTTTAAATAATGTAACTTTCAAAAATAATTTCGGTCCTGTGGCTGGAGCTATTTATGCAGATGGTGCTACATTAAATTTAGAAAATGTAATTTTCCAAAAAAATATTGGTTTTATGGTTGGAGCTGTTTACAATTCTGGAACTTCTATAATAATCGATTCTGTTTTTAAGGAAAATAAAGTACTTAATTCAATAAATTCAACAGTTGCTGCTGCTATCTATCAAAGTGGTGGTAATATTTTAAGAATTTCTAATTCTGTTTTTACTAGTAATGAGGTCGCTACTGCTACTGTAGTTACTTTTACTACTACTTTAATTAGTAATTCCAAATTCCGTAACAATGAGAATAGTGCTGTAGCTTCATTTGCTAGTGCTGATAAACATATTGATATTGAGAAATGTATTTTTGATGATAATACTGCATCTGAAGGTGCAGCTGTTAATATTCATAATTCATCTTACACAATTTCAGAATCTAATTTTACTAATAACAATGCTGTTTCTGGAGCAATTATGATGCATAATGCTTCAGGTATATTATCTGATTGTTTATTAGAAAATAACTCAGCTAGTAAATGTGGGGGAGCTATTTTTATAGATACTGATTCTGATTTAAATATTAAAAGTTCTAAATTTGTTAACAATACTTCCCCTTGTGGAAGATCTATTTATAATCAAGGTTTATGTAATATTTCAGACACTGAATTTAAAATGGCTAATACTATTGGTGTTGAAATCTACAATGAAGGAATTTTAGATTTAAATATTAAAAATTTCACTAATTTAAAAAATGCTATAGGACTTGTTGGTAATGTTTTAACTCTTAATTCTAATGTTGTAATGACTGATGAAGAAGCTAAAATATTTGTAGGTGGAATTAAGATTACTAAAAACATTACTATTGATGGTAGGGGTCATACCATTGATGCTAGACATTTAGGTGCAATATTTAATATATTTAATTATACTGTAACTTTAACTGATGTTACTTTAGCTAATGCTAATTCTGATTATGGTGCTGCTATTTTTAGTGATGGTAATTTAACTTTAGATGGTGTTGATTTAATTAATAACACTGCTACTGATTATGGTGGTGCTATTTACAATAGAGGTAATTTAACTGTAAACGATGTTAATTTCATTAATAACACTGCTAGTGATGGTGGTGCTATTTACAATTTAGCTGATAATTTAGTTATTAATAATTCTGCTTTCGATAGTAATTGTGCAAATGTTGGTGGAGCTATAGCTAATTTTAATGATGCTATCACAGTAACTGACTCAACATTCACAGATAACACTGCTGTTGAGTTAGGTGGTGCTATTTATAATGATGCTGGAGAAAACTTCACAATTAATAACTCCAATTTCATAAACAATAATGCAGAATTACACGGTGGTGCTATTTACAACTATGATGGTACTAACCTCAAAATTAACGGATCAAAATTCAAAAACAACACTGCAAATAATGGTGGAGCAATAAGTAGTAGTGGTTTACAAACTACTATCTCAAATTCTGTATTCGAAAACAACACTGCAAAAACTTATGATGGTGGTGCTATTTACAATAAAGGAGACCATTCCAGTATTGTAAATTCAACTTTTGTAGATAACACTGCAGCAAATTATGCAGGTGCAATCTACAACGATGCTACTAACTTTACAATTGCTGATTCTAACATTAAAAACAGCTCTGCAAAATACGGTGGAGCAATAATGAACAATTATGCGAATAATTTAACAATCTCAAATACAAATTTCACAGATAACACTGCTGTAATGGGCGGAGCAATAATGAACAACTGTGTTAATAACTTAACAATTACTGGTTCTAATTTTACTAATAACACTGCAACTAAATATGGTGGTGCTATTGAAAACTTTAAGGGAAATAATTTAACATTTGATAATTCTACTTTCATTAATAACACTGCAGTATATGGTGGTGCAGTTGATAATAGTGGTCTTAATGTTTCTATTGATAATTCTGCTTTCATTAATAACACTGCAACTATTGTTGGTGGAGCTATTTATAATGATGGTGAATTAGCTATTTCTAGTTCTGAATTTGAAAATAATACTCCTCTTGATGGTCAAATTTATAATGCAAATATTGTAAATTTCTTTATTGAAACTTTCACTGATTTACAAAGTGCAATAGATATTACTAAAGGTACAATAACTCTTCAATCTGATGTTATAATGACTCAGGAAGAAGCTGCTGAATTTAAAGATGGAGTAACTATTGATAAAAACATTACTATTGATGGTATGGGTTATACTATTGATGCAAATAATTCAGGTAGGATCTTTAACATAGCTAAAAATGCTAATGTTACTTTAACTAATGTTACTTTAATTAATGGTAATGCTACTAATGGTGGAGCTATTTACAATAAGGGTAATTTAACCTTAACTGATTCTAAATTAACTGATAACACTGCTACTGATGATTATGATGGTGGTGCTATTTATAATGTAGGTACTGCTTTATCTGTAAGTGATTCTACTTTTACTAATAATGCTGCTGTTAAGGGTGGTGCAATTTATAATGAGGGTACTGGTTTATCTGTAAGTGATTCTACTTTCACTGATAACACTGCTACTGCTAAGCATGGTGGTGCTATTTATAATTATGCTAAAGATTTCAAGGTAGATAATTCTACTTTCACTGATAACACTGCTACATATGAGGGTGGTGCTATTTATAATGAGGGTACTGGTTTATCTGTAAGTGATTC
>CAVDAS010000143.1:0-3454 GCA_963606955.1 Bacteroidaceae bacterium
TCTGCTGTAGCAATATTGTTAGCTGCAACGGTTTATCTGATACATAAAAATAAACAGTATTTCTTTACATTGCTTCCGGCTATGGCATGTTCAATAATATCTATTGCATATATATTGCAGTCCCCTGATGGATTAAGTTTGCCTGCAATGTTTTCTAATGCAATATCTGTTATTGTGACAGTTATACTTACAATAATATTTCTTAAAAAATGTAAAAAGTTGTAGAGTTTAATTATGCTTAAATAAATAGCTATTTAAGCATTTTTAATTATTTTTTTTATTTAGATTTTGATTTTATTTTACCGAAACTTTTATATACTTCCAAGTTCAATTACTATATATCGGAAGAAGGATGCCGACTTCCGACTTCCGTTTAGTCAAAATTCATAAAATTCAAAAAAAATAATTTTGATTTATTGTTATTAATTTATTTAAAAAGAGAAAAGATATAATGGATATATTTAGCGCAGGTGACACAGCTTGGGTTCTTGTTTGTAGTCTTTTAGTACTTTTAATGAGTATTCCCGCTGTTGCATTCTTTTATGGTGGTTTAAGTAAACGTAAAAATGTTTTAAATACTATGTTTTTAACCTTTATTGCATTTTCAATTGTAAGTGTTATTTGGGTTATTTTCGGTTATCAATTTGCCTTTGGAACTCCTTCACTAGGAGGATTTATAGGAAGTCCGTCTAATTTCTTCTTAAGTGGAATTGGAATTGATGATTTAAATGGAACTATTCCAACACTATTGTTTGTTATGTTCCAGCTTGCATTTGCAGGTTTAACAGCAGCATTAATTTCTGGTGGTGTTGTTGGAAGGATGAAAACAAAAGCTTGGGTAATTTTCATTCCGATTTGGGCTTGTCTTGTCTACATCCCTATTGCTCACTGGGTATGGGGTGGAGGATGGTTAATGAATTTAGGAGCACTTGATTTCGCAGGTGGTACTGTTGTACATATTAACTCAGGGGTTTCTGCATTAGCTATCGCACTTGTATTAGGTAAAAGAAAAGACATTTCATTATTACCACATAACTTAGGATATGCAGTATTAGGTGCAGCACTTCTATGGTTTGGATGGATGGGATTCAATGGAGGATCCGGTTTAGGTGCAAATGGTCTTGCAGCAAATGCAATTATTGTATCAAATGTTGCAGCTGCAGCAGCTTTAATCGTCTGGACTATATTAGATACAATTATTGTTGGTAAACCAACTGTTCTTGGTGCAATCTCTGGAGGAGTTGCTGGTTTAGTAGCTATTACTCCAGCAGCAGGATTTGTAGACATTCCAGGAGCATTAATTATTGGTGCAGTAGCTCCTTTAGTGTCCTACTTCGCAATTTATTACTTAAAAGCAAAACTTGGTTACGACGATGCATTAGATGTATTTGGAATACACGGTATGTCTGGTATATGGGGAGCAATCGCTACTGGTATCTTTGCAGCACCATACATTAATGATGCAGCAGGATTATTATATGGAAACCCATATCAAGTTGTAATACAAATAATAAGTGTAGTAGCTACTATAGTATATGCATTTGTAATAAGCTATGTATTAGCTAAAGTACTCGATAAAGCTATGGGCGGTATCAGAGTAGATGATGAAGACGAAGTTGTTGGTCTAGATTCAAAACTTCACGAAGAATCTGCATATAATTTTAACTAGAAGGTTTTAAAATGAAAAGTATTGTTGCAATTATTAGACAGGAAAAATACCAGGACGTTAAAAATGAACTTACAGCTGTTGGCTGTCAAGGAATGAATGTTTCTGAAATTAAAGGAAGAGGTAGTCAGAAAGGTATTAAAGAATCATACAGAGGATCCAGTTACTGTATTGACTTACTTCCAAAAACACGTATTGAAATTGTCACAAAAGATGAAGGTGTAGATACTATTGTATCTGCTATCCAAAAAGGTGCAAAAACAGGTAATATCGGTGATGGTAAAATCTTCATTTACCCTATTGACAATGTAATAAGGATTAGGACTGGTGAAGAAGGAGACGGTGCTGTATAAGCACCTTCCTTTTTAATATTTTATAACCACACCGTAAATATCACTAGAATCAACCCATGTACTTATTCCTTTTGTTTCATATATAGCACCATTAATTTCGGTGTATTCTACATTTTTATTATCACTTACAAGGTGAATTTGATTATCATTTACCTGATCGACTCTTTTTATAATGTTTCCATACACAGAAGAATCAGCAACTACAATATCTCCAACATGAACATTTTGTGTTTTATTAACTAAAACATCTTGTCCATCCTGCAGAGTTGGAACCATAGAAGTTCCATCAACTTGGAAAATGACAGGAACACTATTTTCCCCTAAAGAAGAATCAATCTTAATATTAGTTGTATTAAAACCATGTTTTAAACAAATATCTTCAATTCCTGATTTTAAAGTATCTATGTTTGTATTTGGTTGATTCATTGCTTGAAGAGTATAATTACAAATTTCTTCATTAAGTTCATCAATATTAATTTCAGTATTCAGTCCTGGATGTGTTGAGGTGGTAACATTTTCTCCATCTATATAAACATCAACAGAGTCAGTATCGCTGATTAAAAATATTCCTAAAAAAATAGCTAGTATAACTATAATAATAAAAGCTAAAATACACTTTTTAGCCACTTTAATCACCTATTCAATAAGATCTAAATCCATATTAAGTAATGATTTCATTGTTTCAATATCAATCTGGCCTGGAGCTGTAACATCTGTTCCTGCAGCAAAAGTAATTGGTGAGTTGAATTTTGAAGCCATAACTCTAGTATAGCTGCCTAAATTACTCATTGAAATAGCTATTGTATTTTCACAATGTGAAAGAATAGCTAATATTTTTAAAGTATCATCTAAATCTTTAGGCATAAATGCTACTTTAGCTATATCTCCAAGCTTTTGTTCTTTTTCAACAATGTATGTGATTTCATTAATTTCTGGAGTTTTATGAAAATCATGATAAGAAACAATAGTAGTTACTCCAGTATCATGTATCTGTTTTATATATTTATCATCACTTTGAAGTTCAATATCCACATAATCAACTAAAGAAGCACATTTTAATAAAATATCAATTCTTTCTTCTTCTGATCCTTTAAAAGAACCGCCTTCAGATGAAATTCTGTTAGTAGCTATCATTGGAAAGTTAATTTCTTCAATGATTTCTTTAATATCCTCAAAATTAGGATTATCTAATGCATCTATTCTAAATTCAAGTATGTCTGCACCTTTTTTAATACAATCCTTAGCTACTTTAATTACATCTTCCTTTTTTTTCTGAAAAATTGGTATTGCTATTTTAGTTTGTGAATACATTAATTATTCTTTTTGAGTGATGTGGTTAATTAATTTTTTTAAATGATTTTTACTTTAGTAAACAATGCCGGCACTGTCCAAAATTGTCATGATGTTGCTTTGATTTTTTGATTTGTAGTTACAT
>CAVDAS010000144.1:0-3402 GCA_963606955.1 Bacteroidaceae bacterium
CAACACAGCAAGTAGGGGTGGAGCAATCTATAATGATGGTGCGAATTATTGTACTGTAAGTAATAATAACTTCACTAACAACACTGCAAGAGAGCAGGGTGGTGCAATTAATAATAGGAATGGTGCGAATTATTGTACTGTAAGTAATAATAACTTCACTAATAATAGGATAACAGGTGATGGTAATGGTGGTGCAATTAATAATGGTGGTGCGAATTTTACTGTAAGTAATAATAACTTCATTAACAATACAGCAAGTTCTAATGGTGGTGGTGCAATTAATAATGAAGCTATGAATTTCACAGCAGAAGACAGTAAATTCATAAATAACACAGCAATGGTTGGAGGTGCAATCTGTAATTCTGGTACAGATTCTACGGTGAACAACTGTACTTTCATTAACAACACAGCAATTGCACATCAAGAAGATTTAATTGCTCCTGGAGGTGCAATTTTTAATTATATTAATAATTTCACCATAAAAAATAGTAAATTCACCAATAATACTGATATGATTATGAATGTCACAATCGGTAATTGTATCCTTGATGATTGTGTAGGTACTATTAATTTAATAAATAACGAGTATTCTGAAATTGATGGTACAACCCATATTTACAATAGTGGTACTATTCTCACACCAGTAACAATTACTGTTTTAGGAAATACGACTATTAACACTCAATTGGGTCAAAGTGTAACTTTATTTGCTAATATTGTAACAAGTGATGGTGCTATTGTAAGTGGAGGAAACTTAAGCTTCACAATTAATGGTAATAATTATAATGCAACTAGTCAAACAAATGGTACTTACAATTATACTTATACTACAAGTGCTACTGGTAAACAATTAGTTAATGCAACTTATGATAATGCTAATAATATTACAGTTAAAACAGGTATTCTCAATGTAGTGTCATTCAATGGGGTTTACGTAGATTATGAAAAAGGTGATGATACTAATAATGGTGCTAGTTGGAATACTGCTGTTAAAACTATTAAACATGCAATGGAATTAGCAGAAGAAAACGGTAAAATCTATCTTGCAGATGGTACACACATTGTAGATGCTCAAATAGCTATTAATAAGACTGTAGCTATTATAGGTAATGGATCTAAAACCATTGTAACAAATAAAGGAAATGGTAAAGGAGTATTTGAGATAACTGCAGATAATGTAGGTATTTATAACTCAACTTTTGCAAATAATATTCGCAATAATTATGGAGGTGGTGTAATTTGGAGTAGTGGTGCGAATTTAACCATAAGTAACAATAAGTTCATTAACAACACTGGAAATGATGGTGGAGCAATCACGAGTAATGGTGCGAATTGTACTGTAATTAATAATGATTTCATTAACAACACAGCAACAACTAATGGTGGTGCAATGAGTAGTACGGGTGTGAATTTTACTGTAATTGGTAATAATTTCACTAACAACAAGGCAGCAATTTATGGTGGTGCAATGAGTAGTACGGGTGTGAATTTTACTGTTAGTGGTAATAAGTTCATCAATAACACAGCAAGTTATGGTGGTGCAGTTGCGAATCTTGGTCAGTATTCTAGTGTAAGTGGTAATAAGTTCATCAATAACACAGCAAGTTATGGTGGTGCAGTTGCGAATGCTGGTCAGTATTATAGTGTAAGTGGTAATAAGTTCATCAATAACACAGCAAGTTATGGTGGAGCAGTCTGGAATGGGATTTTATATGAGTTTATAGGTACTATTAATTTAACAAACAATACGTACTCTGAAATTACAGATGGTAAAACTCATATTTACAATACGGGTATTATCTTATCACCAGTTACAATTACTGTTTTAGGAAACACGACTATTAACACCCAATATGGTCAAAGTGTAACTTTATTTGCTAATATTACAACAAATGATGGAGCTAGTGTATGTGGAGGAAACTTAAGTTTCACAATTAATGGTAATAATTATAATGCAACTAGTCAAACAAATGGTACTTATAATTATACTTATACTACAAGTGCTACTGGTAAACAATTAGTTAATGCATCATATGCAAATGCAAATAATATTACAGTTAAAACAGGTATTCTCAATGTATTGTCATTCAATGGGGTTTATGTAGATTATGTAAACGGTAATGATACTAAAGATGGGTCTAGCTGGAGTACTGCTGTTAAAACTATTAAACATGCAATGGAAATAGTACAAGAAAACGGTAAAATCTATCTTGCAGATGGTACACACATTGTAGATGCTCAAATAGCTATTAATAAGGCTGTAGCTATTATAGGTAATGGATCAAAAACAATTGTAACAAATAAAGGAAATGGCAATGGAGTATTTGAGATAACTGCAGATAATGTAGGTATTTATAATTCAACTTTTGCAAACAATACTAATGCTAGGAGTGGTGGTGTAATTCATAATACTGGTGTGAATTTAACTGTAAGTAACAATAATTTCATCAACAACAGTGCAAATGAGGGCGGAGCAATCGATAGTAATAGTGTGAATTTAACTGTAATTGGTAATAACTTCACCAACAACACGTCCAATGAATGGGGTGGTGCGATTTATCATAGTGATAGTAGTAATTTCACGGTAATTAATTGTACTTTCAGTAATAACATGGCAATTCATAATGGTGGTGCAATAGCTACTAATTTTGATGTGAATTCTAATGTAATTGGATGTGTATTTATTAATAATACATCATTTGATGGTGGTGCTGGTGCAATATTTGCTGATGCTGTGAATTTCACAGTGGAAAATAGTATATTCATAAATAATACTGCACTTATTGGTGGTGCAATAGTTAATTCTGATATAAATTCTATGGTGAATAATTGTACTTTCATTAATAACACGGCAAATGAGACTGGTGGTGCAATTTACAATATGTGTGATAATTTAACTGTAAAAGACTGTAAATTCACTAATAATTCTGCTATGCTTAAGGATTCTACAATTAGCAATTTCGTCCTAAAAGATGATAATGTGACTTATGTAGGTACTATTAATTTAATAAATAACGAGTATTCTAAAGTTAGTGAAGGTAAAATTCATATTTACAATGAAGGTATTATCTTATCACCTGTGACAATTACTGTTTTAGGAAACGCGACTATTAATACTCCAGTGGGTCAAAGTGTAACTTTATTTGCTAATGTTGTAACAAGTGATGGTGCTATTGTAAGTGGAGGAAATTTAACTTTCATAATCGACGGTAATAATTATAATGCAACTAGCCAAACAAATGGTACTTACAATTATACTTATACTACAAGTACTATTGGCAAACAAGTAGTTAGTGCAACATATGCAAATGCTAATAATATTTCAGTTAATACTGGTGTTTTAAATGTAACTAAACTTAGTGTTGATGTAGGTGTCTATGTTGATAATGTTGTTTATGGTGA
>CAVDAS010000145.1:0-3344 GCA_963606955.1 Bacteroidaceae bacterium
GGTTATTTTTCACATGCAATTGTCACATCTAATGGTTATCTTATTGGTAATGGTGGTGTAACAGACGGTTCAGTATTTCGACAGATTGAAAGTATAGCTTCTGAAATGGTTGTTAATAATCAAATTACAAATGATTATCTTTCAAGAATTTATAATATAATGTTAGGATATTCTTTGGGCCATTTTGTCATAAAAGCTTCAGATGGAACTTATGGTGTTGTCTTTACTAATTTATATCATGTTGGTAAATTGCAGCCAGGACAGTATGTTTTATGTCCTAATGTTTATTCCAAGTCTCAAAAAGGCAATTATGATAGTAGTTTAAGCCCTGTTGATGCTGCTATTAAACAGGTTTATAAGGATAGTTATGGTGTTAATAGAAGAAATATAATGACCTATCATTGGAAATTAACTAAATCTTCTAATGGGTTATCATATGCTGTAGATTCTTATGCATCAAATGATGATGGTTCCGGTGTTGGCCGTTCAACAGCTTCTTTGGCAGATAATGTTTATTACTTTAATAATTTCCATTCAAAGAATTCTCTTCCATTAGCTAGAGATAAATTATTTTTAGGAACTTATGTATTTGACAACAGTATTGAAGTTTTCAAATTATTAACTCCTGTTAGTTCTTGTCTTGTTGGAGATAATATTGAATTAAAGTATCAGGTTAATTATATTGCTCATTCAAGCCCTATAGTTCAATTTGCTCTTCCTGAAGGATTTGATTTTAATAATGCAACTGTATCTAAAGGAAATTACAGATTTGATTCTAATCGTATTGTTGTTTGGAATTTGAATGATTGTGATATGAATAATTACATCACTCTTTCTCTTAAGGCGATTAAATCAGGGCAATTTGATTTTTACCATTCATTGGATAATGATTTTGTTGGTAGTGATAAATTATTTGCAAATGTTTATGGTGCCCTACTTTTGGCAGATGATGTAAACAAATATTATAAAGGTCCTGAAAGGCTTAATATATACTTAAAAGATGCTAATAACAATCCTATTGTTGGTGAAAATATTACCGTTAATATCAATGGTGTTGATTATAAAAGAGCTAGTGATAATAATGGTTTTGTTTCACTGGCTATTAATTTAGATTCTGGAGATTATCTTGTTAATGTAAGTTATAATGGCCGTTTTGGCAGTGATTCTAAAGAAGTAACTGTAAAAGTATCTAAAACTATTGAAGGTAATGATATCGTAAAGATGTTTAGAAATGAAACCCAATTTTATGCAAAATTCATTGATACTTCAGGAAATCCTTTAGCTAACCAGGCAGTTACATTTAATATTAATGGTGTGTTTTACACAAAAAACACTAATGCTTCAGGTTATGCCAAATTAAGCATTAACTTAAGACCTGAAACCTATATTTTAACAGCATATAATCCAGTAAATAATGAGAAAAAAGGTTTCAACATAACTGTTAGGCCTCTTATCTGTGAAAACTCAGATATAGTTAAATATTATAAAAACGCTACTCAGTACACAGCAAAAGTCTATAATAAAGATGGTAGCTTAGCTGTTGGTAAAAATGTAACATTTAACATAAATGGAGTATTTTATAACAAAACAGTTGATGAAAATGGTACAGTAACACTAGCTATCAATTTAAATCCTGGAAAATATATTATAACTGCTCTCTATGAAGGGTACGATGTGGGAAATAATGTATTTGTTAAAACTGTGCTGATTACTGATGATTTATCTATGAAGTTCCAAGAAGGTTGTAAATTTAATGCAACTGTTCTTGATGGTCAGGGAAATCCATTAGCTAATCAAACTGTGGTATTTAATATAAATGGTGTATTTTATAACAGAACAACAGAAGATAATGGTGTTGCAAGTTTAAATATTAATCTTCTTAAAGGAAAGTATATTATTACTTCAACATGGAACAATTTCCAAGTTGGAAATAAAATTACAATCAGTTAGGGGAAATTTTCTCTTAACTTCTTTTTCATTTTGTTTTATATTTTTTAAGTAAACTGTTGCGTGTAGCAACATTTATATATTAAGTTTATTAAAATAGGTATGTCAATAAATTACTCGGAGATGTTATTTATGGATGATAATGCAATATTTGGTTTTGGATGTATGAGACTTCCACAAACTGATGAAAATGACCCAACAACAGTTAACCAAGAAGAATTTAACAATATGGTTGATTATTACATGGAAAAAGGATTTAATTACTTTGATACTTCTTATGCTTATCACAATGGACAGTCAGAAATAGCTATTAAAAAAGCGGTGGTTGACAGATATCCTCGTGAATCTTACCAAATAGCTGATAAAATGCCAACATGGTTACTTACAAAAGAAGAAGACAATGAAAAATTTGTTAATGAAATGCTTGAGAAATTAGGTATAGATTATTTCGATAAATTTTTCATACATAATATTAATGCAGCATGGCTTCCAAGAGCAGAAAATGCCAATTCATTTTAATATATTAAAAATATGAAAAAAGAAGGCCTTGCAAAACAAATAGGTTTTAGTTTTCATGATGATGCAAAATTACTTAAAGAATTCTTAGAAAAATATGGGGATATTTTTGATTTTGCACAATTGGAGCTTAATTATTTAGATTGGGAAGATCCAATTATTGGAGCTCATAAATGTTATGATTTATGCTGCGAATATGGATTGGATGTTTATGTAATGGAACCTTTAAAAGGCGGAGTTATAATAAACACTGCCGATGAAATTAAAAATGATTTTAAAGAATTTAATCCAGATGAAACAATAGCTAGTCTTGCTTTAAGATTTTGTGCATCACTGGAAAATGTAAAGGTAGTTTTAAGTGGTATGAGCAATATAGATAACACTATTGAAAATTGTGCTACATTTGAGAACTTTAAAAAATTAAGTGATGAAGAATTTGAATTTTTAATAGCTGAAGCTGAAAAACTAAGATCAAGTGTAGCTGTGCCATGTAGTGAGTGTAATTACTGTGTTGAACATTGTCCTGAGGAAATTCCGATCCCGGATTTCTTTAGTATTTACAATGCTAAAAAACAAAATGAAGGCTCAGATATTTATACTGCATATTATCATAAACTAGCTAATGAAAAAGTTCCAGTTAGTGCATGTACTTATTGTCAAACTTGCATAGATTACTGTACTCAAAAGATAAATATTCCTGACGAGCTTAAAAAAGTTGATGAAACATTTAGGGACGGTTTTAATCCGTATAGTGAATAAAAGTTGATTTTTAATGAATATTACAATAAGACAATTTACGAAAAAAGATTTGCCGGAAATGATTGAGATATGGAATGAAATTGTAGATGAAGGGATAGCTTTTCCACAAGAAGATACATTAA
>CAVDAS010000146.1:0-3273 GCA_963606955.1 Bacteroidaceae bacterium
AACTATACTGTTGATGTAAATTATAATGGTGATAAAAACTACAATAGCTTATCTGACAGTGAACATTTCACTGTATCTAAAGTAGATGAATATCCAGTAGATATTAAAATTCCAACAGATATTAAAGCTGGTGAAAACACTACTATTACAGTAGATGTTCCTAAAGATGCTACAGGAAATGTAACTGTTAGTGTTGATGGTCAAAACTACACTGGTAAAGTTGAAAACGGAACTGTAAATATCACTATTCCAGCATTACCTGCTGGTAATCATAGTATTACTGTGAATTACACTGGTGATGGTAAATATGATTCAGTAGCTAAAAACATTACTATTGATGTAGCTAAAATATCTGATTATAGTATGAATATTACTGTGCCTACCGATGTTAAAGTGGGAGATGATGCTGTTATTAGTGTAAGTGTTCCTAAAGATGCATCTGGTAATATTACAATTGATATTGCGGGTAAAATATACAATGCTACTATTGATGATGGTGTTGCTAAGTTTAATGTATCTGGTTTAACTGTTGGACCTCATAATATTATTGCAATCTATGAAGGAGATGCTAATTACACAGGTAATGTTGCTATGGGCAATATGACTGTTAATAAAATATCTGATTATAGTATGAATATTACTGCACCTATTGATGTTAAAGTTGGGGATGATGCTGTTATTAGTGTAAGTGTTCCTAAAGATGCATCTGGTAATATTACAATTGATATTGCGGGTAAAATATACAATGCTACTATTGATGATGGTGTTGCTAAGTTTAATGTATCTGGTTTAACTGCAGGATTACATAATATCGTTGCAAACTATTCTGGTGACGCTAATTACACTGGTAATACTGCTACGGGTAGTATAACTGTTAATAAAGTATCTGATTATAAAATTGGTGTGGATGTTCCTAGTGATGTTAAAGCTGGAAATAAAGCAGTAATTAATATTACTCTTCCAGTCGATACAAAGGGTATTGTATTTGTCAAAGTCGGAAATAAAACTTACTTTGCTGATGTTGAAAACGGTAGGGCAACAATTACTACTGATGAACTAGCTGCTGGCGAATATGGTATTAATGTCACTTATAATGGTGATGATAAATATACAAATAATTCTGCAACATCTGGAATTGTTGTTTCTAGAGTATCCGAATATAACATGACTATAGATGTTCCAAGTGATATTCGTGTTGGTGAAAACACTACAATTCATGTAGATGTTCCTAGTGATGCTACGGGAAATGTAACTGTTGATGTTAATGGTGCAAAGTATAATGCTACTGTTAAAAATGGAGTTGCAGATATTGTAATTCCTGCATTACCTGCTGGTGATTATAATATTACTGTAGAGTATTCTGGTGATGATAAATACGATCCAATTACTAAAACAGATAATATTACTATATCTAAAGTAGATAAATATCCAGTAGATATTAAAATTCCAACAGATATTAAAGCTGGTGAAAACACTACTATTACAGTAGATGTTCCAGAAGATGCTACAGGAAATGTAACTGTTAGTGTTGATGGTCAAAATTACACTGGTAAAGTTGAAAATGGAACTGTAAATATTACTATTCCTGCATTACCTGCTGGTAATCATAACATTACTGTAAACTATACTGGTGATGATAAATATGATCCAATAGCTAAAAACACTACTATTGTTGTAGATAAAGTAGATGATTATGATGTAAATATCACAATTCCAAGTGATATTAAATCTGATGAAAACACTACAATCACAGTAGATGTTCCTAAAGATGCTACTGGAAATGTAACTGTTAGTGTTGATGGTCAAAACTACACTGGTGAAGTAATTAACGGAACAGCAAATGTTACTATTCCTCCATTAGATGTAGGTGAACACAATATTACGGTGAATTATACTGGTGATGATAAATATGATTCAGTAGCTAAAAACACTACTATTGTTGTAGCTCCGAATGTTAATCTTGATGTTAGTGATGTTGTTATGACTTACCATGATGGAAACCGTTTAATAGCTAAATTAACAGATTCCAAAGGAAATCTAATCGCAAATGCTAACTTAAATTTCACAATCAATGGTATGACATATACTAGAACTACTAATGTTAATGGTGTTGCTTCTATAGCTCTTAATTTAGAATCTGGTGTATATAAAGCAACAGTAGCTTATGGAGGCTCTGATATTTATGATAATATCTCCAAAGAAGTATGTGTAACCATTGATCCAAGTATTACAGCTAATGACATTGTTAAAATGTATCAAAATGGCACTCAATTCTATGCTTTGTTCTTAGATAAAAACGATGATGTGCTAGCTAATAGGAGTGTAACATTTAACATTAATGGTGTATTCTACAATCGTACTACTAATGATAGTGGAGTAGCTAGATTAAATATTAATTTAGATCCGGGTAGTTATGTTTTAACAGCTTACAATCCTGTTTCTGGTGAGCAAAAAGGATTTAATGTTACTGTTAAATCTTTAATTGAAACCCATGATTTAACCAAATACTATAATAATGCTTCTAAATTTGAAGCTAAAATATGGGATAAAAACGGAACACTAGCAGTTAATAAAAACGTAACCTTTAACATAAACGGTGTATTCTACACAAGAACATCAGATGAAAACGGAACTGTTAAACTAGCTATTACTTTAAGACCTGGAGATTATGTAATTACTTCAATCTATGAAGGACTCTCAATTGGAAACAAAGTAAAAGTTCTACCTACCTTAGAAACAAGTGATATTTCCATGAAATACGGTGATGAAGGTAAATTCACAGCTAAAACCTTGGATGGTCAAGGTAATCCTTTAGCTAATCAGAATTTAACATTTAACATACATGGTGTTTTCTATAATAAAACAACTGATGAAAATGGAATAGCTAGTTTAAATATTAATTTAAACAAAGGTGAATATGTAATCACTTCTTATTGGAATGATTATCAAATCGGAAACAAAATTACTGTTTATTAAGAGGTTAATTTTCAACCTCTCTTTTTTTCCCATTTTTGTCATATCTTGAGTTTTTATATCAGTACGACTATTGCTATGTTGTTATTCTCACTTGGGGCTACCTCATTGGTTATGATGGTAGATTACATGATTTAAAGCCTATAATATTACAAACAATAACTGCTGTGGACATACTGACTTCAAAATCTATTGTTTGATAGTCTTGGACTTAAATTAACTATTTTTTAGTTTTATTCTATGTGATAGGGTCCTAGATTTGTCACCATGTAATGTGGGTTAAAATGAGTTTATTTTTTT
>CAVDAS010000147.1:0-3189 GCA_963606955.1 Bacteroidaceae bacterium
AAAGACAAAATATGAAAAATATTCAGACTCAAATAATATCTGCCAACACTCTTTTTTGGTCAGGTTTCATTTCAAGGAAAAATTTAAAAAATTTCTTCCAAATGTTCAAACAATTTTTTTATTTTCTTAAAATTCTTTAAATTGAAAACAAGACATAGAATATTCTTCAAAAATGTTGTTAACCATCACAATTTTTACATTTAGTAATTTAATAGATAGAACAAAAAAAATCAATAATACTAGATTAATAAGATTTATCACATAATAATACATCTCAATTAATCACACAAGAAAAAAGAAATTACAATTTTCTATAAAAAAAAGAGAATTGAAGTAATTTTATCTTATTACTTCAACAATAACATCTAAGTTTTCAGATTGTAAGATATCTACTTTTTTACCGGAAGCTCCTACAATTTCTTTTGAGATGTTTAATAAATCCATATCAACACTAATATCCCCAATAGTTAATTTACCGGATTCTTCTAATTCATTAGCTATTTCTTCAATATCTGTTGATTTTAAGTAACCAATGATTTTTCCAGCATCTTTTTTAAACATTGGTCCAATTTGTGACATATCAGGTTCAACTTCAATGATTTTTTCATGTACTTCAGGTTTTCCTGTTTTAATAGCTAAATCATCGATTTTAAGAGTTCCTTCAATGTCTTGTGAAAATTCATCAAATATTTCAACTAAATCATTATCATTAGTATATACATTAACTTCAGCTAATTGTGCATTTAAAGGTATTTTTGAACTGGATTTGAATCTTCTTACTTCATCAATTAAATCTACAGTAGTATTACCTTTATTTTCATATTCAGGGCTTAATAAATCATTGTTAACTTCTGGCCAAGAGGATTTATGAATAGATTCACCATCACCAAAGTACTGATAAACTTCTTCTGCAAAGAATGGTACAATTGGAGATAATAATTTTAAAGAAGTTTCAACAACACATCTTAAAGTGTATTTAGCTGCTTTTCTTGATGAGTCACTTACATCTGTGTATAATCTGTATTTTACAGCTTCGATGTATTCATCACAGAAATCATGCCAAATGAATTTTTCAATGGATGTAATTGTAGTTGCAAAGTCATAGCTTGCAAATGCATCATCTACAACTTTATTAAGGTTGTTTAATTTAGATAAAATCCATAAATCAAGAGGATCGAAATCATCTTTTATTTCATCATAGCTGACTTCTTCATCAAATATTTGCATGCTAATGAATCTAAATGCATTCCAGAATTTTCTTAAGAATCTGTATCCATGTTTAATGTCTTTCCAGTCAAATATTACATCAGAACCAGGAACACTGTTAGCTGCCCATGTTCTTAAGGCATCTGCACCATATTGTTCAATTACTTCATCCGGTGCAATTACATTTCCTCTAGATTTACTCATTTTGTATCCATCTTCACCAAATACCATACCATTAATTACAATATCATCAAATGGTTTTTTACCAGTTAGGGCAAGACAACGAAGTGTTGTATAAAATGCCCATGTTCTAATAATATCATGGCCTTGCGGACGGATATTTGCTGGGAAATTGTTTTCATAACCTTCATTAGGCCATCCTGCAATTGAAAGTGGTGAAATAGAGCTGTCCATCCAAGTATCTAAAACATCTTCTTCTCCAACAAACTCTTCACAGCCACAGCTACATGCTTTTTTAGGTTTGTCCTGAGTTGGATCAACTGGCAAGTCTTCAACATCAGGAAGCATTACTTTTCCACAGTCTTTACAGAACCAGACAGGTATTGGAGTTGCAAATAATCTTTGTCTTGAAATACACCAATCCCATTCCATAGAATCTGCCCAGTTAATCATACGACTTTTCATATGCTCCGGAACCCAGTTCATTTCTTCTGCTGCTTCTTTAGTTTGTTCGATTAATTTATTTACAGCTACAAACCACTGTTTTTTAACTAAAATCTCAATAGGAGTTTTACATCTCCAGCACTGACCAACATTCTGATCAACTTTTTCCTGTTTTAAAAGATATCCTTCTTCATCTAAATCTCCAATAGTTTTAGCTTTACAGCTAGCTAAATCCATTCCTGCATATCTTCCTGCAGCTTCAGTTAATCTTCCTTTTTCATCAATTGCATCAATGATTTCTAAATTATGTTTATTTACCCATGCAACATCTGTTTTATCCCCGAAAGTACAAACCATTACTGCACCAGTACCAAATTCAGGATCTACTTCTTCATCAGGATAGATTTTTACTTTCTGATGAGATAGAGGAACTTCAACATATTTACCAACTAAATGAGCATATCTTTCATCTTCAGGATGAACTACAACAGCCACACAAGCAGACATTAACTCAGGACGAGTAGTTGCAATCATTACTCCTTCATCTTTAGGATTAGCCTGTTTACCTGAAACTTTAGAAGTAGCTATATCATCGTAAGAATCTTCCATAGCTGGTGGGAAGTTAACATAGTTTAAAAATGTTTCATTGTCACTATATTCAACTTCTGCAAATGCAATAGCTGTTTCACAACGAGGACACCAGTTAACAGGGTGAATTCCCTGATAAATTAATCCTTCACCATACATTTTTAAAAAGGAATATTGTGTTCTTTTCATGTATTCTGGAGTCATTGTAATGAATTCACGGCTCCAATCTTGTGAAAACCCTAAAGCTTGCATTTGATTTTTCATTTTAGCTATATTTTCAGTTGTTAAATCAATACAATACTCTCTGAATTTAGCTCTTGAAACATCATTTTTCTTAATTCCATGAGTTTCTTCAACTTTAACTTCTGTTGGAAGACCATGACAGTCCCATCCTTGAGTAAATAGAACGTCTAATCCTTTTAATCTCCTGTATCTTGCGTTCATATCAATGTAAACCCAATTTAATACATGTCCTAAATGAATAGAACCAGTTGGGTATGGTGGTGGAGTATCAATTATATATCTAGGCCTTGTTCCATCACCGAGGAATTTATAAATCTCCTCATCTTCCCATTTTTGCTCCCAAACCTTTTCTTTTTTAAAATCATAGTCTTTAGGAATATTCTCATTTGACATATCTTTTCTCCAAATAATAATTAAATAAAAATAATATTATTAAGTATATATTTCTTCATTTAAAAATATATAAGAAAAAATTTCAATGCCGTAAACTTTAGAAATTTTTTTCTAAATTTTCATGTTTTTATCTTT
>CAVDAS010000148.1:0-3170 GCA_963606955.1 Bacteroidaceae bacterium
ATCTTTAGATCAGGCATCTAAAGACGATAGTAGTGGTATACAACCACAAACTAATAATGACTTAAATGAAAACACACTAGGTGTAAAATCTAGTAATATTAATGAATCTGAAAATAATTTAACGAACTCTAATAGTGAACTAATTTTAAATGATAAAACTCCTGTAGCTATTACTAATGGAGCTAGTGGAAGTTTCACAGAATTGAATGATTTAATAACTAAGACCAGTAGTGGAGCTACTTTAAATCTTACTTCTAATTATACTATGACTAATGATGAATCAACTAGTTTTGCTTATGGAATTTCTATTTCTAAAACTATTACTATTAATGGTAATGGATATACAATTGATGCAAATAATTTGGGAAGAATCTTTCAAATAACTAGTGATGTTACATTTACTTTAGCTAATGTTAATTTAATTAATGGTGCTACTAAGGATAATGGTACTACTAAGGATAATGGTGGAGCTATTTATAATAGTAATGGTAACTTAGTTTTGAAAAATGTTACTTTTGTTAATAATACTGCAAGGCTTGAGGGTGGTGCAATATATATTATTGGAAGTACTGCAGGTTTAACTATGAATGATGGTAATTTTATTAACAACACTGCAGGTAATCGTGCTGGAGCAATATTTAATAATGATGCTAATAATGTTGTTGTGCGAAATAGTTCTTTTATTAATAATACTGCTGATTCTAATGGTGGTGGTGCAATATGGAATGGTGGTGTTGGGTTCAGTGTGTATGATAGTAATTTTACTAACAATATGATTAAATCAACTAATGGTGGTGCAATCTGTAATGCAGGAGCTAATTTCACTGTAAATAATTCTAATTTTGTTAATAATACTGCAACAAATAATGGTGGAGCAATTTGGAATAATGGTGCTGGTTTCACTGTAGGTGATAGTAATTTTACTAACAAT
Organism: Bacteroidaceae bacterium; assembly: GCA_963606955.1. Taxonomy (GTDB): domain Archaea; phylum Methanobacteriota; class Methanobacteria; order Methanobacteriales; family Methanobacteriaceae; genus Methanocatella. The sequence continues at coordinate 932 of CAVDAS010000148.1, forward strand.
ACGGCAAAATCAAGTAGTGCTGATGGTGGTGGTGGTGCAATCTATAATATGGGCTCTAATTTCACTGTAAGGGATAGTTCTTTTATTAATAACACTGCTACAAAAGGTATGGCTATTAATAATGGATATCGTAACAAGGAAAAGGGTAGCATTAATATAATAAATAACACATATTCTGGAATTACTACTGGTAAAACATATATTTACAATATAGCTAATATTCTTTCCCTGGTTAATGTTACAGTTTTAGGAAATAAGACTGTTGGTACATTTGTTAATCAGCCAGTAACTTTATTTGCTAATATTGTCACTTCTGATGGTGCTAGTGTAGCTGGCGGAACCTTAACATTCACTAATGATTATGAAGCAATAAGTAACCCTGATGGTAATTATACTTATACTTACACCCCATCTAGTCCTTTGAAACAAGTAGTTAGTGCATCTTATGCTGGGGCAAGCAATGTGACTGTTAAAACAGGTATTCTTAATGTGGTGAAAGATGTTTATGTGGACTATAATAAGGGTCTTGATACTAATGATGGAACTAGTTGGGATAGGGCTGTTCAAACTATTAGTAAAGCAATGAGTTTAGTGCCAGCTAATGGTACGATTTACCTTGCAGACGGAACACATGTTGTAGATAGTCAAATAGCTATTTCTAAGACTGTAGCTATTATTGGTAATGGAACTAAAACAGTTATAACAAATAATAAAAATGATCAAGGAGTATTTGATGTAAATGTTAATAATGTAACTATTTATAATTGTAGTTTTGTTAATAATTCTGCCGATATGGGCGGTGCAATCTCTAATTATAATGGTTCTGGTTTGACTGTAAGTGGTTGTAGTTTTGTTAATAATTCAGCTATTAAGTCTGGTGGTGCAATCTATAATGCTGGATTTGGTTTGAGTGTGAGTGGTTGTGTTTTTGTTAATAATTCTGCATCTGATCATGGTGGTGTAATCAGTAATGGTGTTTCTGGTTTGACTGTTGGTGGTTGTAGTTTTGTTAATAATTCTGCAAAGAATTATGGTGGTGCAATCTATAATAGTGGTGATACTGGTGTCACTGTAAGTAACTCTACTTTTGTTAATAACAAAGCAACCAATCTAGGTAATGTAATTTATAGTTTTCAATCTTGCAGTGCTAATGATAATTGGTGGGGTACTAACAATCCAAAATGGGATGAATTAGTTACTAATAATGTTGCTCATGATTTTTGTGCTGTTTTAAATTTAACAGCTAATTCTACCTCTGTAGCTATTAATTTCTATAGAAATGGAACTAATGAGATTTTACCAATTTCAAATGACCTTAGTTTAACTATTAATAAAGAAACTACTACTGAGAAAATTGTTAATGGAACTTTCAAAAAAGAGTACACTCCAATAATAGGTGTTTATGATATAGTAGCTAGTGTAGACAACCAAACATTAACAGTTCCTGTGGATAATAGTAAGGCTTATGTAGATTATGAGAATGGTAATGATAATAATGCTGGTACTAGCTGGAGCAGTCCTTTTAAAACTATCAAACGTGCAATGAATGCAGTACAAGCTAATGTTACAATTTACCTTGCAGACGGAACACATGTTGTAGATAGTCAAATAGCTATTTCTAAGACTGTAGCTATTATTGGTAATGGAACTAAAACAGTTATAACAAATAATAAAAATGATCAAGGAGTATTTGATGTAAATGTTAATAATGTAACTATTTATAATTGTAGTTTTGTTAATAATTCTGCCGATATGGGCGGTGCAATCTCTAATTATAATGGTTCTGGTTTGACTGTAAGTGGTTGTAGTTTTGTTAATAATTCAGCTATTAAGTCTGGTGGTGCAATCTATAATGCTGGATTTGGTTTGAGTGTGAGTGGTTGTGTTTTTGTTAATAATTCTGCATCTGATCATGGTGGTGTAATCAGTAATGGTGTTTCTGGTTTGACTGTTGGTGGTTGTAGTTTTGTTAATAATTCTGCAAAGAATTATGGTGGTGCAATCTATAATAGTGGTGATACTGGTGTCACTGTAAGTAACTCTACTTTTGTTAATAACAAAGCAACCAATCTAGGTAATGTAATTTATAGTTTTCAATCTTGCAGTGCTAATGATAATTGGTGGGGTACTAACAATCCAAAATGGGATGAATTAGTTACTAATAATGTTGCTCATGATTTTTGTGCTGTTTTAAATTTAACAGCTAATTCTACCTCTGTAGCTATTAATTTCTATAGAA
>CAVDAS010000149.1:0-3138 GCA_963606955.1 Bacteroidaceae bacterium
CCACATTACATGGTGACAAATCTAGGACCCTATTTTAATATATTCAATATCCATAAATTTAGTTTATTTATCAAAATATATTAAAATTAATAAAATTTAAAATAATAAAAAATTATATATCAAATAACTAATTACAACAATTTTATTTGGAGGAGTCAATTAATGGGAAATACTATTGGAAAAATCTTTTCAGTAACTAGCTTTGGCAGCAGTCATGGAAAAGCGGTTGGAGCAGTTATTGATGGATGTCCTGCTAATCTTGAATTAACACAAGAAGATATTCAAAAAGAGCTAGATAAACGAAAACCAGGAACTAGTGGAGTAACAACACCCCGTAAAGAATCAGATGAAGTTCAAATCCTATCCGGAATTTTTGAAGGTAAAACTGACGGAACACCTATTACAGGAGTTGTTTATAACACCAACCAACATTCCAAAGACTATTCCATGTTTAAAAACACTCCCCGCCCATCTCATGGAGATTATGGCTGGATGAGCAAATATGGTAACTATGACTATAATGGCGGAGGTCGTGGAAGTGGAAGAATCACTATTGGCCATGTAATTGCAGGAGCAATAGCTAAAAAACTTTTAAAAACCAAAAACATCGAAATTGTCTCCAATGTTGTTCAAATTGGAGATATAATGGCTCACAGTAATGATTTTGACACTGTAAAAGAAAATGTTGAGAAAAATTCTGTGAGATGTGGTGATTTAGAAGCTGCAAAAGCTATGGAAGAATTAATTTTAACTAAAAAACAGAAAGGAGATTCTATTGGAGGCATTGTTGAAACTGTAGCTGTTGGAGTACCAGCGGGTCTTGGTGAACCTGTATTTGAAAGACTTGATGGTGATTTAGCTAGAATTTTAATGAACATAAATGCTGTAAAAGGAGTAGAAATCGGATTTGGTTTTGATGTAGCTACTAGCTGTGCATCTGAGATTAATGACGAATATTATATTGAAGATAATGAAATATACACTTCAACTAACAGTTCCGGAGGAATTATTGGCGGAATAAGTAATGGTATGCCAATTATTTCAAGGATTGCTATTAAACCAACACCATCTATTTCAAAATGTCAAAAATCAGTTAATTTGGAAAAAATGGAAACTGAAGAAATAAGTATTAAAGGAAGGCATGACCCTTGTATTTGTCCAAGAGCTACTATTGTAGCTGAATCTAGCACAGCTATTGTTCTTGCAGACCATATGATTAGATCAGGATATATTCATCCTTCAAATCTAGAAATCTAATCATTTTTTTCCAATAGTAAGCTCATCATTTTCTCCATTTTTTAATGCAGCCTGATATGTGGTTTTTCTTTCCATTTTATTTAAATCTATATTTGAGCTATGAATATGAGAATTAACATCTTTTAAGGTTTTAATACGGATTCTTGCAGGATTTTGTGTATTAACTTCAAAAGACATTCCATCAAAAGCAGCTAATGTTTTTACACCAGTTTCTCTGGTTATTCTTTTTGCTTCAGCAATTGGGTCAATACTTAACATTTTAAGGCCAAAATGAGTCATAATAGCTAATTTTGGTTTTACTTCCCTTAATAAATCAATGAAGTTACGTGAACATAAATGGCCTTTAATAGATTTGTTTCCTGGCCTAAGTACACTAGCTATTAAAATATCTGCACCTTCATGATATTTATGCAAATCTTCAAAATATCCTGTATCAGATGTATAAGATATGTTAAATCCATTACAGTTAATTTGAAATCCTACACCTTCCGGGTCACCATGTACTGTTTTTGTACCTTTAATAGAACACCCATTAATGTTTTCAACCTGATTTGGCTCTAAAACATATTTTTTAGAATGGCTTTGATGATAATTTGAAACTCCCGGACCCCATCGTTTATATCCGTCAAGAACACTTTTATTTCCTAAAATAACACCATATTCTTTAGTCATTCCCCTTGTCATAGCTTCAATAAGTATTTCAGCATCATTATAATGATCTGTATGTGCATGAGAAATAAATATACCATCTAAATTTCTTGGGTCAAATCCGAATTGATAAGTTCTAACAAGTGCTCCAGGACCCGGATCAACATGATAATTTTTCCCATTTAAATTATCAATTCTAAAACCACCAGTCATCCTTCTTTGACTGATAGCTGAGAATCTTCCACCTCCAGTACCTAAAAATGTTATTTTCATTTAAAAAATCTCCTTCATATATTACATAAAATAATATCACATTTAAGATTAGATTTATCTTTTTTAAGGCATAATTTTTCATCCTGGATAACTACCTTATCTCCAGGTTCAACATTACCACTATCACTAAACATCAATACAATTTCATTTGGTTTAGCTATTTGTTTCCAATTTTCATTAAAAGCCTGTATTTTATTATTTAATTGGACTTTTAACATTTTTCCATCAACTGAAACAACTTTACCAATATCTCCCTCATTAACAATTTTATCAGCTAAAGCTATTTCTTTATTTTTTTCAATTAAATCTTCTTGTAATTTTTGTCTGAATTTAGATAAAACTTTAATATCATTATCAATAGTTACATCAAGATGTCTTTGAGCTTCTGCTTTATTGAATTTAGGCTGTTTAATTAAAACATCAAAGTTATTTCCAATTGTAGGTGTTTTTCTGGAAATTTCAACTAAAATTTCTTCAAAAATATCCCCCATATATTTTAAACTTAATGATGCTTTCCATTTTTTATTTATTAGTTTTTCTGCTTCCTGTTTAGCAAATTTATTACCAAATACAATAATTGCTTTTTCACCAGCTTTACGGGAAATAGTTTCAGAACCGGACAATTCCACTATTTGATAACCCATTGTAGTTCCGTAAATTCTTTTTCTATATGTTTCAAAAGCTTTTTTAGTAGTTACTTCACCTCTTACACAGTTTCCAACTGTAGTTATCTTGGTAGCATCTTCAGTTATTTTAATTGTTATGCCATATTCTTCAGCTTTCTTTTTAAATTCATCATCAGTTTTTATTTTACCACTATATAATTCAGATTCTAGTGCATTTAATTGTTCTTTATCTCCAAAATAACCAATTCTTCTTTTATCACTAGCCATTACACATCCTTTTTTACCAATATATGCGATAATCAAACTCATTTCATAACCCCTAAAATAATAATGA
>CAVDAS010000150.1:0-3101 GCA_963606955.1 Bacteroidaceae bacterium
TAAAATAATAAAAAGAAGGGCATTTATTAAATTATAGATTTATTGACAATGCCCTTAAAGAAACTAGTGTTGAGTTAGTAAGTTCTTCTCAGTCTTCTTCTAGTTTAACTCCTGAAGAAAAAGGTTATAGATGGTCTGACCAATGTGGTGAATATATTAAATATGATTCCAATAGTATACACTACGACCCAGGTTCTAATTCATATGAGCCTGGATGATATATTGATCTTGAGGGTAATGTAGTTGATTTAGGTTAAAAAATAAGTTAGTGGGTAATTAATCTTTACCCACAATAATTTCAGTAGATTTGATGATAGCTATTGCATCATCACCTTCTTTTAAACCGAGTTTTTCTACGGATTCTTTGGTAATTAAAGCTGTAATTTCACCAGGTTCTTCGACGTGGATTTTAACACTAGCCATAACTCCCCCAGTTTTAACATCAGTTATTTTTCCTTTCATTTTATTTCTAGCACTAATTTCCATTTTAAAATCTCCTTATAATATTTTCAATAATATATTAGTATCGAATTGTATATAAATCTTTCGTTTTATTGAATATAAACGATTTTTACAACGATTACAAATTTTATTACATATCGATATTTAAATTATTATTTAAATACAATATACTAATATGAATAAAAAGGTTATATTTTTAACAAGCTTATTTTTCTTGCTGTTAATAATACCAATTACATCAGCTAATGATAATTTAACTCAAGAAAATTCATGGTATGTAAAAGCTGGAGTTCATGATGGTGATGGTTCGAGTAATAATCCATTTAACTGTTTAGATTCAGCATTGAATAAAGCTAATGATAATGATACTATTATTATCAATGACGGATATTATTCTGGTTCAAAGAATACTGGATTAGAAATATCAAAGAATAATTTAAATATTGTTGGCCATACAAATACTCTTTTCATTGGTCAAAATTATAACAGCTTCTTTAAAATAACTGGTAGTAATATAACAGTTACAGGAATTACATTTACAAGCGGTTATGGTGGAATAACTGTAAATAAAGAAGCTAGCTTAAATGTTATTGATTCAAAATTTATAGAAAATAAAGGAATAAACGGAGCATGTATTGATAATCAGGGTAATTTAACAGTAATTTCTAGTTATTTTTCAAAGAATACAGCAATGCATGATGGGGGATGTATATCTTCTCTTGAAGGAGGCCATACAACAATAATCAACTCTACTTTTGAATTTAATAATGCAGAAAGAAATGGTGGTGCTCTTAAAATAAATAATTCTTATGCAGATATTTTTAATTGTATGTTTATAGGTAATCTGGCTTTAGGCAATGATAATTATGGAGGAGCTATATATCACTGGACTGGAACAACCAGAATTTATAATTCTTCATTTATTAATAATGCTGCTAGTAATTGTGGTGGAGCAGTTTATACAAATGGAAAAAATCACTATGGAATTTTTGAATGTTATGGTTGCGAATACTTAAATAATACATCTCCCGAAGGTGGAGCAATTTATATAAGAAGTACCAGTGGTCAAATTAACTATTGTGCATTTGTTAATAATACTAATACAATTTATCATGAAAATTATGAAGCTTATGGGGAAATAATGGATTTAAATGATAATTGGTGGGCAAATAACAGTCCAAACTTCAATGAATTAATAAAGGGTAAAATAGCTATTAAAAATTACACCACTGTAAAATTGGATATAAGTTCTCAAAATAAAATTAACACACCAATAGCTATTAATTTAAATTGGAGCACTCAAATCCCTCAAAGAAATCCTATATTTAATAGTACTGGAGGTATTATAACTGGAAATATCTTTGAGGCTAATATTCCTGGCAAATATGTAATAACAGCTATTATAGATGATGAAATTTTAAATACAACAATTGATGTAGTTCAAAATGCATTTTTAACTATTGACGATCTTGATATGTATTATAAAGACGGATCTAAATTAATAGCTAATTTATCTGATAATTTAAGAAAACCAATAGCTAATGCTACAATATTCTTTAATATTAATTGTGCAATGTATAATAGAACAACAAATGATGATGGTTTGGCATTCCTGACAATTAATTTAGCTGCTAATCAATATTTAGTTAATCTAAGCTACAACGGCAATGATACATACAATCCAATTGAGATTACAGGAAAAGTAAATGTTAAATCAACTGTAATAGCTAATGATACAACTTTAATGTATCAGGATGGCACAAAATTCATTGGGGAATTTTTAAATAAATCTGGAGATGCAATAGCTAACAGTGAAGTTAGATTTAATATTAATGGAGTATTTTACAATAAAAACACAAATTTAAATGGAATAGCTAAAATAGGAATTAATTTAAGACCGGGTAATTATATTTTAACTGCTTATAATTTACTAACTGGTGAACAGAGAGGATTTAATATTACTGTAAAAACTTTAATTAAATCTAATAATTTAATAAAATACTATTTAAATGCTTCTAAATTTGATGTATGTGTTTATAATAAAAATGGAAGCTTAGCTATTAATAAAAATGTGTTATTTAATATAAATGGTGTATTTTATAATCATAGCACTGATTCTAATGGTATAGCTAGTTTAGTTATTAATTTAAGACCTGGAAACTACACTATCACAACAATATTTGATGGATTAGCTGTTGGAAATAATATCGAGATTTTACCAACCTTAATAACTGAGAACTTAGACATGAAATATCTTGATGGAAGTAGTTTTTGTGCTAAAACTCTTAATGGACAAGGCAATCCATTAGCTAATCAGAATATTATATTTAATGTAAATGGTGTATTTTATTATAAAACTACTGGTGAAGATGGTATAGCTAGTTTAAAAATTAGATTAATGGCCGGTGAATATATCATTACTTCAATTTGGAATGATTTCCAAGTAGGTAATACAATAAAAATTAGTTAATAAGAGAATTTTACAATTCTCTTTTTTTATTTAATTAAATGAAAATATTTGAGTTAAAATACTTGTTGCATCATATCCAAGAATTGGCTGAAGTGCGAAGAATAGGAAAATCAACAATGCTGTCAGTTTAACATTTTTTTGATATGGTTTTATTATTTCTGTTTTCATA
>CAVDAS010000151.1:0-3061 GCA_963606955.1 Bacteroidaceae bacterium
TTTAAAAATAGTTTTTATATGAAAAAGCATAGAAAAGAGAAATTAATTGGTAAAAAGCATGAAAAAATTAGTTTTCGCTTCCTTCCTCTTTTTCATTTATAGAGTCCAACACTTCTTTTCCAGTATCGGTTAATCTATATAATCTTCCTTTTCTAGCTTCTTCGTTTATGCATTCTACAATTTCTTTATTCTTAAGTTCACTTAAAACTTTGGAAATATGGTTTGTTCTAATTCCACTATCTTTTGCGATGTTTGTTGGTATTTTAACATTATCTCCAATAGATTTTAATGTTTTTTCTCTGTACTTTGAAATTTCAACATATGATGTTAATTTCAAAAGTTCGTCATCTTTTTGTGACATGTTATTATAATTTATATCTCATTATATAAAATGTTTTGTACCATTATATGTTCCTTCTATAGTTATCTTTAACACAATTAATCTTATTTTTCACTATTTTTTTGTTATTTTATTCAATAAGTATAAATATAATCATGTTATTATTTAGTATTTTAATATATTTATTGCATATTTTATTTTTAAGAGTTCATGTTATTCATTGTTGATAATATCAACAGTTTTTTCTTTATTTTGAAACCTTTTTATTATTTTTCTTATTTTTTTTAAGATTGTACATTTTTTTTAAAATTTTTACAATATTTTTGCCTATTTTATAGTTAGGTATGCATAAAAATTTCTTTTATTTCATTTGAATGTTGTATATTCTGTTTTGTTAATAAATATTCTATTATATAGGCGTTTAAGTGGAAGGATTTATATTATATTATTATCTAATGATTAAATAAGCATTGGTTTTTTTTTGAAGGGAATGATGTATATGGATGATAATAAAAATAATGATTTGTTTGATGAGATGCCTTTTGAGAGGTTAATTAATAATATTGTTAGAAATGGAGTTAAATATTTCTTGTTAAAATCAGAAGAGATAGTCTTGAGTCGTGATGGATATTATTTATTGGCAATTCAAAGTTCTGATAAAGACCTTTCACAAGATGATATTGTTAATATGTTTTTCCAAAGTAAAGCAACTGTAGCTAAGGCACTTAAAAAATTAGAAGATGAAGGTTATATTACAAGAGAAGTAAATAAAAACAATAGACGAAAATATATTTTAAAATTAACTGAAAAAGGGGAAGAAATAGCTCCTAAATTGAGAAGTGAACTTAATCATTGGGCGGAAGCTGTTGGAATTAATGAGTTAAGTGATGAAACTATGGCAAAAATAAGGGATGTGGCTAGAAAGAGTTATGACTTAGTAAATATTTGAGGTTTAGTATGGATGAAGAAATATTATATAAAAAAGCTAAAAAAGTAGTTAATAAAAAAATAAAGTTTTATAGACATTTATTTTGTTATTTAATGGTTAATGTTTTTTTATTCATTATTAATTTCTCAGAAATTCATAGTAATTGGTTTAATATTCATCAATGGTGGTTTTTATGGGTGACTGTTTTTTGGGGTATCTGGTTAATATTCCATTACCTTAAAGTTTTTGTTTTTCAGGATAGATTTGATGATGATTGGATGGAGGAAAAAATCCAAAAAGAAATGGACAAAATGAGAAAATAGGGATGTTATGGCTAATAAAAATGTTGAAATAATGAGGGGAAATCCTGAAACAGCAGTTAGAAAATTAGCTATTCCTGTTATGATTTCAATGCTTTTAACAGCATCATATAATATTATTGATGGAATATGGATTGCGGGGCTTGGTCAGGCAGCTATTGCAGGTATTGGTTTTGTAACTCCAATTTTCATGATATTAAATGGAGTTAGTGTAGGGCTTGGAAGCGGTGCAACAAGTAGTATAAGTCGTTTTATTGGAGCTAAAAACCACAAAAAAGCTAGTGATTCAGCAACCCATTCTCTTTTTATATTTTTAATAGCTTCTATAGTATTGACAATAGTTTTACTTGCTTTTCAAGAACCATTACTTAAATTATATGGGGCTAGTGGACAATCATTAAGTGAAGCAGTAAGTTATGGAACCCCTCTATTTTTAGGATTATTCGCTTTTATGTTTGCAAATGGTGGAAGTGGAATTCTTCGTGGAGAAGGAGACATGAAACGAGCAATGTATGCTGTTGTTGTCTCTGTAATATTAAATACAATTCTTGATCCAATATTTATCTATGTTCTGGGCTGGGGATCAGCAGGGGCAGCTATTGCAACAATTATAAGTTCAATATGTGCAGCTATTGTAATTTTATATTGGATTTTAATTAAAAAAGACACTTATGTAAATGTTAATTTAAGAAATTTTAAATTTAATTCTAAAATAGCTAATTATATCTTAAAAGTAGGTATTCCCGCATCAATGGATATGTTAGCATTATCTATTGCAACATCAATGTATTTAATATTCATTTCTTTAATTGGTGGGGAATTTGGAATAGCTGCATTTACATCAGGTCAAAGATTATATTTATTTGTAATAATGCCACTTACAGCTATTGGAACAGCAGTTACTGCAGTTGTAGGTAGTTCATTTGGAGCTCAAAACGGAGATTACATATCAAGAGCCCATAAATTTGGTGCAAAATTTGGAATAATCTTTGGAACATGTGTGACTATTATTTTTATTGTATTTGCAACACCATTAGCTACTATGTTTGCATATACTTCTGAAACAGCACAGTTAGTTCCTGAAATAGCTAGTTTTTTACAAATAGCCTGTCTTTGTTTACCATTAACTGGTGCAGGAATGGCTTCAAGTTTCTTTTATCAGGGAATTGGAAAAGGAACAATCAGTTTATTTTGGACAATTATAAGGGAAGTTATTTTCACAGTTGGTGCTACATATATCCTTGGAATTTTATTAGGATGGGGATTAATAGGTATTTGGGTAGGCTTAGCTGTTGGGCGTATGACAGCTAGTACACTGAATTACTTCTATGCCAGATACACTATTAAAGGAATTAGAGAAACTTTTGAAAACTAATTTTTTTTAATCTTTTTTGAGGATGGGAAAAAATTAACTTTTTGAGTTGATTTGTTTTTTAATATTTTTTGGTATTTTTTTGTTTAACTATATTATAT
>CAVDAS010000152.1:0-3052 GCA_963606955.1 Bacteroidaceae bacterium
TGGATGTAGATAATAACGTATCTGAAGTTGTTGTTTCAGATTTAAAAGAAAATAAGGATACTTCTGTAAGTAATGTAGTTGAACATAATAATGGTAATATTTCATTGGATTCAATTGATTTTAGTGGTGTGATTAATGAATCCTCTTCTAAAAGTGATTTAAAGACTAATTTATCTGATTTGAATAATAAAGCTCTTTATTGTTCTTTTAATGTTGTGAATATTAGTTCGTCTTCTGAGTTTAAGCAAGCTATGTCTAATTGTACTCAGAATGGTATGTCTAATTTTGTTTTTAATTTAACTGGTGAGAATTATTATTTTGAAGCAAATAATGATATTGTTTTTAATTATAATGCTGGTAATTTGCTTATAGAGGGTAATGGTGCTACTATTAGAGGTGATGGTGATGTTTTCATTAAGTTAGGTATGGGTGCAAATGTTTTAATTCGTGATTGTACTTTCACTAATTTTAAACCACCAATCAGGTCATATGGAACATGTACTGTCATAAAATGTACTTTTTATAATAATAAGCGTGTTAGTACTTTTGATATGAATTATATGTATCGTAGAGGCGGTGCTATTGATAGTTATAATACTTTGACTTGTATTGACTGTAGTTTTATGGGTAATGAAGGTAGTTATGGTGGTGCTGTTTGTTGTGAGGAAAAATCAAAAGCAACCTTTGTTAAATGTAAATGGTGGGATAATAATGCAGGTATAAAAGGTAGTGGTCAGGACATTTTTGTTCATAACAGTGCTTTTGCAAAAATTTTATACAATAGCTCTTCTTATGGATCCAAACCATCATATGATTATATGGAGTCTTCAGGTATTCAATTAATTGATTTAAATGAAAATATTAACAATACTAAGGTTATTAATGTTACTAATAGTGGTGAGTTGAACAAAGTTTTAAAGGATTTATTTCAACATACATTTACAACTACAAACATAACAATTAATTTAGCTAATACTGTTTATAGTGTTGATTGTGTTGAGGTACTTGTTAAACCTAAAGGTGGTGGTATAAGTGCGGAGTCTGATTATTCTAGTGATGAAAGACGTGGTGAAGCTGGTGCTTATATTCATCCAGGTATGACTCTTACTGTTAATGGTAATGGTGCTGTAATTAAACCTGCTCATGTTTGTACTTCAATTTGGTACTATCCTACACATTTATTTATTATTGGATATTCAGCCAGTTTATATTTAAACAATATGGTTATTGAAGGATTCCAAACAGCTATTGTTAATAAAGGTGGGTTATGTTGTAATAATACTATTTTTAAGGATAATAAGTATTTGTATTTCCGTCATGACCGTTTTGGCGGGGCAATACGTAATCTTGGTACATTGGTAGTTAATAATACTCAATTTTTGAATAATAATGCAATGCAGGGCGGTGCAATATATAATGCTGGTCAAGCATATATTGATAAATCCTGTGTTTTTGATGGAAACACTGCCCATGAAGGGGATTTCAGATCCATTATTTCATCTAGTTTTGACTATGAGTTGGTTAGGGCTGATATTTATGATAATGGGGGATTAATAAAAATTAATGCACCATTGAGTTATAAATGCATAATAAATTATGGGAATATAATGAGTAGTACGATTCTTCATGAAAATCAAAATCAGTTGTCCATGCCCCTTAATTATACTTTAAATATTACTAAGGATTATGGGATTGCTGATCAAAGCAAAATTTTTAATGTGCTTACTGGTTTGACAGTTATGATTGACGGTCAAAAACACACGATTAAAGGCATACTCTCAGATAAATCACATTTTTTAATTAATCAGGGTGGTAATGTAGTTTTAAAAAATATGATTCTTGACAGTTTTAGTAAAGCCATCATCAATCAAAAAGGCAGCATTGTTTGTATTAACATCACATTTAAAAACTGTAAGGCAGACAGTGGTGCTGCGGATGATTTTGGTGGTGCTGTGCATAATGCTGGTTCTATGTACTTTATTAATTGTACTTTCATAAACAATTATGCCAAATATGGTGCAGCAGTATACAATCTAGGAGTTATTGAATATATTAATTGTACTGCCAATAATAATGTTGCATTTGAAGGTGGTGCTGGTTTTTATGATAAAGGCGGTTATAGTATATTTGATGGTTGTAATTTAATAAATAGTAAATATGTATTTTTTGAAGATCCAAGTATGGCATTTATGCGTGGTACTGCACTTGCTCAAAGCCTAATTCAGATTCCTGTTACTATAGGTGGTTTTGTTTTAGGTGCTTTAACTGCTGGTTTGGGAGGTGGTTATATTATTGCAGTTGTAGCTACTGCTATTGATATGGCTATTTATCATGGGGTGAATGATGCTAATCATATTCCAGTTTCTAGAGGAACTTATGCACTTTATGGCGGTCTTAAACTTTTAGAGTATGTGGGCCTAGTATCTATGGCTTATACCCTAGGAGCAACAGGTATAAAAGAGTTATGTGATTTGAATCTTTTAGAAAAACAGGAAGTGGTTGTTGATAATGATGTGTATTTACCTAAGGATGACATTGTTACACATTATAGTCAAACACCTAATGAAAACAATTTTTGTTATCAGGGGGCACTAATAGAGGACTCTGAGGGTAATCAGTTGTTTAAAATTGCTGATGGTTCAAACTTTAAATATAGATGTCTTCTAACTGCTGAAACAATGAAAGTATATAATGCTGATTTGGATACTCCAGATGCTATTATAAAATGTGTACGTGATATATTCTACAATGATCTGACTAACTGCCGTATTGAATGTTACGGGGTGATAAATGATATGTTTGTATTCGAGTTCACACCAAAATAAACTAATTAAGCTTATTTAGCTTTGGTTTGCATTTGGTCCATTTAATCAAAATATTCGGAAAGGCTCATATCCTGTGGGTATGGGATAATCCGATTTTTTGATTTTAAAATTTTCTTCAATGGATATGTCCATTTTTTTTTATTTTTGTGGATGGTGAGAAAAAGTAATTTAATTTTATTTTTTTGTTTATTTTAGATTCATTTTGTGTATTAATGTTCTTACGTGTT
>CAVDAS010000153.1:0-3051 GCA_963606955.1 Bacteroidaceae bacterium
AGGAAAGACAAAAAATGAAAAATATTCAGACTCAAATAATATCTGCCAACACTCTAATAATATAAAAAAAGAAAGTATGATTTTAAAATATATTAGTTAAATACCAAAATAGTAAGCTAAACATGACCGTATGATAAGTATTAGAACTATTAATGTTCCACCACCAAAGATTATGAGGGTACTCCATTCATCTCTTTTTTCTCTTCTTTTGTGGATTTTCGCCCTTTAGTATAACATATTATTGTGTCCATATTCAATCCCTCAAATTCATTATTAATTGATTGTTATTATGTAGATTATGTATTATTAATTTATTTATTTGTAATGAGGAGGTGAAAAAATATCATCTCAAAAGAAAATGTAATACAAGTAAAACTTGATATTTAGGAATACTTTTTTTTATTTTTCTTTAATAATATGAAATAGGAAGAAATATTAAATAATAAAAATAATAATTGAAATATATAAAGAGTAGGAGTTGAATATTTTATGGATATTTTTAATAAATGTTTGTTAGTTGTATATCTTATTATTCTTGCAACTGTACTTTATTATATGATATTTACACCCCTACATCCAATAATAATTGATTATCCGGAAGTTCCTTTAGAATTTTCTAATTTTACTTCTAACATTATTTTAACAAAAACAACAGATCAATATGGAAATTTATTGTCTAATCATTATCAGTATCATGTGTATTCAGATTTAAATGATAATTACACGCAGGATAATCAAACAGTCCATATTAAAGCTTATGATTCTAATTGGAATTATTTAGAAAATATTTCTAAGAATGTATCTCTTAGCTCATTAGATAGTAATACTGAAGGATTTAATAGGAATTTTGATTATAATTATTTTTCCAGTGAGTTTGTTGACTATAAATATGTTGTATTTGAAGTTTATGACGGAGATGCAAAATTATGTTATAATAAAACTGTGGAATTTGATTTAAATGATGTAGAACACAGATCTAAAATTGAATATTATGGTGGGCTTGTTTGGTGAGTTATTAAAAAAGAAAATAATGTTCCCCGCAGGAGCACTACAAGTAAATATTCAGGAAAATACTAATCAATTTCAAGTATTAAACATAACAAAGAAGAACAAGAATTAACAAGACAAATATTAAATTTTTAGAGTTAGGTACTGGTGACGGTGCCTACCTTACTGAATTATATATTGCGGGAGTGCAATTTTGGGATAAGTTGAGTAATGCAACTAAAATTCAGATGATGGCTGTTATTTGTATGAAACAGCATTACTGGAATTGGAAAGAAAAACAAAAACCATTAGTAGTAATATAAAAAAAATATGTGGAAAAAAGAAGGTTAAACTTTAGATTTACTCAGTATCTTATAGACACATAAACCATAGCTATTACAAAAAGCAAGAATCCTCCACCAAAGATTATGATTGCACTTATTCTATCACTTTTTATTTCTTCTTTTGTTCTTTTTCTTCCGCAAGTATTCCAAAATATTAAATCCATTACACTCCCTCCAAAACTTTATTGTTAATTGATTATTATTATGTAGTTTGTATATTATTAATTTATCTATTTTTTTAGAGGAGGTGTGAAAAATAACATGTCAAAAGAAACTGGAATACAAGTAAAACTTGATATTGATAATGCACCATTAGAACAACTTGTTTGGTGAGTTATTAAAAAAGAAAATAATGTGTTAATTAATTTTCCCATTATCACTATTTCAATGTGTTTTGACATAGAATAATATACTACTTTTTTCATATACAATAATACAAAAAACTATATGAAAATTATGGAGTTTTATAATGGAAAAAAAGAATATGATAATAATAGCTGCAGTTGTTATTTTAGCTATTGTAATTGTTGTAGGTTTTATTTTTATGTCTGGAAACTCTGATGGTCCAAAAGAAACAACTTCTTTTTCTACTCCTTTTATGGCAGGTAGTTTTGCAGGTAATGTTTCTTTAGAAAATGGTTCCTTAGATTATGCTCATTCTTATAAAGATAAAGCTCATGATATTGAATATAATATATCTACAATGGATAATGCATCTGCATTAATGGAAATTTATGAATTCCAAGGTGTTGAAGGTCCTGAAAAAAGAACTTTCAATAATCAGGAATGGAATATTTACTTTGGCGAAGCTGTTCCTAATACTGGAAATAATAGTTCTAACAGTTCCAATAGTACAATGGGAATTGTTATTTGTGAAGTTCAAAAAGAAAAACAAGGATATGTTATCTATGTAGTCTTTGGTGATACTTCAGATGTTAATTTCACTAAAAATACATATGGTGATTCATATGTGAATTATGTAGAACCATTACTTAAGAGTCTTTCTTTAAAAGAAAGTAAAAATATTCCGTCTGTAGCTGAGCAATTTGGATTGTCTCAAGATGAATTTAATCAGCAAATTGATTTAATACATCAGTATGAAGCAGGAAATACTTCTGCATTGGAAGGCAGTGTTTAAATGAATGTTACAGTTTTTCATGCAAATGAGTGTGATAGAAAGAAATGTACTTCTATTAAAATGGAAAAACTAGGTAAATGTAAGTTAGTTTATAATATTAATAAAATACCTGGTGGGGCTGTTGTGTTAAATCCATTTGCCCAGAAAGCTGTTTCTTACGAAGATTATAGATATGTTCATAGGAGAGGAGTTGTAGGGCTTGATTGTTCTTGGAATGAAGTATCAAGTTCTAAAAAATTCTTTTCTTTATCTAAATATCATAGGTCTCTTCCTTTTTTAATAGCTACTAATCCAGTTAATTATGGAAAACCATGTATTTTATCTACAGTTGAAGCTATTTCAGCTACTTTATACATTACCCGTTTTAAAGATGAAGCAAAAGATATTTTAGATGGTTTTAAGTGGGGTCATACATTTTTAGAATTAAATCATGACCTTTTAGAAGCTTATAGTGAAGTTGATACTAGTAAAGACGTTGTCAAAGTTCAAAACGAATTTTTAGAATCAAAAAAATAATTTCTTGATTCTGGGAGTGTCCGATAATTAATGGATTTTTAAATCTCCCTTAATTTTTATTTATTT
>CAVDAS010000154.1:0-2882 GCA_963606955.1 Bacteroidaceae bacterium
GGACTTCCCCTTAATATTTCAATATTACTATTTTCCATAATTATCCTCCCTGAAAAATATTTTTCTCACAATTTGATTTACAGTTATAACATGGAAACTCTCCACACCAAGGTGTAATTTTGTTTTTTAACATTTTTTTGTGTTCTCTTGGTATAAATGAATCCTTATAACCTAAATCTATAAAATCCCATGGCAGTTCATCTCCAACTTCATAGCTTGGATAATAGGGATTCCATTCAGATAAATGGCTGTCATAGTTTTTGTTTTCTATTAAATCTCCAACCTCACTACCTCCACAAGACAAAATATAGTCTTTAAAACAGAAGTCATTAGAATTAAAATCAAATCTTACATTAATAGAATAATTTATATATGAAAGACCCGTTTCCATATTTCCAAGACATGAAAGATTTAAATCACTTAATTCATCTAAAAATAGATTAATTTTAGAATTAATAATGTCTAAATCAAAAGGTTCCCATTGAAATGGAGTATGTGGTTTTGGTATAATTGGAGATACTCTGAAATCAACTTCCAGATTTTTATCAAAGTTATCTCTTGTTTTTAAAATCATTTTAATGTATTTTGCCAAATCTACAATATCTTCATTTGTTTCATTTGGAAAACCTATTAAAAATAAAAATTTTAAATTCAGACCTACATCTAATGCAATTTCCATAACATTCTGTATTATTTCATCACTAACATCTTTATTTACTGATTTTCTAATTTTATAAATTGATTCCGGTGCTATGTCAAATCTATTTAATCCGGAATTTTTAAAAAGTAATAAATGTTTTCTGGTAATCTTTTCAAGCCTTAGGGAAGGAAGATTTACATTAAAATTTCTGCTGTGAAGATTTTCTATTAATTCATCAAATCTAGAATAATCTGATAAATCTGCTCCAACTAAAAAGACCCTATTAATTCCAGAATATTTACGTGAAGCTTCAGCTACTTGGATTATTTTATCAATGGAAGTTTCTCTTGATGGTTTATATAAAAAACCAGACATGCAAAATCTACATCCATGACTACAGCCTCTCAATACATCAAGATTAATACTGTTAACAATTTCATCATTTTCATTTCTTACAGTAAAGGGTTTTAGAACATGAAATTTATCATCTAAGTTATTTATTATTGATATTGTTGTAGAATTTCTAAATTTAGGAAGATATAAACCTTCAATATCCAGAAATTGCTCCAAATGCTCTTTTGGATTTTCAAATTTTTTATAAGAATCTAAAAAAAGCATTAATGTATCCTCACATTCACCAATAAAACAAACATCTACAAATCTCTCAATTGGTCTGGGATTTGCAGTTACACACGGCCCACCTACAATAATTAAAGGGTCATTATCCTCCCTGTTTTCATGTAAAATAGGAATATTGGCTTTTTTTAAAAAATCAACCATTCTGAAATAGCCCTTTGTATCATGTATTGTAAAACTTAATATATCAAATTCTTTTAAGGAAGAATTTGTTTCTATGCTTTTTGTATATGGAAAAACAATCCTCTCACAAAAACAGTCATCCCTATCATTTAACATATGATATATAATCTCATAGCCTAAAGACTTTATAGAATTTTCATAATAATCAGGAAAAACACTCCCAATCCTTATATCAACATCATCTAATGATTTAACTGTAATATTTTCTTCGCTAAACATGTTTTCACTTTCCTTTTAAAAAAACACTACCTTTAACCTTTTTAGCCTGTTTTTTAAGTTCATTTAATTTTGTATATGCATCATCAAAATCAATATTATTAAATTGAGAATATTTCATCGAAACAACTGAAATCCCCATTAAATCTATTTTTTCAACATCTCCAAATCTATTTACAGTTTCAATATATCCGTTATCCAAATCTTTTTTATCATAAAAATCAGTAATCCGTTTATTGAAGTTATCTATTATATCATTACAGATTACATCAGCAGAGTTATAATCTTTTAAAATCATTATAAAATCATCTCCACCAACATGACCTACAAAATCATTAATTGCACTATATTTTTTGATTGATTCATCAATTAAAGTAGCTAAAAAAAATATTACCTGATTTCCCCTATATAATCCATAATATTCATTGAATTCTTTAAATCTATCTAAATCTAAATATACAAATACAAATTTTGAATTTTGAGATATTACAGATAATAATCTTGAATTTATACCACTACTCGCTGGAAGACCTGAAGTATCATTAATATTTCTTGCATATTCCAAAACTTCAGTAATATATTCCAAATATGATTTTAAATCATATATGTCCATAGATATTGGCAAATACTTAATAACAAATGAATTAAATTTAGGAGGATTAATGAAATTCTCATTATCAGACATAATTATTATAGGAATTGCAATAAAAAAGATATTATCATCGATAAAATCAATTAGTTTGGATAAATCTGTTTTTAATCCACTTTGATTTATTAAAATCACATAAGTCTCTTTTTTCAGATATTCCTTTAAAAATTCCCCATCAGAATATGTGTGTTTGATTTTAATTTCCAAATCATCACTAAAAACATCATTTAATGCTTTAAAGACCTCTTCTGTATCATCAATAACAACAATATTTTTATAAACCATTATATCCCTCATTCATCTGTATTATACAATAAAATAGATCCCATTGTTTGTTTAGCCTTCTTTTTAAGAATCATCATGTCTTTGTAAATTTCATTAGTGTCTGAATAACCTTTAAGTTCATTACTAAGAGAAACAATAGATAATGATACAACAGAAAACTTTTGCATCTCTCCTTTTCTGTTTAAAACTTCAATATAATTTCTTTCCAAATCCTTTTCATCATAAAAATTCACTATATTTTTATCAAATTCCTCAATTATTTTATTTCCAATA
>CAVDAS010000155.1:0-2877 GCA_963606955.1 Bacteroidaceae bacterium
AAAAGACATATCAGTACATTGCCGGAGGCCGTAATGGTATGGAAGCTCTCATAAAGGCTTTAAATTTAAGAATTGAAGTTCCGCCATATGGAATTAATGATATTATAATAGCTACGAGAACTTAAAAAAATTTATTTAATGTGAGGTTTTTAAAAATGGAACAACCAAAAGGTTTATTTGTTTTATCTGGAACAGAAATGTGGGAAAGATTTAGTTTTTATACTATTGTATCTATTCTAGTATTATTTATGGTGGAAGTGTTACATTTTGGTAATGCTTTTGCTGCTTTAATCTTTGGTATAATTTCTGCTTCCACTTATGTTTTGCAAATATGTGGCGGATACATTTCAGATAATTATATTGGTAATAGAAAGGCAATCTATCTTGGTGGATTTTTAATGATGATTGGGCAGTTTATTCTTGCATATAGTGCAAGTTTATATGCTTCATCAGTTAATATACCAGTTCATTCATCCTTTATTTTCACATTTCAAGAAAATGTTTTCATAATTGGAGCAGTTGTACTGGCATTAGGATCTGGATTTTTCAAAGTTAATATTTCTTCATTAGTTGGGTTATTGTATGAAGCTGATGATTCACGTCTCGATTCAGCATATACTATCTTTTACATGGGTGTAAATGTAGGTGCTTTAATGGCTTTGTTAGTAACAACTTTTGTTGTTGGCAGCGGTCATTCTGACTTGTTTCAGTATGGATTTTTAATAGCTGGAATTGGTCTTGGTTTAGGTCTTGTCATGTTTACCTTTTTTAAGGATAAATACTTACGATCAGTCACAGGCGAACCTATTGGAGTAATTGCAACAGCAAAGGATAAACTATTACTATCTCAAAGAGAAGATAGTGGTATGCGTGCTAAATTAAGTAAAATAGAAATTGATAGACTTTATGTTATATTTGTGTTATCTATAATGATGATAATATTTGTAATAGGTTCTGAACAGAAATTTACATCTTTAACATTTTTCATTCAAAATCACGTAAATACTGCAATTCCAATAATACAGATGTCTCTACCTCCTGAGTTTTTCTTATTATGTAATGCGGTTATTATAATTGTATTAGCACCAATATTTGCTAAATTGTGGTTGGTACTTAATCACAGAAACAAAGAGCCATCAGTTATTGTAAAAGTAGGAATTGGTTTAATAATATTAGCTATATCTTATATTATATTGCTATTTTGTTTTAATATTGTGGAAACTGGTACAGATAAAGTAGCAATGACTTGGATTCTTGTAATTGTTTTAGTACAGTGTATTGCAGAGCTTTTAATATCACCAATTGGTTTGAGTTTAGTTACTAAATTAGCTCCAGTTAAGTATGTTTCTTCATTTATGGGTGTGTGGTTTGTTGCTATGGCAATTGGAGAAATATTGGCAGGATATTTTGCTGGTTTTTATCCAAATTCTGCAGGTGCAGTAACATATTTCTTGGGTTTCATACCAATTGGTAATTTATTATCATTTGCAGCAATATTTATAGCAATATCATTAATATTTGGAATTGCATGTTTAGTATTTAAAAATAAAATAATAAAATTAATGCATGGTGTTAAATAAAAAAAGAATTAATTTTAACTTATTAATTCTTTTTTTTTGAAAAATAATGTCTGTTGGATATAACAATAATTACTATTTTTTCTATTTGCTATATCCATGGAAAGTGACTTTTTTTGATTTATTTTTTGGTTTTGTTTGTTAACTGTTTATTTTATAAACAAAAATGTTTTATATGGGCTTAAGCGATATATGAATTCGAATATTGTTGATTATAAAAAATTAAGATAATTTTATTCTAAAATTCTTAAATTTCTAGAATTTCAATAAAAAAACTAATCATTAGTTATTAAACTATAAATTATTACAATTATTTGGAGGAATTATAAATGGATAATATTATTGTTGTTGATTGTGTTTCAAGCGGAAAATTTTTTATTAAAGATATTGTTAGGCGAAATTATAATCCGATTGTTTTGGAACTAAAATTTGACTGTATGACAGCCGAATGCAAGCAAACAAAAGTTAATATGTATAGCGCCGCATACGAAGCTATTGATGATGATTTTGATTTAATTTATGAACAGGATACATTTGAACAAACAGCAGAAATGGTTAAGAAATTTGATCCTGTTTTAATTTTGCCCGGAAGTGAAGATGGTGTAGTTTTAGCTACTAAATTAGCTAATGAATTAGGATTACTAGCTAATCCTGTTGAATCCCTAGATGCAATGACTTTAAAAGATGAAATGCAAAATGCTCTAAAAAGAGCGGGGATTCGCTATATTAAAGGAGAAACAGTTAAATCATTAGAAGAAGCATTGAAGTTTTACAGAAATTCTGGCCTAAAAGAGGTTGTTGTTAAACCTATACGTAGTGCTGCTTCTGTTGGAGTTACCATATGTTCAAATGAAGATGAGTTATGTCATTCTGTACAATCAACATTAGGTGCCGAAGGATTTTTCGGTGAAAGAATAGATGAAGTTGTTATACAAGAGCGAATCCGTGGAGATGAGTATGTAGTAAATACAGTTTCTCATAATGGAGTTCACAGAGTAACTACTCTATGGAGGTATTATAAAAAACAAACGCCTGAAGGAAACTATATTTATGATCATATGGATTCTGTTAATGAATTAGGTATTTCTCATGGAGAACTGGTTGAATATGCATATAATGTTGCTGATGCAATTGGAGTTAAATACGGGCCAATACATGGAGAATATATGATTGATGAAAAAGGACCTGTCTTAATAGAAGTTAATTGCAGCCATGCGGAGGTATGGACATGGATTTCTTAGATAAAATTTCTGGACAGCATGAAACAGACAGTGTTCTTGATTCTTATTTAAATCCGGAA
>CAVDAS010000156.1:0-2734 GCA_963606955.1 Bacteroidaceae bacterium
TAACTATAGAAATAAGTAAAATAAGAAAAAATATCAATAATCTAAATTATTGACAGTACCCTTAAAAAGAAATATTTCCTAATTCAAGAGAAAAATCCAATTGATATAATATACTTAAATTACTATCTAAACATCTTTAATTGGGTTTAAATATTAATAATTTTTGAACATTTAACATATAGTATAATTTCTTTTAATGGGCTTATTTGTTCTTTAAAAATATAAAAATGGAAATTTAATTGTGATAACATTTATTAATTGGATCATATGGAGTATATGCTCCCATATCATTGCCCTCGTCATCTGTACCTGGAATATAATGCCATCCTTTAGCAGCTGCTTCTTCACGACTAACTCCTAAATGATCGTAATCTGGACCATATCCAGTTTTGTATGAATATCCGTCTTCACTTATCACACTTTCAGTTGTATCACTTGTCTGGCTAGTAACGGATGTTGCTGTAACTTGGTTGGATATTGTTATTGTTTGATTTGTTTGGCTGCTTTTGTAGTGGTTATTTCCGTTGTATTTTGCTTGTATTGTGTATTGTCCTTCTGTTAGTCCGTTTAATTGCAGTTCTCCATTTCCATTTTCATCAGTTGTTATTTTTTGCTGGTTTTTTTCTCCACTTGCATCTGTTATTGTTATGTCTATTTGTTGGTTTGCTATTGGTGTTTGGTTTTTGTCTTTTAGTGTTAATGTTAGTTTTGCACCATCTTGTAGTGTGTTTGGGCTTGTTATTGTTATTTCAGTTGGGTTGTTCGTTATATTTAGTATTATCATTGAGAATATTCCAATTAACAAAATAACTATTATTCCTATAAGAATTAGTATTAATCCTTTCTTCTCCATCTTTTTTCCACCTCAATTAAACTATTATTAATATATTGTATTAAAATGGATTATATAAGTTTTGTAAAAAAAATAATAAAAATAAAGAAATTAATCTTTATTAAATTCTTCAATAGCTGAGTCTACTATTTCTAAAACAGAATTGGATAAATCAGGATATTTGTAATTTATTGGAACTGGTATATTATCACAGTACATTACATCTAAACCAGCTTCTAGTGAATATTTAGTAGCTACGTCAACAGCAGCTGCTTTAAGTTCGCTAAGCATTACATCAGCTTTATCCATATATTTTTCAATATCTTTTTTCAAAAGAGGTCTATTGGATAAGTGTGGTGTTGTTCCAACGATTTCACAGTTATAATTAGTCTCTAAATAGCTAACTAATTCATGTTCTATACTTTTTGGTGCAGTTGTAGCAAATAAAACTTTTTTACCAGAGATATCTCCTAATGGTTTTGGCCTAAATACTGTTGAAATTACTTTTGCTTTTGGATTTATTTGTTCTATAAAGTTTTCAATGTATTTTCTTTTTTCTTCATTACACATTGGTTCTTCACACATTGTTAAAATGATTAAATCCCCAAGGCCAATTCTATATGGTCCAAAGTAATTAATAATATTATTTAATGGCTGATTTGCACCAATAAGCACAATATTTTTATTGGTTTTAATTGGAGGAATTGCTGCTCCGCTACCTTCAAATATAGCAAATTTTGAATCTACCTGATTAGCTAGTCTAGCACCTTTTTTCATATTTGTTAAAAAGACTTCACCAGCCATTCCTCCTCCACAACGTCTACAACCTATTGTTAATATTCTGCTCATTAAAGCATCTTCCCAATGGTCACTAGCTGCATGAATTCCTTTTTCAGATTGTTCTAGCAAGAATTCAGGAGTTATTTCAATTTCTTCGCCATGAACTATTTCTGGTTCCTGAGGTCCTCCTCTTCCCATAGCTATTACACATGGTTCATATCCATTTTTATCAATTAGTCTAGATACAAATCCTGAAACAGCTGTTTTTCCTATTCGTTTTCCAGTTCCAATTATTTTTATTGAAGGTTTTTCCATTATCTCATATTGTGTAATTGGATCGAATTTAAAATCAGGACCCTGATAGCTTACATCTTGTGCAAGTACCTTACAAGCTATTTGGAATCGTTTTGGATAATCTAAGATAGGTTCATCACTTAAATCCATTACAGTATCGACATTGTATTTTTTAATCATTTCTACAATAAGATTATATGGGATTTCATCAGTTTTTGCAAATTGCACTGGAACTCCTAAAACTTCAGAATAGGATTCTTCAGTGTCATCTCTTAGTTTTTCAGTTCCCCCAATAAAAACAGCAGCTACAATATCTATATGTTCTAAATTATTTAACACATCAATAGATTCTTGAGTAACTGGGAGATAGTGTTCTCCATCTACTAAACAGAGCATTTTACTAGTACTTTTCATATTATCCCTATTTTATTTTTAATTAATTAGTATTTATGATAAGTAATAGTATTAAAAAATATTTGAAAAAAAGTTATTTTTTGGTTTTTAAATTAAAAAAGATGAAATGGTATTTTTAAGCCATTTTTATATCTTTTTGAGACCGGGTAACAAGGTCTGCTAATGAATTACATACATTATCAGGTATTGAGTTTTCATCTTTTTCATTTATTACTTGAGAAATTATTTTACAGAGAACAAAAATAGCATGTTTATGTTCTGCTTTTGTTTTATGAATGTGGTGAGGGCTTATTTTAAGTGATATATATTCGCTACAATCATTTTTTATTTGATCGTTTTCTGCTAAATATTTTAAAATATAAACTAAAAATTGATGTAATTGTATCATTTCATCTTTGTACATGTGTATCTAAC
>CAVDAS010000157.1:0-2723 GCA_963606955.1 Bacteroidaceae bacterium
TAAGCAGTCTATTGTTCTTATGATATTTTGCTGTGTATTGTTAGTTATTGCAGCAATTATTGAAGGACATATTACCGGTCATATTGGTGATTGGGTTCAATCATTTTTTAAATGATTCCCTTTTCTTTTTTTTGATGTAAATTTATATAAATGATTATAATCTAAATATTTATTCATGGAATTTGGTAAATATTTTTCAATAGCTAAAAATGAAGTTAAACAAGCTATTGTTGATAATAAGCGTTTAATTATTGTAATGGCTGCATTATTTATTGTTTCACTTATTTTAAGTTGGATTTTTCATGCTCAAATATTAGGTAATTTTACTTCCAATTCCCATACATCAGCTACTCAGGTGTCAAAACCTGCTGCAATGAATCCTGCATTGGATATTTTTATTCATAATGAATTTGCAGGTATTCAGACATATTTCTCATCTATTTTCTTTGGAATTAGTGCATTTTTCTCAGTTATTTTTAATGGGGTACTGTTAGGTGCTATTGGTGGAGATGTAAATGGTGGAAATATTGTTTATGCAGTTGCAATGTTTTTAGCTTTGGTTGTTCCTCATGGGATTTTTGAAATTCCTGCTTTTATTCTTGAGTCTGTAGCTGGTGTTTTATTGTTTTTATTTATTTTTAGATTCTTTAAAACAATTCATGCTACAAAAGATATTTCAGCTTTTAAATTGAAGGCTAAAAATTCCTGGAATGTAAATAAGGTTTATCTTAAGCAGTCTATTGTTCTTATGATATTTTGCTGTGTATTGTTAGTTATTGCAGCACTTATTGAGGCATATATTACGGATTATGTTGGTAATTGGGTTGAATCATTTTTTAGATGATTTTTTTATTTTTTTTCTAAAATGCTGAAGTTGACTCATTTGGTCTAAATATGTGTTTATAAAAATAGCTTAGTTTTGCAAAATATTGGATTATGGAATATTTTTCAATAGCTAAAAATAAAGTAAGTGCTGTTTGTTTTATTTTTAAATATTAAATTTCTATTTTTTATAGCATATATTCTATTTTTTTAAACAGATTATTATTATTGTCTTTATTTATCTGGTTTTTATTTATTATTGGTCTGTGTATTATTTTTTTAAAAAACAAAGTTTTTATTAAGGTTTAAAACTAAAAATATAATATTCTTTATTTGTTAATTGCAAAGTGATTTTATATGACTAAAACAAAAGATAATAATGAATGGGGAAGTAACCTATCGTTTCTATTAGCTATGATAGGCTCAGCTGTTGGACTTGGTAATATTTGGCGGTATCCTTATGTTTTATACAGTAATGGAGGCGGAGCATTTTTTATTCCATATATCGTTGCAATTTTGATTATGGGTATTCCATTTTTAATTTTGGAATATGGTGTTGGATATAATTTCAAATCTTCATTTCCAAAGGCAATTAGAAATATTTCTGCGAAATGGGAGTATTTAGGTTGGTTTTTACCAGTAGCTGTTTTCATGATTCTTATTTATTATTCAGCTATTCTTGGTTGGGATGGATTTTATGTAATTATCTCAGCATTTAAAGGATGGGGAGCAGATCCTAATAATTATTTCTCATCTTCATTTCTTCAGGCAAATGATTCTTTAGCTGGTCTTGGTACTTTTATACCTGTCATAGCTGTTACTATGCTTGTTGGTTGGGTTATAATGTGGGCTATTTCACATGCTGATCTGGAAAAAGGTTTAGGTAGGGTTTCTAAAGTTTTAGTACCTGTATTATTTATTATTATGTTTTGCATTGTGCTTTTCTCTTTAACTTTACCTGGAGCTAGTATTGGTCTTGCACAGTTATATCATCCTGATTGGAGTTTATTACTTGATTTTAATATTTGGATGGCTGCATTTGGTCAGATTATATTTTCCTTAAGTTTAGGTATGTCTATTGCATTTACATATGCAAGTTATACTAAAGATGACTCAGATTTTGTTTCCAATGCTTTTTGGGTTACAATAGCTAATTGTGGTTTTGAAAACTTTGCAGCTGTTGGTGTTTTTTCAATTTTAGGTTATATGTCACTTCAGAGTGGTGTTGCAGTACCGAATCTTGTTACTCAGGGAACAGGTTTAGTATTTATTGCATATCCAACAGTATTTAATGTACTTGGTGATTGGGCTTGTATAATCGGACCATTATTCTTCTTTGCAATTTATTTAGCAGGTTTGACAAGTATTTTATCAACAATTGAACCTCTATCATTTTCTATCCAAAATAAATTTGGATGGTCACGTAGTAAAACAGTGACTGTTTTATGTATTATTGGAGCAGCTATTTCAATGATTTATGCAACAGCAGCAGGTTCATATATTTTAGGAATCACTGATACATTTGTTAATCAGATTGCTATTCTATTAGGAGTTATATTGGAATGTATTGTATTTGCATGGATATTTGGGGCAAATCATGTCTTGTCTAAACTTCATTGGAAAAATAGTCCTATTAAATTAGGTAAATTGTGGCTTGTTATAGTTAAATACATATTACCAATCTTTGTTGCATTTGTATGGATTGGAGGATTTGCAGAGGTTATTTTATCTTATTCAATCGTGGAATTAGCTATTTTAATTGTTTTAACTATATTATTGCTTGGAGCTACATTTATATTTACTAAATTATCTCCAAAATCTAAAGATTGGGATGAAGTCAAACAAAGACTTTAATTTCCTTCTTTTTTTTTAAAACATTAGTTTTTTATGTTATATTATAC
>CAVDAS010000158.1:0-2713 GCA_963606955.1 Bacteroidaceae bacterium
AAATACCTATTTTATGGATTAACACACCATATTCAAAAAAAAAGAAAATTAAGAGGTTAAAATTTAACCCCTTTTTAAGCTATTTTAATAGTATTACCTATTTGATAATCATCCCAATAAGATGTGATGATATACTCTCCTTTGTTTAAATTAATTCCTAAATTAGCTATTCCATCGTCACCGGTGGTTTTACTATAAAACACACCGCCAATATTAAAGTTTATGTTTTGATTAGCTAAAGGATTACCTTGACCATCTAATGCTTTAACAGTGAAATTACTGCCGTCACCATATTTCATGGATAAATCAGCTGTTTCCAAAGTAGATAAGACTTTTACATTACTTTCAATGGATAAACCTTCATACATTGATGTGATACTATAGTTTCCAGGCCTTAAAGTAATATTTAAACGAACAATACCATTTTCATCAGCCAAACGTGTGTATACTACTCCGTTTATCTTAAAGGTCACTGCTTTATTAGCTGCTAAGCTTCCATCTTTATTATATATTTTAGCTTCGAAATTAGAAGCATTATTATAATATTTAGTTAAATCACTAGTCTCAATTAAAGATTTAACAGTGACATTAAAACCTCTTTCTTCACCACTAACTGGATTATAAGCTGTTAAAGTGTATTCACCTGGGTTTAAATTAATGTTTAATTTAACAGCACCGCTTGCATTAGTTTGACGGGTGTAAACTACACCATTAATGTTAAATGTTACATTAGTATTAGCTAAAAGTTTACCGCCGTAACCAATGAATGTTGCATAGAACTGAGTATCATTCATCCACATTTTAACTAAATCATCACCAATAATTGATGAATTAACTGTTATGGTTGCATTAGAACTTGCAGAACTATAAGTTGCATTTCCAACATATGAAATAACTGCATCATACATACCGTAATCTAAATTAATAGCCATTGAAGCTACACCATGTGCATTTGTAGTTCTATTATATGTTATTCCATTAATAGTAAATGAAATAATAGCATTAGCTATTGGATTTCCTTTAGCATCTAATAAAGTTGCTTTTAAGCATGATCCATCATGATAAATCATCACAACATCATCAACACTTAAAATAAGATCATTAAGAGCTACAACTACTGTTTTATTTACTTCAATAGGATCATATTTATCATCACCAGCATAATTTACAGAGATATCATAATCCCCTTCAGGTAAACTTGGAATTGTAATATATGCTGTTCCGTTTTTAACTTTAGCTGGGTAATTTGTACCATTAATAGATAAAATAACTTCACCAGTAGCATCTTTTGGTAAAACAACAGTAATTGTAATATTTTCACCAACTTTAATATCAGATGGAACAACAACATCCATATCATAATCACTTACTTTAGATACAGCAATTTCACCAGCAGTTTGATTTGTAGTGTACTTATTATCACCAGTATAATTTACAGTGACATTATAAACACCTTCAGGCAAACCAGGAATTACAACATCAGCTACTCCGTATTCAACTTTACCTGTGTAATTTGTACCGTTAACAGACAAAATAACCTCACCAGTAGCATCTTTTGGTAAAACAACAGTAATTGTAATATTTTCACCAACTTTAATATCAGATGGAACAACAACGCTTATATCGTAATCACTTACTTTAGATACACGAACAACACCAACAGCATAGTTAGGTGCATACTTATCATTTCCTTCGTATGTAGCTACAATATATCCTCCAACAGTTAAATCAGTGACATTAATACTAGCAACACCATCTTTAGCAAATGTAGTGTAATTTACACCACCCACATAAATAATAACCCTTCCATTTGCATCTTTAGGAAGAGTTACATTAATGGTAGCATTTTCACCAACTTTAATGTCTAAATCAGTGACATTCATAACATAATCAGACACTTTGGATACTTTGAAAGTAGTGTTTGTAGTATTCATAAAATGACTGTCATCACCATTATAAGTTACAATTACATCATAATTACCTGAAGCTAAACCACTTATATTTAAAGTAGCTTTGCTGTTTATTAAATTAACTGTTTTATTTTTATTATTTACAGTAATTGTCACATTTCCAGTAACATTAGGAATAACATAGACAGTTATTGTTGCATTTTGACCAACAACAATATCATTAACATAAACATCTAATTCAGTACAATTTTTTACAACTAAACTTCCAGTTTTAACATTTACATCATTTGCACCAGCATAATTTGCAGTAACTAAATGTTCACCCATGAAAGATATAGTATAATCATATGTATAATTACCATTATCACTACTAGCTGCAGAATAATTATTACCATTAATAGTAAAGCTTAATTTTTGACCAACAACACTAGCTCCATCTTCTGTAATAATATTACCGAATAATGTAACTTGTTGACCATATTCAGCAGGAATAGTCTGATTTCCTAAAACAATAATAGTTACAGGTGAAAGAATAGTACCCTCATTGTAAATATCGGTTTTATCACTATCAATACTGGAATAAATATTATTATTTAAATTAATAGTACTTGACTTACCATTGTAAATAGCAGCACCTTTTTTAGCACTATTATTATTAAATTCAGAGCCTTTTATAGAGACATTACTCTCTTCAATCATAATTGCACCAGCATTATTTATTGCAGCATTATCAGTGAAAGTACAATTATCTATTATGACATTTTTACAAATATCACTTCTAATTGCACCACCATTCTTTGCAG
>CAVDAS010000159.1:0-2620 GCA_963606955.1 Bacteroidaceae bacterium
TACTCATCAGAATAACACTCAACAACATCAGGTGGATTAAACGATGTGCAACAATAAACAAAAACTAGTCATCAGTACCAAATCAGACAGAGCCTTATAACAGATATATTTTAGAATTAAAATGGTTTCCAGATTATTTACAGTTAAATGCAGTAAATAAACTCTATATTGGATTCTCATATATTATAAACAGATGTGTTACATGGTGTGATTTTACAACGTTAATTCTACTTGGAATCCTTGGATTAAGTGTTTATTTACTTACTAAAAACAAGAAAAAAGCATTAATTTCTTTAATTCCATTTATAATAGCTAGTGGATTTTGGATACTTACCTTAAGCGACAATCTCACACTTATTAATATAATGAATGCCAATATTACTCGCTATGGTTATGTTCCCATAAGTGTTAAAAGAATGATTTTAAGTTTAACAATTTATGGTGTTTTCATTATAACCTTCCTATATAGCTCATATACAATACATAAAAATGAAAAAAGTATTCTTTGGCCAATATACAGTATAATATTCATTGGATTTGCATCTACATTAATGTATGGTTTTACTCCATCAACTCCCTCACTAGAGAGAATTTATATATTCTTTTATTATGGAAATATGCTAGCTATTCTTATACTCATTAAACAAATTATAGAAAAAAGAATTAAAACTTAATATTTAATTTTCTCCCACAATTCTTACATTTTTTATCATTATTTAAAACCTGTGTAGAATAGTTATTTCTTTTTAATAAAACCTCACCACACTCCGGACAGTATGTGTTTGTATCACAGGCCAGATTTCCAATATAGACATATTCCATACCACACTCATTAGCTATTTTTTTAGCCTCAAAAAGTTTATCCTCAGAAGTTGGCACAATATCATTTAATTTATAATATGGAAATGCTCTTGAGAAATGCAAAGGAACCTCACAGTCTAAATTATCAACAATAAAATTAGCTAGTTCAGTAATTTCAGATGCTGAATCATTATAGTTGTTTATAACTAAGTTTGTAATTTCCAAGTGTTTGCCGGCATCATAAATCCTTTTTAAATTCTCTAAAACAACACTTAAATCTGCATTACATATTTTTTTATAAAAATCTCCAGACATGGATTTCAAGTCTATATTGAACACATCAACAAAATTTAAAATTTCACTTAATGATTCACTAGACATATATCCATTACTTACATAGATAATTTTAAGATTTTTTCTTTTAGCTAACAAGGAAGTTTTTTTGTTGAAGGGTAAGTGTACAGTAGGTTCATTATAGGTCCATGCAATTGACTTACAAGCTTGATTAATTGCATTTTCCACAATCGTTTCTGGAAGCATATTAAACCTATCAGAAATTTTATCAAATTCCTGTGAAATCATGTAGTTCTGACAGTGCAAACAACACATATTACACCCAAAACCACCTACAGAGTAAGTCAAACTTCCAGGTAAAAAATGATACAGTGGCTTTTTTTCAATAGGATCAGCATTTAGGGAAGACACTACACCAAAGCTCTCGTTAAATAATTCCCCGTTAATGTTTTTATGCTGTCTGCAAATTCCATAAGCCCTGTCAGCTATTTTGCAATAATTAGCACAAATCTCACATCTTACCTTTCTTGACTTAGAACTTTTTTTAAAAAGATTATTACTAACTAACATAATGATCATATCCTTTAGAGCTAATTTCTTTAACTTTTGAGTTATTTAAAGTAATTTCAACCTTTTTAGAACCAGTAACCTCACCAATAACCTGATAATTAAAATTCAGCTTATCCAAATTCTTTTGGCCTATTGTAAAAACAATTTCAAAATCCTCTCCAACATGTAAAAGTAAATCAAGGTAATTAAGATTTAATTTAGCCGCCAGAGTTTTAAATTCATCTGAAACATTTAATTTATCTTCATAAATCATAAAGCCAATGTCAGCTCTTTTCATTTCATAAAGTTCACTAGCTAAACCATCAGTAATATCAGTAGCTGAAGTTGCCCCGGAATTTTTAATATTAACCCCTTCTTTAATTTTAGCTATTGGTTCTAGAGCATGTTTAGTGTAGATATTTTCACCCTCTAAATTAAAACCCAGGCCAGCCAGTCCAATATCCCCTGTTAAAACTACCAAATCTCCTTTTTTAGAGGTATTTTTCATTAAAGGAGTATCACAAAGACCAAGTGCAGTTCCGGATATTATAATTTCACTAGCTTCGTTAGTATCTCCGCCAATTAAAGGAGTATTATAATAATCACAAGCTTTCATAACTCCATTAATGATTTGCTTAAAATTATCAACTTTAAAATCTTTTGGAATAGCTATCGATAATAGAAAACCTAAAGGAGTAGCTCCCATAGCTGCCAAATCACTGACATTGACCGTTACACTTTTAAATCCCATCTGAAAATAAGACATTCCTTTAGGAAAATGTTTGGATTGAATAAGCATGTCACAGGTAGAAATTAAGTTAGTATTAGCTATTTGAGTAACAGCTGTGTCATCTGGAGTTATTGTTTTACAATTAGCTAGAATATATTTAATTAACTCCTTTTCCCCAATATCTGAGACCTTTAAAGTCATGAATAATAATATAAGTTTTATAGGTTAAATAAGTTTTTTAAATTA
>CAVDAS010000160.1:0-2590 GCA_963606955.1 Bacteroidaceae bacterium
AAGCCTTATTATTATCCACAGGAACTGTTAATGTTTGGTTGTCTACACTAGCTACAATATCATAAACACCTATTATTGGAGTGTACTCTTTTGTAAAAGTTCCATTAACAATTTTCTCAGTAGTGGTTTCTTCATTAATAGTTAAGCTAAGGTCATTTGAAATTGGTAAAGTCTCATTATCTGTGTTTCTATTGAAATTAATAGCTACAGAGGTAGAATTAGCTGTTAAATTTAAAACAGCATGGGAAGTATGAGTAACAGAGCCGTAAACTAATTTTTCCCAGACTGGAGTGTTATTACCCCACCAATTATCGTTAGCATTGCAAGAGTTAGAATAACCATAAATTGCATTACCTTTTTTGGTTGCTTTGTTATTAACAAAAGTAGAGTTACTTACAGTAAAACCAGAACCAGCATTCAAGATTGCACCACCACCAGAATTACCTGCAGAATTACTGATAAAACTACAGCCAACCACAGTCGAACCAGAACCAACATTATTATAGATTGCACCAGCACCCCCTGCAGAATTATTAACAAAACTAGAGTTACTTATAGTCGCACTAGAACCTGTATTATAGATTACACCACCAGACGTAATAGCTGAATTATTAACAAAACTACAATCAACCACAGTCAAACTAGCAACCTTATTAAGAATAGCTCCACCATCACGAGCTGCAGAATTATTAACAAAACTACAACCACTTACAGTCAAACCAGCACCAACCATATTATAGATTACACCACCATCACTATTATCACCACTACCACTTGCAGAATTATTAACAAAACTACAATTATAAATAGTTACATTCTTAGCAGTTATCGTAAATACACCAGCGTTATTTTTATTATTTGTTATAATAGTTTTAGTTCCATTACCAACAATAGCTACAGTCTTACTAATTGTTATTCGACTAGTTACAACATGTGTTCCATCTGCAAGGTAAATATTATATCCGTTTTCAGACACTAAACTCATTGCTTTACTAATAGTTTTAACAGCTTTCTCCCAGCTAGTTCCGTTATTATCATCATCACCTTTTACATGATCTACATAAATATACTTAATAAAGTCAACAGATAGCTCTTGATTATCAACACTAGCTGTTATAGCATAATTACCTTCAGCTTTATACTCTTTTGTAAAAGTTCCATTATCAATTTTTTCAGCAGTAATGTTATTAGCAATAGCTAAAGTAAAATTACGAGAAATAGGTAAAACAGTATTAGTTCCATTTCTATAGAAATTAATGCTTGCAGAGTTAGAAGTAGCTGTTAAGTTTAAAACAGCACGAGAAGTATAAGTAACATTATCATTGACCAAATCACTCCAAACAGGGTCGTTAACACCCCACCAATTATCATTAGCACTGCAAGATTTATAACTATAAATTGCACTACCCTCATGGGTTACTTTGTTATTAACAAAAGTAGAGTTACTTACAGTCAAACCATCAGCATAATTACAGATTGCACCACCAGACTTTGCAGAATTATTAACAAAACTACAACCACTCACAACAAAATTATCACCATAATAATAATTATAGATTGCACCACCAGTATCAAATGCAGAATTATTAACAAAACTACAACCACTCACAACCAAATCATCACCTTTCTCATTATAGATTGCACCACCACGATAAACTGCAGAATTATTAACAAAACTACAACCACTCACAGTCAAACCAGAACCATCATTATTGATTGCACAACCATAGTTTGCAGAATTATTAACAAAACTAGCATTATAAATAGCTACATTACTAACAGTTACCTCAAATACTCCTTGACCATTTTTATTATTTGTTATAACAGTTTTAGTTCCATTACCAATAATAGTTACAGCCTTATTAATAGCTATTTGACTAGCTACAACGTGTGTTCCATCTGCAAGGTAAATCGTACCATTAGCTGGCACTAGCTCCATTGCTTTACTAATAGTTTTAAAAGGACTACTCCATCTAGCACCAGTATTATCCTCATCATTACCTCTCTCAGGATCTACATAAGCGTTATTATTATCCACAGTAACTGTTAATGTTTGGTTGTCTATACTAGCTATTATATCATTAATACCGATTACTGGAATATATTCTGTTTTGAAAGTTCCATTAACAATTTTTTCAGTAGTAGTTGCATTATTAATAGTTAAACTAAGGTCACATGAAATAGGTAAAATCTTAGTAGTTTCATTTTTATAGAAATTAACAGTTACAAAGGTAGAATTAGCTGTTAAATTTAAAACAGCATGAGAATCATTAGCAACATCACCGTAAACTAATTTTACCCAAACAGGGTCGTTAGTACCCCACCAATTATCATTAACTATGCAAGAATTCTCACTATATATTGCATTACCCTTATCATTTGCTTTGTTATTAACAAAAGTAGAATTACTTACAGTCAAACCAATACCAACATTAAAGATTGCACCACCATCAGTTGCAGAATTATTAACAAAACTACAACCACCCACAGTCAAATTAGAACCCACATTATAGATTGCAGCCCCATTAAGTGCATAATTATTAACAAAACTACAACCACCCACAGTCAAATTAGAACCCACATTATAGAT
>CAVDAS010000161.1:0-2551 GCA_963606955.1 Bacteroidaceae bacterium
AGATAAAGGACTAGTACCCATAACAAGTGAACCAACACAGATACCAGCTAAAAGATCATTTTTAACATAAGTCCAAAAAGAATTGGAGACCAGACCTGGACCTTCATTTAAAATATATTTACTATTATTTAATGTGCAATTAGTAAATCTACTATATCCTTGGTTATCATCATAAAAACCAGCACCACTATTATATGCTACATTATTTGTTGCACTGCAGTTAATATATTCTGCACTTCCAATATTGTATACAGCTGCACCATATTTAGCATAATTATTCATAAAAGTACAATTTATAAATACAATATTTCCACTATTTTCTATTGCACCACCATAATCCTCATCAATATCATAATCTACACGACAATTATCAAATGTGACATTAATACAAACTATTTGACCTTTGTTGATAATTGCTTTATTAAAATCTTTTAAAATAAGATTTTTTAAAACTACAACACCACCATAATTTGTTAAAAAATGAACATCATCCCTATCCTTATTAGACTTTTCACTAACAGCAACAACAGTAGATCCTTTACCATCTAGTATTAAATTATTACCTGCTTTAACATTTATAACATCATCACATGTAACTTTCCAATCATGAACAGTATTATCTAACACCATATTAAATACACTATATAAATTACTTTTCAATAAATCCCACTCAGGATTATTATAACTTAATGAGTGAAGAGTGATATTAGTAGAAAGGTTATCCCAGTTTCTGTATTCATCATAGATAATGGAGCTTGTTTGTGTGTTTTCACATTTTATATCATAAGCCTTGGTGGCTTTTCTAGCACCGAGTATTTTTACTAAACCATTAACATCATAGATATCATTGCGTTGAGAACCATGAAACATATGATAACCCAGAGACCATATATCAACTGCTCCTTTAAGGAAGAAATAATACCATGTATTTTTGTGTTCTGTGGATTTATAATCAAATCCCGCATTATTATTATAGAATTTACAACTTGAATCTAATAATATTTGACCACCTTCATTATAAATAGCACCGCCTCTATTTGCATAATTATGAGCAAAATTAGTGTTATTAAATCTGCAAAAACCATAATTACGCACAGCACCACCCAGATCATTATAATCAAGAATATAGCTAACATAATTATTTCTAAAATCAGTTTTGTTACATGTTAATAAACCATTGTTTAATATTGCTGTACCAAAACCTTCAATAGTTATATTATTTAAATTAACTTGTGATGTGGAAACAATATAAAATAAACGTAAGTTACTGTCTTGTGATTTAATTCTTGCACCATTACCATTAATAGTAACATTTAAACCAGATTTAATCAAACACAAATAATCCATATTCCCACTATCTTTCATATCAGAAGTCTCATCCTCATGAACTGCATTGTCAACAAAATTCCACATAGATTTAATAAAATCTATAACATTATCAAAAACATAGTATTTCATTAGATATGTAAACCAACGTGATTTTTGATCAAAAATAAATTCACTATTCTTTTTTAAATTAATAGTTACATTAGTAGCAGAATATGATCCACTACTTAAATAAGCAAAAGCATTAGATAAATCACCTGTATTATTAACATTAAAAACAATATTATTACTAATATTATTTTCACTACTATTAATCATTTGAACAGCACCAGATGTCATTGTTCCTATTTGTGGTTTTTCAGAACTACTATTGTAGAATATTTGTGCAAATGCACTATTGTGAACAAAGATATCTTCACCACAATCCCAAACTACATCAGAATTAAAGATAGAACCTGCAGTGTTTTTATTCCATTTACAATTAGTAAAAATAGCTTGTGAATTGGACTCACAGCAAACAGCACCACCATAACTACCTAAATTATCAAAAAAAGAACAATTAATACAATACAATTGACCATAGCTATCTATAGCACCACCTTTACGAATCAAACCATGAGCATTCACAGTACTGTGACGTTTATTGTTTTTAAAAAGACAATTCACAACAGTGCATTTTCCATATGAACGTATGGGTGGTTTACAATTAGTAAATGTGCAATTAAAGATTTGAGCAGTGGCACCAGCACCAATATAGAGGAAAATATCACCTTTACTAGTGGTAATTGTGGCATTATTACCATTAATTATTAAATCACCAGAATTAAAATTAAAAACAATATCCTGATTAGCATCCAAACAATAATAATTGGAAGTTAAATTAAGAATAACTTTCCTAGATCCATTTTCAAAATTAGTAATATTACTAATAACTTGTTTAAAATCAAAAGAAGAACTAACATTAATAATATCATAACCACTATAAAGTGTATTATTAGTAAAATTTAATAAATCACCTAAAACAGAAAAACTATTACCCTTATTATTTGGAGAATTATTAAATTCATTTTCTATATTTATTTTTGAACTTAAATTATCAGAATAATTTTGTTGTGAACCTAAATCAACACTTTGATTTACACTACCTACTAGTGTATTATCATCCATACTTACATTACTAATTGTATCATTTTTGTTTGCTGATACAGCACCAATCAACAAAAAT
>CAVDAS010000162.1:0-2524 GCA_963606955.1 Bacteroidaceae bacterium
GATATGGGCGGTGCAATCTCTAATTATAATGGTTCTGGTTTGACTGTGGTTGGTTGTAGTTTTGTTAATAATTCTGCAAATAATGGTGGTGCAATCTTGAATAATGGTTCTGGTTTGACTGTGAGTGGTTGTAGTTTTGTTAATAATTCTGCAAATTTAATTGGTGGTGCAATCTTGAATAATGGTGTTGCTTTGACTGTGAGTGGTTGTAATTTTGTTAATAATTATGCAGGTTATGTGGGTGGTGCAATAGCTAATGATGCTGCTTTGACTGTGAGTGGTTGTACTTTTGTTAATAATTCTGCAAAGGTCAATTATGATGCAATCTTTAATTATAATGCTTATTGTATAGCTAATGATAATTGGTGGGGTACTAACGACCCTGTTTGGAATAAATTAGTTGCTAGTAGTGTTACTCATGCTTCTTATGCTGTTTTAACTTTAACAGCTACTAGCAATAATGTAGCTATTAATTTCTATAGAAATGGAACTACTGAGGTTTTACCTATTTCTCGTAATGTTACTTTAGCTATTGGTAATAACATTACTACTCAAGAAATTGTTAATGGAACTTTCAAAACACCTTATGATACTCCAGCTGGTGAATATAATATAACCGCTACTGTAGATAATCAAGAATCAATTGTTAGTTTCCTTAATAATGTTTATGTAGATCCTGTAAATGGTAAGGATAATAATACTGGTGCTGATTGGGGCAATGCTGTTAAAACTATCCAGCATGCAATGGATGTAGTACTAGCTAATGGTAAGATTTACCTTGCAGACGGAACACACGAATTAGCTAGTCAAATAACTATTGGTAAGACTGTAGCTATTATTGGTAATGGAACTAAGACTGTTATAACAACTAATAAAAATGGTAGAGTATTTTATATAACTGCTTCTAATGTAGCTATTTATAATGCTAGTTTTGTTAATAATTCTGCATATAATGGTGGTGTAATAGATAATGATGGTTATGGTTTGACTGTGGTTGGTTGTAGTTTTGTTAGTAATTCTGCATCTGGTGGTACTGGTGGTGCAATTGATAATGGTGGTTCTGGTTTGGTTGTGAGTGGTTGTAGTTTTGTTAGTAATTCTGCAGCATCTGGTGGTGCAATCGTTAATGGTGGTTCTGATTTTACTGTAATTAACTCTATTTTTGTTAATAACAAAGCAACAGGTTATGGTAATGCAATTTATAGTACTGTATCTTGCAGGGCTAATGATAATTGGTGGGGTATTAACAATACTGATTGGACTAATTTAGTTAATACTAATGTTGCTCATGCTTCTTATGCTGTTTTAACTTTAACAGCTACTTCTAACTCTGTAGCTATTAATTTTAATAGAAACACTGATAATACTGTTTTACCAATTTCACGTGACTTTACTTTAGCTATTGGTAATAACATCACTAATGAAAAAATTAATAATGGAACTTTTACAAAAGCCTACGAAGCTCCTGAAGGTAATTATGCTATAACAGCTAATGTTGATAATCAAAAGCTATCTGTTAACTTTATTAAGTATATTTATGTGGACCCTGTAAAAGGTAATGATGATACTAATAATGGAACTAGCTGGAATAACGCTGTTAAAACTATTAGTAAAGCAATGAGTTTAGTGCCAGCTAATGGTACAATTCATCTTGCAGATGGAACACATAAAGTAGATAGTCGAATAACAATTGATAAGACTGTAGCTATTGTT
This sequence comes from Bacteroidaceae bacterium, assembly GCA_963606955.1. GTDB lineage: Archaea > Methanobacteriota > Methanobacteria > Methanobacteriales > Methanobacteriaceae > Methanocatella. Next base: position 1,714 of record CAVDAS010000162.1, read on the forward strand.
GGTAATGGAACTAAAACAGTTATAACAAATAATAAAAATGGTCAAGGAGTATTTACGATATCTGCTAAGAATGTGACTATTTATAATGCTAGTTTTGTTAATAATTCTGCAAATGGTGATGGTGGTGCAATTTATAATGATGGTTCTGGTTTGACTGTAAGTGGTTGTAGTTTTGTTAATAATTCTGCAACTCGTGATGGTGGAGCTATTCTTAATAATCGTGGTTCTGGTTTGACTATGGTTGATTGTAGTTTTGTTAATAATTCAGCTATTAAGTCTGGTGGTGCAATCTATAATACAGGTTCTAGTGTGACTATAAGTAACTCTAGTTTTGTTAATAATTCTGCAACGGGTGCTGGTGCAATCTATAATAATGTTGGTTCTGGTTCGACTGTGGTTGGCTGTAGTTTTATCAGTAATTCTGCAGGTAATTCTGGTGGTGGTGCAATCTTGAATGCTGGTTCTGGTTTTACTGTAAGTAACTCTACTTTTGTTAATAACAAAGCAACCAAAAAAGGTAATGCAATTTATGGTTATTCTAACTCTTGCAATGCTAACGATAATTGGTGGGGTAATAACACTCCAGTCTGGGAAAAATTAGTTTACGGCTCTGTTACTCATACTTCCCATGCTGTTTTAAATTTAACAGCTAATTCTACCTCTGTAGCTATTAATTTCAATAGAAACACAGATAATGAAATTTTACCAATTTCAAATGACCTTAGCTTAACTATTAATGGAACAACTACTGCTGAGAAAATTGTTAATGGAACTTTCAAAACAGAGTACACTCCAACAGCAGTAGGTGTTT
>CAVDAS010000163.1:0-2518 GCA_963606955.1 Bacteroidaceae bacterium
TCATTAAACAAAGTAACTTTATTTTTTCCACAAGATTTTGATCTTTCCAAATAACTTTCAGCAAAATTAACTGCTTTTCCAATAGGGAATTTAGGAGCTACAATAGTTATTCCTGCAGATAAATCAATAGAAGGATTTTTTGCAGTCCATTCTTTAAATTTATTTCGTAATTTACTTGCGAAACAAATAATATCATCATATGGTCCTAGAACTAGTAAATCATCCCCTCCAGAGTAATTTATATAAATTGTAGGAATTGCATATTCTTTTAACTCATCAACCTCATCATCAGTTAATGTAGCTCCATATTTTAATTTGTAAACAGAAATTGTTTCTTTTTGTTCATCTTCATCGTTTTGGATTTCTAATTTGATTTCTCTAAATTTATCTTCATTAGATACTTGTGAGTAAATATTAAATTCAGATGCAATGTTATTTACAAATCCTGAGAAAAACATGTCCAATTGAGAACTTAATGAAGAAATTCTTGAAATTGAACAATTATTTCCATAAATCTTTTTTAAGCCTTTGGAAAATATCAACCCTAAATTATCTACATCCATTTTTAAAACACCTAATTTATTAGCTCCTTTACTAATTTGTGCTAAATGTTCAAAATATAATGGTATATAGTGTTGATGATTTTCTACAAAACGACTAATATTAGGAACAGTATTTCCCATAAAACTAAAGCTAAATGAAACATTACTTGGAAATTCATGATTAACTAAATCTAAAAAGTCAGTATTATTTAATTTAATAACTTCTACTTTTTTACAGTATTTAGATAATTCTTTGATTTTATTAACCAATTTAAAATCACTTTTTTTGAAAAATGAATAACATATTTTAAACGGATTTATACGATAATATTCCTTATGATTGCCCTTAAAATCTTCAGAAATATCAATACATTTAATCATATACTCCGCATTAGTTGCATTTTGACCTAATATCTCATGAGATTCACACATACCACATGTTTTTTTATCAGAATTATTATAAGGAGTTCCGCAAACTGAACATAAATCATCATATTTAATCTCTTCATCAAAATTAAAGACCTCACTAAGATTATCTGAGAATTTATGTTTTTTATCTTCATTTAATTTATTGGATAATTTTCTGGTTATACTACCAAATTTAGCTAAATCCTCACCACAGCATTCTACTGAAACTAAAGCTAAGAATAGTTCTGCATTAAATTCATCAATAAAGAATTTATTAAGTTTAGATTTAATTTTAGCTAGTTTTTCTTTTGCTAATGGAGTATTTGGTCCGATTATTGTAAATCTTCCTCCACCACAAAAAAGAATATTTGCCTGGCATAATTCAAGTTCTTCTGCAATATGTGTAGCTATTGCATCACAAAGTAGAGACAAATAAAGAGATCTTCCTCTTAAACGTTTACTCATTCCGCTTTGTGCTTCCTGAGGTGAAGATATTTTAAAAATAAATTTCTGAATTCCTGAAATATCTCCTTCAATAGCTAAATAACAGTCCAAATCCTTTTTTTGAGTTAATTTAACATCACCGTCACGTTTAAATAGCCACCTAGCAAGTGCTAGTGCAGCTGTTGTTTTTGAGTGATCATATAATGAGATGTCACTTTTAGATTTATAAGCTGCTGAAGGCATTGTTGAAGTATATTTCTTCAATAGACCAAGTAATGTATTAAAATCAGTTTTGTTTTGAATTAAATCGAATTCATATTTAAATTCTTTCCATAATTTTTTGTATTCAGGTACTAAATTCCATCCTTCAATTGAATCCTCTTTAATTGTAGGTTTTAATAAATCAAAACTCTCATCTGCTAAAGATAATTTTTTTAATGGAATAAATTGTTCCCCAACACCATCATTACCTTCCAAAACAATTTTTGAAAACAATGAAATCAAAGGAGTTTCATTAACTTCTTGAGTATCCTCAATGTCTTCTCTCTCAGAAGCAGAATGGTGATCTGCTATTTTTAAGATGCTACATAAATCTGGATAATTGGATTTTGTATGATTATGATGATACAAGGCTAAATCAGCAACATCATCATTAAAATACTGCTCTAAAAAGTCACTGGACCATTTACCATGAGCTCCAGTAAAACCATAATCATCTTGAGAATATTTTTTATATTTCTCTGAATGATCTTGGCCTGTTCTTTGATAGAACTTTCCAATATCATGGAGTAATGCAGCAATTTTTAAATTTTCTACATCAGTAATTTCAAATTCCTCCCATGTATTTAGTATAATTTTTATTTTAATTTAATGACAATATAAATTTTTTTAATTTATTTTGAGAATAGCTAATCAGTTATTTGGCTATAATCTTAAATAATTAAACATTATATAATCCATTATTTATAACACGTTAATAACAATTATGTATCCTCTTTGTATATAAATGTTACTAAATTATTACAACATTGGTTTTAAAAAAATTTAAATCAAAGAAAAATAAAAATAAAATCTAATGAGATTTTGCCCAGAATGTGGATATCCTATTGAGGATTATTGTGAAG
>CAVDAS010000164.1:0-2492 GCA_963606955.1 Bacteroidaceae bacterium
CATTAATACATACATACTATCACTAGTTGCCAGTTTTATAATGTTTAAATATCGTTATTTTAATAATAAACTATTATTATATGATTATTTTCAAAAAAAAGTTCAGCTAATTAATTAAAATAAACTTAATACAATAGTTTTTCTTGAGTATACATGTAAAGTTACACTTGAAAAAATTCTATTGTAGACATATATTTCAAGTGTAAAAAATATATTGTATAGAAATTATTTTATAAAATCAAGACAAAAATATACATAACAACGAAAGGAATTAATAAAATGAATATTTTAATTGATGGAGCAGGCGCAGTAGGCTTAGGATTAGGAGCATCTATGATTTCACAAAATGCAAATGTGTCTTTTTATGCAACAGGAAAAACAGCTACTGCAATTAAAGAAAATGGTCTTAAAAGAACTGGATTATTCCAACATTACTCATTTACACCAGAGGAATATCATGTATACTGTGATTATAAAGACATACCTAAAAAAACTTTTGATTATGTTTTTATATGCAGTAAAACAGTAGCTAATGATGATATAAGTAAAAAACTAGCTGATAATAAAGATATTTTGAAAGATAATTGTAAAATAATCATTTTCCAAAATGGATTTGGTAATGATGAATCATATTTAAGATACTTTTCTAAAGATGAAGTATATTGTGCAAGAGTAATTACAGGTTTTTCAAGACCTGAAAGATATATTAGTGAAATAACTGTACATACTGAACCAATACTTTTAGGATCACTTCAAAATGCAAATCCTGATTGCTTAGAAAAAATAGCTGAAATGATAACTGCATCAGGAATTAAATGCGAAACAACCAATGAACTTGATAAATATTTATGGGCTAAAATGCTTTATAATTGTGCTCTAAACCCATTAGGAGTAATTCTTAACTGTACATATGGTAAATTAACTGAAAATGAATATTCTAAAAATATTATGAATAGTATTATAGATGAAATATTTGCAGTTATCAAAAAAAGCGAATATTCTACATTATGGGATTCACCTGATGAATATAGGAAATTATTCTACTCCAAATTAGTTCCAGATACTTATAATCATTATTCATCTACTTATCAGGATGTTCAAAAGAAAATAAAAACAGAAATTGATACATTAAATGGGATGGTTATTAAATTAGGTGAAAAATATGATGTTGATGTAAGTACAAATAAAACTATTTATAACTTAATCAAATCAATTGAATCCGAATTTTAAGGTTTATTAGCTATTTTTTCTAATAAACTAATAATTCTATTATTTTGTTCAATGAGAATATCCATTTTTCTTGTTTGAGATGCAAGAAAACGACCATTAACATTATCCAATCTTGCAACTCCATTTTTATCATATATTTTAAATAATTCTTCAGCTATTCTTAAATCCCTTGCATAATCTCCAGTTTTATAATATGCTCTTTTTTTGTGTTTAGATATATTTGATTTAGGTTTATTTAAAGAATTTATATTAATAAGTCTTGATCCGCAGTTAATACAATAATTATTGTTATTATCTTCGTATTTTTCACCACATTTTGGACATTCTTTCATTTTAATCACCGTTTAGCGTTGCCACCAGAAGAAATAATAATTATTTTCCCTTTTAGTTGGTGTTGAGTAATAAGCATTGTCTTCAGTTGCTTTTTGGTCATCATAGCTTTGTTTTGCATCATCTAATATACCATAAAAAGTACTTGTATCATAAGAAGAATCTGGCGTATTAATTATGATTTCTTCTATTTCATCATTCATTTGGCCATTCCAGCATATGCAATAAATTGAATCACCTGATGAGAAATATGCATGTGATACATCATGATTTGCATAGCTATTGTACTGTGTGAAGTATGCTACATCATGTGATCCAATAGTTAAGTTTTTACCCTTAAAATTATACCAGCATCCGTAATTACTTGGAAGATAATCATCAACACATAAAATACCAAATGTATTTAAATCTTTATAATGATAATCTGTACAACACTTGTTAAGGTTACCGTCTTGGTATTGTGGCGGAATTTTAAAATTTACATCACCTACTTTTACAGTTTTCCAATTAGAGCTATCAACTGCACCAACACAGCTAATAGATAACACTAATGTAATTAAAAGTATTGGTAGTAAAATCTTTTTTGAAATCATGTTAATCTATTTGTACTAACTTATATATAACATTTTATTAACAATATTAAAAAATCAATTATAAAAGTTTATATATCTAAAAAACAAAAATAATATTGTTCGTATTTTAATATATCTTATTTTTTTACGAATACGAACAATGGTGATGGTTAAAAATGAGTATTCGCTATTACTCCTTTAGTGGTGTTTAGGAGGATGAATACTCATTCTATATTTAAATCAAATCTTCTAATTTTTTACCGTACTGCTCAATTAACAGATAATCATTAGCTACAACATCTAACAAATGAATTTTATAATCTTTAAATAACTTTTCATCCTCAAGAACATCCTTTTTAT
>CAVDAS010000165.1:0-2473 GCA_963606955.1 Bacteroidaceae bacterium
ATATTGTATAATTAAAATATTATATAAATTTTAAGATTTTATTAAAGGAAATTGAAAAAAAACAGCAAATTAATTTAGTTAAACATAAAAAATTAGAAAAATACAAGATAAAAATCTTGCATTTTTACTCATAGAATTTTCCTAAAAATTCTTTCATTCTTGGATTATTTGAATCAAATACTTCTTCAGGACTTCCATTTTCAACTATAAAACCATCATCCATAAATATAATTGTATCTGCAACCTTTTTAGCAAAGTTCATTTCATGTGTAACAATAACCATTGTCATCTTTTCAGCTGCTAAATCTTTTATTACTTTTAAAATTTCACCAGTTAACTCTGGATCAAGAGCGGATGTTGGTTCATCAAAGAATAAAATATCCGGACCCATTGCTAAAGCTCTTGCAATAGAAACCCTTTGCTGCTGACCTCCAGATAATTCACAAGGATAAGCATCTTCTTTATCAGATAAATCTAACTTTTTAAGTAAATCCCTAGCCTCCCTGCAAACCTCTTCTTTATCTCTTTTTTGAACTTTAATAGGTGCATTAATAATATTTTTCATAACTGAGTGATGAGGGAATAAATTGAAATTTTGAAACACTAATCCGAATGTTCCATCAAAATCAATAATTCCACTATCTTGAGTCTCCAAATTAGTTATACACCTAAGTAATGTGGATTTACCTGAACCAGACGGTCCAATTATACATAAAACTTCACCTTTATCCACTTTAAGAGAAATATCTTTTAATACTTCATTATCACCAAAACTTTTTTTAAGATTTTTAACTTCTAATAAACTCATGATATTTCCCCCTTAATCGTAATAAGCTAATTTTTCTTCAAAGTATTCCATTACAAATGCAACAATTACATTAAATACATAATAAAATACACCAGCTACAAGCAATGCAGCAATTGAAGCATCTGAAGCCGCAATTTGTTTAGCTACTGTAAACATCTCTGGAATAGCTATTACAAATGATAAAGATGTATCTTTTACAAGAGTAATTACTTCATTTGTTATTGAAGGAAGGACTATTTTAACAACTTGAGGTAGAATAATTACGAAAAATGTTTCTAGTTTACCATAACCTAAAACCTGTGCTGCTTCATATTGTCCTTTAGGAATAGCTTCAATTCCGCCTCTGTAAATTTCGGCAAAGTATGCTGCATAATTAATTGAAAAAGCAATAATTACAGCTATCATCCTATAATCAGGAGATAAAGATGCACCAAACACATAATACGGTGCAAAGAACACTACAATTAATTGTAACATTAATGGTGTACCTCTCATAATTGAGATATACACTTTCATTAACCATCTTAATGGTTTAAAATTACTCATCCTCCCCCAAGCTACTACAAGACCAAGAGGAAGTGAAAATAATAGAGTAAGTAAAAAAATTTCAATGGAAGTAACCATACCTCCACATAATTGTGCTATTACATTACTTAATAACATATATTATTCGCCTGACTTAATTACTTATAAGAGAATCTTTGATATCGTATTCACTGTATTTATCAGCTATTTTATCAACAGTACCATCTTTAAACATTTCATCTAAAGTAGCTTGTACTTGATCTCTTAATTCAGTATTACCTTGTTTAAAACCAATACCGTATTTTTCTGAAGATATATTATCATCCAATATTACAAAAGTATCAGTACCGTTTTTTGAATTAATTTGATAATGTGCAACTCCAATATCTACTGCAACAGCATCACAAGCTCCAGATTCTAAATCCATAAATGCAGTATTATAATCAGCTACTTCAACTAAGTTTCCGAATGTATCTGCTAATGATTTTTGATCCCCTTGAAGTGCAGCTAATGCAGAGGAATCTTTTTGAGTTTCTACATTTTTACCTTTTAAATCACTTAAAGAGCTAATATCAGAACCATTTTTCACTACAACAACTTGTTTATTATCAAAATAAGGTTCAGACCAGGTATATTGATCTTCTCTGCCATCCATAGTAAATCCGTTCCAGATACAGTCAATACTTCCAGAACTTAATTCACTGTCTTTAGCATCCCAATCAATAGGTTGTTTAACTAAAGTCCAATTGTTTCTGTCACAAACTTCTTGTGCTAAATCTAAATCAAAACCTACATAGTTACCATTGTCATCTTTGTAACCATACGGTGGAAATTCAGCATCAAATCCAACAACTAATGTTTTATCGTCGTTAACTACTTTACTTTCCCCATTAAATACGCCAGAGTAAGCCGCCACACCAACAATTATAGCTATTATGACGATTATACAGGCGATAATTCCAATTTTTTTATCCATATTTTAACACCAAAATATCTATATAAACATACTTAAATTATTAAAATTTAAGCTATGTAATAACTTTTATTTTTTTAGATATTTATTATTTTATACTATTACTTGCTAAAAATAGAGTGTTGGCAGATATTATTTGAGTCTGAATATTTTTCATATTTTGTCTT
>CAVDAS010000166.1:0-2454 GCA_963606955.1 Bacteroidaceae bacterium
AAAAAATAAACTCATTTTAACCCACATTACATGGTGACAAATCTAGGACCCTATATTTAAAATATGAGTCATAAGAATCCATGTCAACGTCATTTGAACTTGAATATTCAATGATTTTTTCATCAAACCGCCCATTATCAATTTGATTATCAATTAACTTATATTGTTCATATTATACTCCGATTAATATCTGATTCTAAAAACTTTTTTGGAAAGTATAATCCGCTTATTATCAATAACAAGCCCCACAATTACTGTTTAAGACAACCTATTGGAATGACTTTAACACCATCTGGACGGGTATATGCAACCTCTCCCCCAGTTAAGACTGCTAAAAAGCTTGGATTATTTAGTTCATCATGTTTTTCTATTAATTTATTGATTTTTAACAAGTTTTTTGCCCCTTCATCAATTTTTTCACTACCTAATTTACATTCAATTAGTGCATACCTATTATCATTTAAATGCACTACACAATCAATTTCAATATCTGATTTATCATGATAATAATTAATATTTCCATCTAATGGGCTAGTATAAATACTTAAATCCCTAATACACAGATTTTCAAATAAAAATCCAAACAATGATAAATCATCCTCACAAGCTTCAGGACTCATCTTTAATGTAGCTATTGCAATTGATGGGTCTATGAATATTTTTTTGTTTCTTGACCTCATTGATGTTTTTGATTTTATGTTCGGTGCCCACCCTCTTATTTCTTCTATAACAAATAAGTCTTTTAATGCTTTGATATATGAATAATATGTTCCATTGCTCATGTTTTCATTTACATTAATATCTGCCAATATTGTTTTATCATTAACTAATGTGGAATTATTTCTGGCAAGAGATTTTAAAAGGCTCATTACTTTATCAGGGTTTCTTTTAACACCATCAATAGCTGAAATATCTGTATTACAAATATTTTGCACATATGATTTAGCAACAAATAATTGGGCTTCCCTATCTTTTTTCATAACAGATTCTGGCCATCCGCCTCTACATGTAGCAAATATTAAATCATCCACAGTTAAATCAGATGTTATGCCATTAATATCTAAATCTGGATTGTCAAATAACTCCATTAATGATATTTTACCATTGGATTCTAAACTTTCATATAGACTCATTGGCCTCATCAATACTCTGTGTATTCTTCCAGTGCCTGAATGCATTATTTTTGATTCATCAACAACAGTTGAGCCTGTTAAGATGTATAATCCTTCGCCACCTATTTCATCAACACTATTTCTGACGGTATCCCATAATATAGGCGCCATTTGCCATTCATCTATTAATTTAGGTTTATCACCTTCCAACAATCTGTCAGGATCAAATTCCGCCCAGGTTTTATATGTTTCTCTTCTCTTAGTGTCTTGTAATTTTATCACACTTTTAGCATGTTTTTCAGCTGTTGTAGTCTTACCACACCATTTCGGCCCAACTATTAATACTGCACCAATCATTCGAAGATATCTTTCTAAATCATCATCCATATAACGTTTTAAGTATTTTTTTTCCATTTTAATCAACTTATTATTTTTCATTAGAGACTTTTTGATATTTTCATTATACACTTTTGGAGTTATTTATTATATACTTTTTGACCTTTTCATTATACACTTTTGGAGCTTTTCATTAGAGACTTTTGTAAATTTTTATTTATAATGTTATTATTTTGAAAAAAGTCCTAAAAAAGCATTTTTATAAATTATAAGATAAATTATAATTATTTTCATTCCAAATAGAATTTATTTCTATTTTTTCAGTTTCAAAGCAATTTTCTGTCTTAAGTTAATTTTAAGATTTAGATGAATTTCATAGCTATTTTTAAAATCTAATCAATAGACCTATAGGAATCAAAAAGATAATGAGGGTTCCGAAAAATTAAAATTTTCATGAAAAAGTAATACTGATAACAAATAATTCTGCTATTTAACCAGGATATGCCTATTTCGTAATACTTTTATTGGGGATTTTACAGATAAAAACAAGTATTCGGAACACTCTTTATATTAATACATTAAAATACTCGTAGCTAAGTTCAATTTAAAGAGTAAAGTTTAAGGTAAAGTTTTTTAATTTAGAGTAAAATTTTTTTATAGAAAATTGGTTATTTGTCTTTAAACCACCAATTAATCTTTTTTTAAATTATTTGATACTGTAATTAGAGAATATTAATGAAATTTCTTATTAAAGATATTATCAAAATAATTAAAGTATTTTAAGACATTGAAATGCAAAGATAAATATGTGTCATTGCCACATCAAAAATCCCCTATTAAACAACCCAAATGAAAAGTATAAAAAAGAGATTGTGATGAAAAAAATATTTAACCAACATATGCAGACAAAAAACTAAAATAAGCATTCGCTGTTTAAAACAACCTATTGGAAGGCTCTGTCCTATTTGGTACTGATGATTAGTTTGTATTGATTGTTGCACATCGT
>CAVDAS010000167.1:0-2244 GCA_963606955.1 Bacteroidaceae bacterium
TTTAATTGTACTTTTACTAATTGTAAACCTGCAATACGTTCTTATGGTATGTGTACTGTTGTAAATTGTATTTTTAAAGATAATAAACGTGATACTACTGTGAATGCTCATGCTTTGTTCCGTAAAGGTGGTGCTATAGATAGCTATGGTCAATTATCTTGTATTAACTGTTCTTTCGTTGATAATAGGGGTAGTTATGGTGGTGCTGTTTGTTGTGAGCCAAATTCCGAAGCTGTTTTCGCTAATTGTAAATGGGGCGGTAATACTGCAGGTTCTACATCTGGTTATAATTTTGGTGAGGATATTTTTGTACATAACAGTGCTGTTGTACAGGTTTTCTATAATGGTACTTCTGAGAAACCTGAAGTTGGAACAATGGCTTCCAGTTCTGTTCAGTTGATTGATCTTAATGTCAATAGTACTAGTAATAATCTTGTCTTTGATGTTAATGATACTGGGGATTTGGTTGCTGCTTTTAGTTATTTGACTGCCGGTAATTATTCTGCTGCTAATGTAACTATTAATTTGAAAAATACCGCCTATACATTTGAAGACCGTAGTTGGTATTTAAAAACAGGCGCTGATTTTGGTAATTTTCTTGCTTCATTATTCCACCCGGCTATAAGTTTAATTAAAGGTTTGTTTGGTTCTATTGGTGATATGTATCACGAAACTGAGAGTTCTGATATGGTGGATACTAGTAACAGTGATTATTTGTGTTTTGTTAAGTCTGGTTTGAATGTTACGGTTAATGGTAATGGTGCAACAATCAAATCTGATGATAGTGCTTTGCGTTTGTTGTATATCGTGTCTTCATCTCAGGTCTTTTTAAATAATGTAACTATTGCCGGTTTTGGTACAGCTATATTGAATAATGGTGTATTAAACTGTAAGGATGTTACTTTTAAGGATAATCAGGTTAGCTATGTTTTAGATGAGAATGATATTGGTGGTGCTATTCGTAATTATGGTACTTGTAATGTTAGTTATACTAATTTTGCTAATAATTATGCAAATAAAGGTGGAGCTATTTATAATGAAGGAGGTCAGGTATTTTTAGATAATACCTGTACTTTTAGCAATAATAAAGCAGGATTTGATTATAAATCTGAAGGAAATAAGGATAGCTGGTATTATAATTTTGTTGGTATATGGATGGATTTCGGGTCTATTATTCAGCATTATTGTACTGGCTCTCAGTGTAATGATGTTTATGATGTAGGAGGTTTAGTAAAAATAACTGGCGCTACTAAATCTGGTTATGATTGTGATATTAAGTCTGAGAATAATGAATTAAGTTCTATTATTTATGATTCAAATGGTGACTGGGATAAGAGTAGTACTACATTGCCTATTTATTTCTTGAATAGTAATGATGCTCACTGGGCTTTGTTGAAAAGTAATTATTATGCTGCATTTAATGTTGAGCTTGCTAAGTCTGCGATTCATGACTGGAATTTTAAAGGTACTGATGTTATAAAAGTTAAATCAGGTAATAATTTAGTCTTTGACGGTAAAGGAGCTAGTGTTATTGCACAAAGTGATAAATCTGATAAAACTAAAGATGAAAATCACTTTTTAATTAATTATGGTGGTACTGTAGTTTTAAAGAATTTTGTTTTAAAAGATTTTAACAAAGCAATTATCAACTCAGGTCAGATGGTTTGTATTAATGTTACTTTTGATAACTGTCGTGTGGATTACACAACTGATGAGGATTATGGTGGAGCAGTACAAAATATGGGTAGCATGGTATTTATAAATTGTACTTTCATGAATAATTATGCTAAATATGGTGCTGCAGTCTATAATCTTGGGTCTGCTGAGTTTGTTAACTGTACTGCTGCGAATAATGTAGCTTACAGTAGTGGAGCAGCTTTCTATGATGATAATTTGGGATGTAGTATGTTTAGTAATTGTACTTTGAATAATAGTAAGTATATTTTAAATGAAGGTCCAAGTATGGTTACTAATTCTGTTTTAACTTATCTTAAGAATAATCTTATAGGTGTTGTTGTTGGAGTTTCTGTGGCTTTAGGTTATAATCATGCATCTGTTGGCTGGTCTGCTTTAGCTGGTCTTTTAGGTGCTACTGGTGATGTGAGTATTACCTCTTGGCTTAATGTGGCTAATCATAATCATGTTGGCTTTGGAAGTACTGTTGGATATACTTTGCTTACACTTTTCAAGTATGTAACTACTGCATTAACTGCTCATCAAATAGGATCTAATATTTATTCAGCA
>CAVDAS010000168.1:0-2201 GCA_963606955.1 Bacteroidaceae bacterium
GCAGGATATGAAAATAATACTGTTAAATTTACAGTATCTAAAAATAAATATGATGATTATCTTATTTTTGGTAATATTATTTATGGTATGAATCAAACTATGATTGTTACTTTACCAAGTGATGCTACTGGTAGGGTATCAGTTACTATAGGTGAGACTACATACTCTCAAGAAGTTAAAAATGGATCCGCATGTATAACTACTCCAGTATTAGACGCAAAACAATATAAATTCACTGTTGATTATACTGGTGATGATAAATATGTAAGTGATCACCATGATGGTGAATTTGAAGTATTTAAAGCAAACGCTGCCTTAAATGTAATTATTGATGATGTAGATTATGGTAAAACCTTAAATATTATAGCTACATTAACTGGCATAAATAATATTGGTTTAAACGGCACTGTTGTAGTAAATATTAATAATGAAATTTCTTATGTAAACGTTACTAATGGAAAAGGAATATGTAGTGATCTTAAACTAGATGCTGGTGAATACAAATTCCAAGCTAGCTGGGAAGGAACTAATTATAATACTGCAAAAGATAATGGTGCTTTTAAAGTATATACAATCTATCCTACACTTGATGTTACTGTATCTAACATTAATGTTGGTGAAAATGAAATAATTAAATTCAACTTACCTGATGATGCAGAAGGAAATATAATTATCCAAATAGGAGAAAAAATATACGAAGCATCTGTTAGAGATGGTAGTAAAACAATATTTGATCTTCCAGAAGGTAATTACATAGCTATTGTAACTTATGGTGGAGACAATAACTATAATCAAGTAACTGTTAATAAAAACTTCAATGTATCTAAAATAAATCCAGAAAAAGACATAAAATTCATCACAGAAAACATAACTGTGGGTAGTGATGAAAATATGGAAATTATCGTACCTGGAGCAACTGGTAGTGTAATAATATATGTTGACGGTGAAAAATACGACACATGCTATTTAGATAATGGAGAAGCTGACGCAACAATCACTGGATTGTCTGTTGGTGACCATAGCATCAGTATTGAATATAGTGGTGATAGTAAATACAGTGGAGCTACAGTTACTAAAACTATCAATGTAGCTAAGGCAAATCCTACTCTCAGTATCAGTATTTCCGATGTAAAATATGGTGAAATATTCCAAATCACAACATCATTATATGGTCTACATAACACACCATTAAACGGCACAGTATACGTATTAATAGATAATAGACTCTATAACATAACTGTTGTTAATGGTAAAGCCACAACTAATGGTATTAAATTAGCTAGTGGAAACTACTCTGCAACTGCATACTGGAAGGGAAATGATAATTACACAAAGGTTAACGATACTGTTGAGTTTAATGTAGCTAAAATCAGCACAGACCTTGATATTTTTGTAGATAACATTGCTGTCGGTGATGATGCAGTGATTAAATTTGTCTTACCAGAAGACGCAACAGGAAATGTAACAATCACAGTAGATAATAAAACATACAGTGTAGCTGCTAAAGAAGGACTAAAAATAATATCCAATCTTAAAGCAGGAACTTACAGAGTTAATATAACCTATCCTGGAGATAACAACTACAACTCAACTTCTGGAAACTACACATTCAGTGTCTATAAACTTTACCCATTAATGAAAATTGCAATATATGATATTGTATTTGGTGAAAATGGAACATTATGGATTTATAACCTACCAGAAGACGCAACAGGTAATGTTACTATCATTGTTGATGATGAAGAATACGCAACTGTTGATATTGAAGATGGAAAAGCTAATAAAACAATCACAGGTTTAAGTGCAGGTAACTATCGCATTTCTGTTACTTATAATGGTGATAATAAATACGAAACCAGCTTTGCATTTGATAACATTAATGTAGCTAAAGCAGACGCTGATTTAAACATCAACATTAAAAATGTAATCTATGGTGAAATATTTACTATTGATGCAACCTTAACTGGTGTTAACAAAGCTCTATTAAACGGAACAGTCATGGTCAGAGTCAATGGCAAAGATTACAAAGTAAATGTTACTAATGGTAAAGGAACTATTGATGGTACTATCTTAAAAGCAGGAGACCATGAATTTACAGCTACATGGACTGATAATGATAACTATAATATTGCAATAGATATAGGTAGCTTTAACGTAGCTAAAGCAGACTCCAAACTAAATGTAAATATCGAAAATCTAAC
>CAVDAS010000169.1:0-2110 GCA_963606955.1 Bacteroidaceae bacterium
CTAAATCAAAAAAATAAAGAAAATTAAACAAAAAAAGTTAACTTGATAGCATTGCCATAATATAAAATTAACACAATGAAAACACAGTAATCTATCCACAATAATTATATAACTAAACAATACAACATTATATATTAAAAATATAAAGATGATGAATATGGATAGTACTGAAGCTATTTATAATGGGTTAAAAGATGCTGAAATAGATTTTGTTGTTAGTGTTCCATGCGTTAATTTAAGTAAACTATTAAAAATGGTTGACGAAGACGAGGAAATCATGCATATCCCAGTTACAAGAGAAGAAGAAGGAATAGGTATTTGTGCTGGTGCATATATGGGTGGTCGCAAACCTGCTATCTTAATGCAAAATTCAGGACTTGGAAACTCCATTAATGCTCTTAAATCACTAATGGAACTATACGAATTCCCATTAATCATAATCGTAAGTCATAGAGGAACAGATGGAGAAACTATCTGTGGACAAATACCAATGGGAGAATCTACACCAAGATTATTAAATGCTATGGATTTCCATTTCTTTGAACCAACAAATCCTGAAACAGCATATGAAGCTGTGAGAAATGCATGGAAATTATCTGTTGAAGAAGGTAAACCTGTATCTGTATTATTAGAAATTAAATATTGGTGATTTGATGAAAAGAAGAGATGCAATTGCAAAAATAATGGGTATAATCGATGATGAATTAGTATTATGCAATATAGGATTCCCTTCAAGAGAATTATATGATATAGATGATAGAGATAAAAACTTTTATATGATTGGTTCTATGGGACTTATTTCATCAATAGGCCTTGGTCTTGCACTAGCTAAACCTAATGAAAAAATTGTTATTATAGATGGTGACGGATCATTTTTAATGAACCTAGGATCATTAATTACTACTTTTGCTCAAAATCCATCTAATTTAACCTGGATTGTTATTAATAATGAAGCATATGGTTCAACAGGAAATCAAGAAACTTATGCAAAACACCTAAATTTAAAAGAAATGGCTAAAAGTGTTGGTATTAAAAATTGTTACAATTATGAAGAAGTAGATTTAAAAAAAGTAATAAATGATAATGAATGTAACTTTATTTGTTTTAATACAGAACCAGGAAATTCACAAGCTCCAATTATTGATTTAACACCAATTGAAATTAAAAACAGATTTATGAAAAGTATATAAATTAAATGAATCTATTCAGACTCATTTAATTCTTCAATTTTTTTATCAAAATCATTTAACTTATTAGCTAATCCAGTAAAATACGGAATATAAACTTTTGAAAATGTTATTCTATCTGGATTTTGATTAACATCAGCAATTCTTTGCTTAACTTTTTCTATTTTCTTTTCAACTTCACCATACATTAAATCTCCAGGGAATTCACCAATAAATATTCCATCAGCACCATTTTCAAGAGCATGTCTAATATGACGAGGTCTTACACGATTTACAGAAAGTACTTTAATAATATGGATAGATTCAGGATAGGATAATCTATTAACACCTATATTATCTGCTGCAGTATAACCAATATTATCAAGGAAAACTAAAATCATACGTTCTCCAGGTGTTTTTTTAGCTAATACTCCATCAATTGTAGCTTTTATTTTTTCATCAATATTACCATTAACTGTAATAGCTAATTGTTTACATCCAACTAAACATTTCCCACAACCAGTACAGCTCATTGGGTCAATATAGATTTTATCATCCTGGATACTCATTGATTTGAATTTACAACGTTTCACACATCCTCCGCAGACAATACATTTTTCCTCATCAATTTCTGCAATAAATGGTTCAATTTCTATTCCCCCATAATTATACTCAGCTACTTTAGAAGCAGCTGCAGTAGCTTGCATAATAGATTCTGTAATGTCTTTTGGGTCTTGTGCAGTTCCACAAACAAAAGTTCCCTGAACATCAGTTGTTACAGGTTTGATTTTCGGATGTGCTTCTTTAATAAATTCATCTTCAGTAGTACCAACATTTAAGATTTCTGCAATTTCTTTAGTACCTTCAGAAGGCTCCATAGCTGTAGATAATACAACCATGTCCGCTTCAATTTCTGAAAATTCCCTTTTAAGAGTATCTTCAAC
>CAVDAS010000170.1:0-2091 GCA_963606955.1 Bacteroidaceae bacterium
AAATAGAGAAAAAATTTTAAAAAAATAATGATGAAATATTAAACTGACAGCATTGGGAAAATCAATGCTAAAATAACAAAGATAACCTTAATATTCTTTACAATTAAGTAAACAACTAAAAATAGGATTATTAGTTTTATAAAAAAAATTAGAGGTATAAGAATCAACCTCCTGCCAATATAGTTTTAGTTCCATTATCTGAAATTTCTTCTTTTTTAAATTCAACATCGAATTTTACTTTTTCAATTACTTCTTTTAGTGCATCAAGTGACTCCCCTCTGTGTCCACCTAAAACAGCAACTAAAAACAGGCTATCTCCAGTATAAAATTCTCCAATATAATGAATTACAGATATCTCAAAAACATTGTATTTGATTTTTGCATTTTCTACAATATCTTCAATATCTTTTAAAGTTTTATTCTTATCAGGAGTAGTTAATATGAGCTTTTCAAGGTTCATATTTTCTTCTTTTCCACGAACAATGCCTTCAAAAGTAAAAATAGCTCCACTGTAGTCGACTTTATCTGCTTTTTTTAAATCAGCTATTAAATCAGCTATTGTTACTTTATCTTCTTTTGCTTCAATAACTCTTACAACCATTTATTAATCTCCAATTTCACTTAGTTCTTTTACAGCTAAATTTTTTAATCTTTCAACACCTTTTATTTCATTTATAAGGTTTACTGTAGCTTGAGGAACAAGTTCTTGCCAGTTTTCATCTCCAAGTATTCTTCTTCTAATTTCAGTTCCAGATAAATTCTTTCTGTCATAAAGTGGAGGATTTCTAACTTCAAATCCTTCTTCATAAAACAATTGTTTAACTAATGGATTTCCAGAATAAACAACAGAGAAAGGAGGAGTCATCATTTTTACATGAGCCACCCATATTCCATTGTAGTTAATATCCTCCATTGGTATGATATAATGTCTGCCAGAATCAATATTATTTTCAATTAATGCCTGTGTTAACATTTGTATACGTTCACCTGCAGTAAATGGATCTTTTAATTCATGACTTTTTTGAGCACTACCTATTCCAATTATAATTTCGTCTACTTCTTCTAATGTTTTTTTAATTACTTCAATATGACCATTATGGACTGGTTGCATTCTACCAATTAATATTCCGCGAGTTTTTCCCATATTAATCACTTTTTCAAATTATCTAAAGTATAAATTAATTTCACTGCTAAATCATGTTTTTCTTCCAGGGAATTCGTAATACATGTTTCTAATAATAATGTATTAATTCCTTGAGCAGCTATTGGTTGGGTAACCTTCTGAGGACTTGTACCTTCTGTAAAGTTATAATTCTCAATACTTAAATTTTTCGCTATTATATGGGCGTAATCATCTGCTTTTGCACTGTTATTTGAAATTGAATACACGAAATTTGAATACTCATATTTCGGGTCAATTTCATGAATATCAATTACAATAAACGGATTATCTGATTTTATATTTGGAACAATAAAGTCATGAGCTAAATTTTCACCAGCAGGCCTTGTGTCATCCCGTGAAGTTAAATTGTCTTTTGTGACAATATAGTAAATTACGAATTTTTTAGTTAAGTTATTCGTTCCATTGTCTCCTGTAATGCTGGCAATCGTTTTATTCATTTCTTCATGGATTTCATGTTCTCTAGGATGAACTCCAAGGATTACCCCAACAGTATCATTAGAAGAATTATTTCCAGCTATAATTTTGTAAACTGTTCCGTTTTCATTGCTTCCTACAGTTGTCATATTATAACAGTTTGCATCATCACTCTTCTCGTCAGGATTACTAATAACAATGGCAGTGTTTATTAGAACAATACCTATTAGAATGATTAAAATTAATTCGTACTTTGCTTTTTTATTCATAATTAACAACTAAAATTCTTTGTTTACTATTTCTTTGTTTTTAGTATAATTTAAGTTTTTGTAAAATTATATATAATTGATTTGGGTACTAGGATAAGTTAAGTAATACAAATACGGGTAGTTATTTGCATGAGGCAAGATTATGTGGAAAACAAAAAACAATAGTAATAGAGTGCTGGCAGATATTCTCAGAATTTAATTGTCGTTCATTTTTATATTAATTTT
>CAVDAS010000171.1:0-2063 GCA_963606955.1 Bacteroidaceae bacterium
GAATTAAACATAAAACAAGATTATACTTATAATAATGCAACCGACTCTAATTACAGTAGCGGAATTACAATAATGAACAAAACTAATTTTGTAATTAATGGAAACGGACATAGTATTGACGGATCAAACCAAGCAAAAATATTTAGTATAAGCAATAGTACTTTAACAATAAATAATCTTATTTTTGTTAATGGAATTGGAGATACAGGAGCAGGAATACTTAGTGTATTCTCCAATGTTACTTTAAATAATGTAACATTTAAAAATATGGAATCAACAAAAATAGGAACATTAGCATCAGCATACGGTGTCTTAAATGTTATAAATTCCTCTTTTACAAATATAACAGGCGAATCTGGAGGAAGTATTTTTGCACAGACTTCAGCTATTGAAATAAGTAATTGTGAGTTTAAAAACTCTGAAGTAAACTGGGGTTCAGTATATCTTTATAATACCGAAGCAATAATAGAAAATGCTAGGTTTTCTAATATAATTTCAAATTATTCAGCTGCAGTATTTGCTTCAAATTCCAATACCACAATTAATAATTCTAAATTTACTAATTTAACTTCAAAGAAAACTGCAGGAGCTATTGGAGCTAAAAAAAGTGTAGATGAAAATTCAACTGAAACATATGCAATTACAATTACAAACTCTGAATTTACAAATACACATTCTGCTAAAAATGGAGGAAGCTTGTTTATTGATTCAATAGAAAATGTAACTATTATAAATTCAACATTTACTGATTCATTTTCTGAGTTTGGAGGAGCTATAGTCCAACTTGAAGGTAATTTAACTATTGAAAACTCTAACTTCACAAAAAATGCAGCTACCTTTGATGGAGGAGCAATATATACATCCTATGTTAATTTAACTATGGATAATGTTAATTTCATAAATAACAAAGGATTAAGCGATGATGAATCCAGAGGAGCAAACGGTGGTAGTTTATACTTAGATATGACAAATGCTACAATAACCAACTCCAAATTCATAAATAACACAGCAACATCCAACGGTGGAGCAATATACACCTACGACACTTCATTATTTATGAATAAAACCTATTTCACCAATAACACCAAATTTAACACCACTGGAATCTACTCATTATTTGATAAAAACCACACAGCAATCAACTGTAATTTCACAGATGATGTAATCTCATTAAACAACACTTACTACGCAACTGTTGTTGACGGAACAGGAGTTACATTAACATTATTAAATAATTCAATAATTGTAACTAACCTTCCTTCAAGATTTAATTTAAAAGACTTTAACTGGGTAAGCTCAGTTAAAAATCAAGGAAATATGGGTTCATGCTGGACTTTCGGAACTTGCGGATCATTAGAATCAGCACTACTTAAAGCAACAGAAGTTGAATACGACTTCTCTGAAAATAACCTCCAAAATAGTATGATTAAATACTCCATCTATGGAAATAAAGTAAATGAGGAAGGCGGAGATGACTACATGGGTATAGGATATTTAGTAAACTGGTTTGGAATGTTCCCAACAGAATACGACTCCTATGACGAACTTGGAAAAATATCCACATTAATATCTACTGATGAAGATATACACATCCAAGATGTTATTATGATTAACCCACGTCAAAATGCAACTGATAATGACCAATTAAAAGAAGCATTAATTAAATATGGAGCACTTTGGATTGCTTACCGTGCAGAAACATCTGAACCATATTACAATACCAATACTTCAGCACAATATTATAATGAAACTAAAGAAGCAAACCATGCAGTTACACTTGTTGGATGGGATGATAACTACAGCAAAGACAACTTCATAATAACTCCACCAGGAGACGGAGCATTTATCCTTAAAAACAGCTGGGGAACTGGCTTCGGTGATGGTGGATATTTCTATGTTTCATATTATGATACCAAATTCGTAACTGATGCTCGTGCATTTGGTGTGATTATAAACAACACTGTACAGTATAATAAAAACTATCAAGTAGATATTAGTGGAATGAACAGTTATGAAAACTTTAATCAAAGCCAAGTATGGTATGCTAACCAATTTGAATCATA
>CAVDAS010000172.1:0-2056 GCA_963606955.1 Bacteroidaceae bacterium
TACTTCCATAGAGTAGTTACCCTATGAACTCCATTATGGGAAACAGTATTTACAATATATTCATCACCTTTAATTCGCTCTTGTATAACTACTTCATTGGTTTCTTCACCAAAAAACCCTCCAAAACCCAAAGTTGACTTCATAGCTTGATAAAACTCTTCTTCATTTGAACATATAGTAACACCAACAGAAGCTACTCCACGTGTTGGTTTAACTACAACCTCTTTTAGGCCAGACTCCCTATAAAATTTCAATCCTTCTTCTGGTGACTTAACAGTTTTTCCTTTAATATAACGAATTCCTGCTCTTTTTAGAGCATTTTGCATTTCATCTTTTAAAGTCATTGCATCTAATGATTCAATAGGATTAGATGTTAATCCTAATTCATTAGCTAATTTAGTAGCTAAAACTACACCGCCTTCACGTCCAGGTAAAATTAAAACAGGATCAAATTTTTTAACTAACTCAACTGTTTGTTCAAAAGTATCTTGTTCATAAATTAAATCAAAATCATCATCAATACTTTCATAAAGAGCCCTATATTTTTGAGCTCTTGTTTTAGCACATTCTTCAGTCATGCAATCAATATTTACTTCTAAAATAATTGGATGATAATTTCTTCGAACAATATCTTTAATAAAATTCTTCCCAGTTGAAAAACAATCAACAACAATTATATTCTCCATTTACAACACCCCATAATGATAATTATTCAGTTAAGTTCTCGTAGCTATTATGATATCGTTAATTCCATATGGCGGAACTTCAATTCTTAAATTTAAAGCTTTTATGAGAGCTTCCATACCATTACGGCCTCCGGCAATGTACTGATATGTCTTTTCAGGAATAAATATTATTCCACCTACTTTAATTTTATCTTTAATGTTTAAAATCAAATTAGTTGTTTGAGAATCTTTTATATTTAAAATACTTTCATCCAAATTAAGGAATACATTTTCAAAATCATCACAAACCCCGTCCAGATTATTAAGTTTGCACTGAACAATTTCCGGATTATCTATAAACTCATCAGTAATTAATAATGTTGTTCCCTTAATTGTATTATTAGTTAATAAATCAGTGATAACATCAGAATTAGATGAATCTTCTTTAGTTGTTTTTTTATCCAAACCATCACTGATTACCTGAGAAAATGCAAGACTCTCTACACTACGCAAATACTCCAAATCATCCTGAATTGTGTAATAATCTTTGTGACTTAAGTAAATAAATCCACCTGTTGTTTCTAAGTCTTTGGTTTTTTCTAAAAGTTGTGGTTCATCGGTTAAATCAATAGCTGCTGTTTTATAATGACTTTTAAGATGTTTTGCTATGTGTTCCATTGGAATTGACTGAGGGAAAATATCCTCTGGTATAATGAAACATTTTAATATACCATAAGAATTTAATCTGTATTTTTTCATCCTTTCATAGTTGAAACGTTCAGGATTTAAATAAGAATCAAGAACACTGTCTGTTTCATGCTGTCCTGAAATTTTATCTAAGAATTCAGCATCAAGATTAAATCCACATGGCCTGCAATTAACTTCAATTAATACAGGACCCTTTTCATCAATCATATATTCACCATGTATTGGCCCGTATTTAACTCCAACTGCATCAGCAACATTATATGCATATTCAACCAGTTCTGCATGAGAAATATCTAATTCATTAATAGAAACCACAGTATCATAAATATAATTTCCATCAGGCGTTTGTTTTTTATAATACTTCCATAGAGTAGTTACCCTATGAACTCCATTATGGGAAACAGTATTTACAACATATTCATCTCCCAGAATTCGCTCTTGTATAACTACTTCATTTGTTTCTTCACCAAAAAACCCTTCAAAACCTAAGGTTGATTCCATAGCCTGATAAAACTCTTCTTCATTTGAACATATAGTAACTCCAACAGAACCTGCTCCATGTGTTGGTTTAACTACAACCTCTTTTAGGCCAGATTCCCTATAAAATTTTAATCCTTCTTCTAGTGATTTAACAGTTTTTCCTTTAATATAACGAATTCCTGCTCTTTTTAGAGCATTTTGCA
>CAVDAS010000173.1:0-2035 GCA_963606955.1 Bacteroidaceae bacterium
AATTTACTGCTAGTTGGGCTGGAAATGATAATTACAATGCAACCAATTATGCTGGTAAGTTTGAAGTTAAGCAAATAGCTCCAACTATGGATGTTGTTGTTAATGATGTTCCTGTTGGGGAAAATGAAACTATTATTGTTAAATTAAACTCTGATGCTACTGGATCTGTTACTATTAATGTTGGTGGAACTCCATATACTGTTAATATTGTAAATGGTGTGGCTAATAAGACATTATCTAATCTCAAAGAAGGTTATTATAATGTAGAGGTTAATTATAATGGTGATAAGAATTACACTAGAGGATATAGCTCTACTGGTTTTAAGGTATATCAATTAACTCCTATGATGAATGTGACTGTTGGTGATATTGTCTTTGGTGAAAATGCAATTCTTAATATTGAATTACCTAATGATGTTAATGGTAGTGTTCGTGTTACTGTTGATGATGATTCTAGGGATGTAAAAGTTGTAAATGGTAGAGCTACAGAATCTATTAAAGATTTAAGCGAAGGTCCTCATAAAATTACTGTTTACTATGATGGTAATGATAAGTATTGCTCTAATGAAGTTTCTGAAGTTGTTAATGTAGTTAGAGCTAATGCTACTTTAAATGTGATTATTAATAATGTTGATTATGGTAATGCATTTATTATTAATGCTGTTTTAACTGGTGTTAATAATGCTCCGTTATCTGGGGTTGTAACAGTTAATGTAGGTGGTAAAAATTACGAAATTAAAGTTAAAGATGGTGTAGGTAATATTACTGGTGATAAATTAGCTGCAGGTAATTATGGTTTTAATGCTTCATGGAATAATAATTATGAAGATAATGATAATTATAATTCTACTGCTTGTTCTGGTAGTTTTAAAGTTAGTCAAATAGCTTCTAATATTGTTGTTGAGGTTAATAACACAATATTTGGTGAAAAAGTAAATATTACTACTAAATTAAATTCTGATGCTACTGGAAATGTTGATATCTATATTAATGATACATATTATGGTACTTTCAATGTTGAAAATGGTGTAGCTACTGCAAGTTTAGCTAATACTCTTGTTGCAGGTACTTACACTGTAAAAGTCATATATTCTGGTGATAAGAATTACACTACTGGAAATGCAGTTGGTACTTTTGTTGTATCTAGAGCTAGTTCCAATATGAATGTTACTGCTGAGGATATTGTATTTGGCAAAGATTTAGTTGTTGAAACAGATTTACCTGATGATGCTACTGGTAAAATGACTATTACTGTTGATGGAGTCGTTAAATCTGAATCTGAAGTTCGTGGTGGTAAAATTACTGATACTATTAAAGATTTAGGTGCTGGTAATCATACTGTTGTTGTCAAATATGGTGGTAATAATAAATATGATCCTATTGAAGTAACTAAAAATATTGAAGTAGCTAAAGCAAATGCAAATCTCGACGTAGCTATTAAAAATGTTGAGTATAATGACATATTTACTATTGAAGCTACTTTAAATGATGGCACTATCAAATTATCTGGTAATGTGATTGTTAATGTAAATGGTAAAAATTATGTTGTTAACATAACTGATGGTGAAGGTACTCTTGCTGGTGATAAATTAGCTGCTGGTAATTATAATTTCACTGCTAGTTGGGCTGGAAATGATAATTACAATGGATCTAAAGATTCTGGTAGCTTTATAGTCAATCAAATAATTCCAAATATGGATATTGATGCTAAAGATATTCATGTTGGAGAAGATGCTGTTATCACAGTTAAATTAAACTCTGATGCTACAGGTTATGTAAATGTAACTATTGATGGTAAAAATTACACAGGTGAACTTGAAAACGGTGTTGCAACTATCACTGTTTCTAATTTAGCTAATAAAACATATAATTTTGTTGTTAACTATTATGGTGATAATAATTACACTTCCAACCAAAAATACGGTACAATTAATGTATCTAAAGTATCTGTATATGAAGTTGATGTTTTCATTCCTGATGCTGTTGCAAATAAAAACACTACAATTACTGTAGATGTTCCAGAAGACGCAACAGG
>CAVDAS010000174.1:0-2033 GCA_963606955.1 Bacteroidaceae bacterium
ATCTTGTTAAAATGTGGATGAATGATACTCAGTTCTATGCAACATTCCTAGATAAATACGGTAAAGTACTAGCTAATACTAATGTGACATTTAATATCCATGGTGTATTCTATAACCGTACTACTAATGCTAGTGGGGTAGTTAAATTAAATATTAACTTAGATCCAGGTCATTATATTTTAACAGCTTATAATCCAGTATCTGGTGAGCAAAAAGGATTTAATATTACAGTTAAATCATTAATTGAAACACAGGATTTAACTAAATACTATAATAATGCGTCTAAATTCGAAGTTAAAGTATGGAATAAAAACGGAACTCTTGGTGTTAATAGAACAGTGACCTTTAACATCCATGGTGTATTCTATAATCGTACAGCTGATGAAAACGGTACTGTTAAACTAGCTATTACTTTAAGACCTGGAGACTACATTATAACTTCAATGTATGAAGGACTCTCAATAGGAAATAAAGTAAAAGTCTTACCTACCTTAGAAACAAGTGATATTTCTATGAAATATGGTGATGAAACTAAATTCACAGCTAGAACACTTGATGGTCAGGGTAATCCTTTAGCTAATCAGAATTTAACATTTAACATACATGGAGTTTTCTACAATAAAACAACTGATGAAAACGGAACAGCTAGTTTAAATATTAATTTAAATAAAGGTTCCTATATCATTACTTCTTATTGGGAAGATTATCAAATAGGAAACACAATTAAAATAAGTTAATTTTTAACCTTATTTTTTTTCTTTTTTTTTAAAATAGAAGTATTCTGCAGATATGGTATTTTTTTGATGATAAAGACAGTATAAGTTTTTAAGAAAGCTTTAAAATTAGAATAATAGCTATTTGGCACGCTAGCTACAAAATTCAAAAATTGTATTTTTAGGATTTTTATATATTAAAATAATGGTGATTAGCTAGTATTATTCTGTTAAAATGCTGTTTAATTAAAAATCTGGAGTGCTTTTAAAGTTATTTTTAGGTATTAGGGGAATATTTCTTACTAAAATCTGTGGTAGAACAATATAGGAAGTTTTATATATTATATTTGCACATATTATAATCATGCTTATATAAAAAAATGTAGTTTTACTATGTTGTTCTTTTTGGAATTTTTATATGAGGATATTTGGAGAAGTTTATGACTTTTTGTTTAATATAAATATTATATCTTATTCAACTTTAAATTACAATTAACACACCAATTATTGAGATTTTAGTATTTTTATTAAACTTTTCTAAAACTTCTTTTAAGTTTTTTATTTAGTGCCTTTTTTTAATCTATGAACTATCTATTAAGCTATTGTAGGGTGTTAATTGATTTTTTTATAAATATTTCTTTTAATTTTGAAAAATTAATGTGTTATGTGGTGCAAAAGAGTATTGCTGCTTTTTTTAAATGAATTCATTTGAGGACTTGTTAGTAAGTTATATATACTCTGATAATCAAATATAAAATCAATGTTAACAGTTATGTTAACAGGTTTTAAATTATTATTGGTGTGTTTTTTTTGTATAAATAAATGGGGGGAAATCCTTGAATTTTAGAAATAAGCTATGTGTATTGTTTGTTTTGTTGGTATTACTAACAATCTCTGCAGTTTCTGCTACTGATGGATCTGTAGATAATAGTACACTAGTACAAAATACTGATGGTGAGTTATCAGTGACTACTGGTAATGATCCTACGAATTTCACATCTCTACAAAAAGATATTGATGGGGCTTCTATTCCATCTATTACTCTTAAAAATGATGTTAAACATGGAGATGATGAAAAAAATGTTAAGAATATCACTATTTCAAACTCTATATCCATAGATGGTGACGGACATACTATTGATGCTGATAATGTGGCAGGTATTTTCGTTGTAAAATCTGGTATGACTTTAAGTTTGAGTGATATGACTTTAATTAATGCAAATAATGGAGCTATTTCTGTAGAAACTGGGGGTATGTTAATGTTAGATAATGTAACTTTCAGAAATAACCGCGGGCCTGTGGCTGGGGCTATTTATTCAG